>CAZMVJ010000104.1:0-9998 GCA_964569445.1 uncultured Anaerolineaceae bacterium | reverse complement strand
GTGCCAGCGGCAGATCGGCGGGAACCCCGCCGGACAGGCACAGCAGGTCGGCGCCGTCGACGAGTTCGTTGGGATGGACGCCCAGGACGAACTCGACCGGCGAACCGGCGAGTTCCTCCACAGCCGAGGCAAGCTCATCCGCTGAACGCAGATCCGTGATCACCACGCTCGCTCCCCGGTCGGCAAAGTGGCGGGCGACGGCCTTGCCCTGACGAGCGAACCCCACGACGACCACCCGTCGACCGCGCCATTCGGCCACATCCCTGCCTCAGGCGGCCTTCCTGCGCGCGGCCGTCCCTCGACTTCCCCCTCGCTGCCCCCTCGCTACGCTCGGGGCTTCGGCTCGGGGCTCCGGCTGGGGACCTTCGGCCGGTCGAGGCTTGCGGCCGCGCTTCGACTCAGCGGCCTGCGCCGGAAGCTCCTCGATCCCCACCAGGAAGTGGTTGGGGAGGATGGCGTGCGTCTCGCGCAGGACCACGCCGGAGATCGCCCCGACCTCGGCGCCGCCGGTGGTCACCGGATGCACCAGGCATACGGTCGGGCTGCGCCCGTACTTGGTGGCGTAGAACGACACGGCACGCGCCACCTTGTCCTTCAGCACCTGCGGACCATCGTCGAACCACAGCATTCCTGTATCCATGTCTCAACTCCCTCTTAACAACGCGAGTGCGACTCCGATCATGGCGCTCAGCAGCGCCACGAGCCAGAACCGCTGGACGACCTGGGTTTCACTCCAGCCGATGAGTTCGAAGTGGTGCTGCAGCGGCGCCATCTTGAACAGCCGACGGCCGCGCGTGATTTTGAAATAGCCGATCTGCAGGATGACGCTCAGGACGACGCTGACGGGGATGATGAAGATCACCGGCAGCAGGATCCACTGGCCGGTCATCAGCGCCACGACGCCCAGGGTGGCGCCGAGCGAGAGCGAGCCGGTGTCGCCCATGAACATCTCGGCCGGATGGACGTTGTACCAAAGGAAGGCGAAAACGGCGCCGACGACGGTGAAGCAGAAGCGCACCAGGAAGGCCTGGCCCTGCAGCATGGCGATGGCGCCGTAGGCGACGAAAGCGGTGGCGGCGATCAACCCGGCCAGGCCGTCGAGTCCGTCGGTCAGATTGACGGCGTTGGTCGAGGCGACGATGATGAACATGGCGATCGGGATGTACCAGAGCCCCAGGTTGATCCCCTCCGGGTAGTTGGGCAGGAACAGCTCGGGGGCCTGCAGCCCGTACTTGAGGACGATGGCGGCGCCGCCAGCCAGGACGATCTGCCACAGAAGCTTGGTGCGGGCGCGCATCCCTTCGCCGCGCCGTGCGCCCCTCACCCCCTGGTAGTCGTCGACGGCCCCCAGGATGGCGAAGGCCAGCATGACCGACGTCGGCAGCAGGATCGACTGGCCCAGGACGGTCAGTTCGCTCAGCAGCGAGACCAGATTGAGGACGACGGTGACCGTCAACACCGAGATCACGATCAGCCAGCCGCCCATCGTCGGCGTCCCGAGCTTGGTGACGTGCCGTTCCGGTCCCTCGATGCGGATCTTCTTGCCGATGCCCAGCCGGCGCAGCACCTGGATCAACGGTCCGCCCCAGATGACGGCCAGCAGGAAGGTGATCCCGCCGAGCGAGAGCGCCATCGCCGATTCGCCGATCATGACGTTCCCTCGGCCAGCGAGTCGACGATCTGGTCCATCCGCATCCCGCGCGAGCCCTTGACCAGCACCACATCCCCGGCGCCGATGCGGCGGCGCAGCGCGTCGATGGCCGGAGCGATGGCCTCAAAGTGGATGACGTGCCCGGCCGGCAATCCGGCCTTGATCGCCTCCTCGGCGATCCAGCGCGCCCGGCTGCCAACGGTCACCAGCTCGTCGGCGACCCCAGCCGCCCGCGCCCCGACCATGCGGTGGCCGGCCTCCTCATAGGCTCCCAGCTCGAGCATGTCGCCCAACACGGCCAGGTGGCGTCCTTCGAGCTCGGCCAGCAGGTTGAGGGCAGCGATGGTCGACTCGGGCGCGGCGTTGTAGGTGTCGTCGAGCAGGATCGATCCGCCCGGCCCGGCCACGGCCACCAAGCGCAATTGGGCGTGGCTCGACTGCAGCCCGGCCAGGATCTCCTCCCACGACATCCCTTCCACCAGGCCGACGGCCGCCGCCCGCAGCGCCGTATGCACCGAATGCTGGCCGAGCATCGGCACGCGGATGTGCTCGTGCTCGCGCCCGTGATGCAGGGCGAAGCGCACCCCATCCAGGCCGAGGCCGACGATCTGATCGGCCCACAAGTCGGCCTGCGCGCTCAAGCCGTAGGTGAACACACGCGCCCGGGTTCGAACGGCCATGGCCCGCACGCGCTCGTCGTCGTAATTGAGGATGGCGACCCCCTCGGGGGCCGGCGGCAGGGCTTCGACAAGCTCAGCCTTCCCCGATACGATCGCCTCCATCGTGCCGGCCCGTTCCAGATGCACCGGGCCGATATTGGTGATCACGCCGACCTGCGGCCGGGCGATGTCGCACAACAGGGCGATCTCCCCCGGCACGTAGAAGCCCATCTCCAGCACGGCCCGGCTGTGATCGCCGGTCAGCTTGAGGACCGTCAGCGGCAGGCCGATCTCGTTGTTGAGGTTGCCGAGGTTGCGCAGGGTGCGGAACCTTCGTTCGAGCAGCTCGGCGGCGACTTCCTTAGTGGTCGACTTCCCCAGGCTGCCGGTGATGCCGATGACATGGACCGTCAGGCGCGAACGCCAGTAGCGAGCGGTCTGCTGCAGCGCCGCCAGTACGTTCGTCACGCGCAAGAGGCAAACGTCGGGGAGCGTGAAATCCTGCGGCAGCGGTCGACGCAGGTCGACCACCGGCCAGGGTCCCAGGTGGTCGCGCTCGACTAGGGCGGCCCGCGCCCCTCGCTCGAAGGCCTGGGCCAGGAAGTCATGGCCGTCGACCTGGTCCCCCTTGAGGGCGAAGAAGAGGGTCCCCGGGATGACCTCGCGCGAATCGATGACGGCGGCCCGCACCGGCGCGCCGGGCCCGCGCCCGACCCACCCGGTCAGGGCTTCGATCGCCAGCTCGAAAGTGAGGCGCGGCGCCGGCATCTCAGCCACCTGCGGCCGCCATCGGCACGGCCTGGTTGGGGGGCAACTCGAGGAGCACGACGAGCCGCTCGACCACTTCCTGGAAGACGGGTGCCGCCACCACAGATCCCCACGGGGAGGTCTCCGGCTTGTCCAATCGAACGAGGACGATGAAACGCGGATCCTCGACCGGCCCCCATCCGAGGAAGGAGGCGATCGTCCACTTCGGGTCGTAGCCCTTTTCGCCGGGGATCTGCGCCGTGCCGGTCTTGCCGGCGAGCTGGTAGCCGACGATCGTCGCCCGCCGCGTCTCGCCCTCCAGCGACAGAGCCAACATCTGCGTGAGCGTGTGGGCCGCCTCGGGCGTGATCGGCCGGCCGAGCACGACCGGCTTGGGCCGATACGTCCCTTGCGGGCTGGCGACCTCGCGCACGACGTGGGGTTGAACCATCGCCCCGCCGTTGGCGACGGCCGAAGCGGCGGTGATCAGCTGAATCGGCGTCACCGAGACGCCCTGGCCGAAGGCATTCGTCCCCAGGTCGGACTCGGTCCACTCCGGGTGGCGCGGCGTGCGCAGTTGCCCGGCGACTTCTCCGGCCAGATCGATCCCGGTGAGCTGGCCGATGCCGAACTCGGTCAGGTAGGAGTAGAAAGGCGCGGCGGTGAGTTTCTGCGAGGCGACGTAGGCCAGGCAGACATTGAGCGAATACCGCATGCAGCCGATCATCGTCTGCGGGCCCCATGCGCCGAAATCCCAGTTGCGGATCGGGACGCCGCCGACCTCGATCACGCCGGTATCGACGAAGACGTCATCCGGCCGGACGGCGCCGGCGCTCAGCGCCGCCGCCATCGTCAGCACTTTGAAGGTCGAGCCGGGCTCATATTGCGCCGCCACGGCCGGCGTGATGCCGGCTTCGTCCTCTTCGGCCCTCACCAACCACGGTTCGTAGTGGTTCGGATCGAGGCTGGGATAGGCCGCCATCGCCAGGATCTCGCCGTTGCGCGGGTCCATGATGAGCACCTGCCCGGCTTCCGCCTGCGACGATTCGATCGCCTCGCCGAGGGCGATCTCCGCCAGCTCCTGAATGTCGGCGTCGATCGTCAGCACCAGATTGACGCCAGCCGGGGGATCGGGCTCGAGCTTGGCGTCCGGCGGGAGGAAGGTGCGCTCGACGGTGATCGACTTGCCCGCCAGCCAGTCGTCGTAGTACCCCTCGACCCCGAAGAAGCCTTCGCCCTCCTGGTTGACGATGCCCAGGACGTGGCCCGCCAGCGTGCCGTTCGGATAATGGCGGCTGGAGGTCGGTACCAGGTCCAACCCGGAGAGGTCGGGCGCCAGCGGATCGGCCAGGAAATCGCGCAGGACGCTGGCGACGGTCGGATCCAAGCGAATCGGCAGGCGGCCGACGCGCGAATCCTGACGAGTCAGCCGGATGCGGAGCTGCCCGTTGGCGATCCAGTCGTAGGTCAACTGCGCCACCAGGTCGTCCATCGGCAGGACGAGCAGCTTCGAAAGGACCGAAGCGATCTCGCGGCGGCTGGTGTCATTCAGTTGGCGGAGCTCGATCTCGACGTAGTACATGGTTCCGTTGGTCGCCAGAAGCACTCCATCTCGGTCATAGATCAGGCCACGGGCAGGCGTGACGCGCTCGGTGCGGCCGTGGCCGGCCCGGGCGCGGGCATCGAAGACCGGCGCGTACGGGCCGAACTGGACCCGGATCAGCTGCACTACCAACCCGCCGGCGACGACCGCCATGGCGATCATCAGGGAGGTGACGCGGCCGCGGCGGAACCCCTGGCTCTCCATCAGCCGCCTCGCACCATTTCGACCGTGCGCAGGACCCACTCCGCCAGAGTCTCGGTGTAGGCCGGAGAAAGCCCTCCCGAGGGTTGCACCGGGCTGCCGAGCGGCGCCGGCGCGCGAAAGGCAGCCGGCGGGGTGTATCCCTCGATCACGACGTACTCGGTGTCCTTGGCGTGGGCGGGGTGAAAGCCCATCGAGGAGGCGCGTTCGAGCAGGCGTTCCGGCGAAGTGAGATCGGCCAGCTGCGAGGCGAGGATCGTCGTCTCCCGCAGCAGATCGGCCCGCCGGCCTTCGAGGGTCAGCAGTTCACGCCCGGCGTCGGCCAGGCGGCCGTTGACCGCCAGGTACATCCCGGCGAGCACCAGCAACGCCACCAGACCGAGCAACGTGTTGCCGGTGGACTGCCGGAAATTCCTCCAGGGTGCCTGGCGAAAGGCCTGTGTTCGCGCTTTCCTCACCTGCTGCTCCCGACCCTATTCCTTTTATGCAAGGATCGTGCCGCGCCCAACCGTTCTCCAAAGCGCATCCGAGCGCTGCGCGCCCGCGGATTGGCGCGCGTTTCCGCCGCTTCCGGGCGTATCGGCCGGCGCACCGGAACGACCAGCGTCGCCTGGTGGCCGCACGTGCACACCGGCTGGCGCGGCGGGCAGACGCAATCCCTCTCCTCGCGGCGCAGGAAGCGCTTCACCAGCCGGTCCTCCAACGAGTGGAACGAGATGACCACCAGCTTCCCGCCCTCCTCCAGCAGACCGGGCACCGCTTCCAGGCCCCGCTCCAGCGCTTCCAGCTCTTCGTTGACGGCGATGCGCAGCGCCTGGAAAGTCTGCGTCGCCGGATGCACTCCACTGCGGCTGCGGCCGGCAGCCCGCACCACGACCCCCGCCAGCTCGGTCGTCGTGCGGATCGGCCGCGCGGCGATGATCGCCTGCGCCACCCGTCCGGCCCCCGGCTGCTCGCCGTAATCCCGCAGCACCTCGGCCAGCTCGTCTTCCGGCCAGCTGTTGACGATCTCGGCCGCTGTCAGGCGCTGAGCCGGATCGAAGCGCATATCGAGCGGAGCTTCGAAGCGAAACGAGAAGCCGCGCGCCGGATCGTCAAGCTGCATCGACGACAGTCCGAGGTCGAGCAGGATTCCGTCGACCCGCCTCCAACCCAGCGCCGAGGCGTGAAAGGTCATCTCGGCGAAGGTGGCCTGCCGCAGATGCACCCGCCCTCCGAACGGCTCGAGCCTGGCGGCCGTCAACTTGAGCGCTTGGGGATCTCGATCCAGCCCGAGGAGCTCACCGTCGGGTCCAGCGGCCTCGAGGATTCCTCGCGCGTGGCCGCCCCCACCCAGGGTCCCGTCGATATAGTGGCCCCCCGCCCGCGGTTCCAGGGCGGCAAGGACCTGCTGGTAAAGTACCGGGGCGTGCTGCGGTCCAGGGCCCGCGTCGGAGAGCGACGCGCTCATGGACTACCCCGAGGAAAGGTCGAAAGCCGTGAAGCGCTTGGCGTTGGACTCGGGGTCGGTCACGCTGCGTTGTTCCCCGGCCCAGACGGCGGCGCCCCAGATTTCGAAGTACTCCCCGGCACCAACAAGGACGGTCTCGGTCTCAAGGCCTGCGTACTGGCGAAGGAACTCCGGCAGCAGAATGCGGCCCACCGAATCCAGACTGACTTCGGTGGCGCCGCCAAAGAGGACGCGGCGGACGGCGCGGGCTTCGGGGTCGGTGGTGGTGAGGAGATTCGCCCGCGCCGCCAGCCGCTGAAAACTCTCCATGGTATAAACGACGAGGTTCCGATCGAAACCCTGGGTCACGTAGGCGCCGGTGGCAAGCGCCGGCCGGAACCGGACGGGGATCGTCAACCGGCCCTTGACATCGATCGCGTGGTCGTACTGGCCCAGGAACATTAGTTCTAACGGTCTCCAGGCATGCAAGACGCCGGCTTTCTCCGGCGTCCCACATTGCACCACTCCAGCCCACAATTGCCCACAGTATATACACGATTTTGGGTATGCGCAACAAGCAGGGTCCAGTCCAATGATCGGTACTTTTCTCCTACCCCCAGATGTGGAGGTTGACCCGTGATCCGGGATAAACATGGGATGGCACTTCGCGACCAGTTTGTCGGCACCGAGGTCGAAGTGCCGGTTCTCGCGGGCGGCATGCGCCGCTACATCAACTTCGACAACGCCGCTTCGACCCCGCCGCTCAAGGTCGTGCGCGACGGAGTCGTCGCCTTCCTCGACAACTACGCCAGCGTCCACCGCGGCACGGGCTTCAAGTCGCAGCTTTCAACCTGGGCCTACGAGGAGGCTCGCCTCGGGGTACTGCGTTTCCTCGGGGCCGATCCCGGTGAGTACGTCTGTCTCTTCGGCAAGAACACAACCGATGCCCTGAACAAACTCGCCCGGCGCCTGCCTTTCCAGCCGGGCGAGGTCGTGCTGACGACCGAGATGGAGCATCATTCGGATGACCTGCCTTTCCGCGGGGTCGCCCCGGTGCTGCATGCCGCCGTCCTTCCGGACGGCCGCCTGGACGAGGCCGATTTCGATCGCCTGCTGGAAGCGAACCGCGGGCGGGTGCGCCTGGTGACCGTCGCCGGCGCCAGCAACGTCACCGGCTACCTCAATCCGATCGATCGCCTGGCGGCCAAGGCCCATGCCGCCGGGGCCTGGATCGCTATCGACGCCGCCCAGCTCGCACCCCACCGCGCGATTCGCATGCGACCGTTGGACGATCCGGAGCATTTCGACTTCGTTGCCCTCTCGGCCCACAAGCTCTATGCGCCCTTCGGGACCGGCGCCCTCGTCGGCCGAAGGGACATCTTCGAGCAGGGTGACCCCGAGGAACGCGGCGGGGGCACGGTTGAGGTAGTCACCCTGGACGAGGTCGTCTGGGCCGAGCCACCCGACCGGGAGGAGGCCGGCAGCCCGAATGTCGTCGGCGCCGTGGCGCTGGGGTTGGCCTTGCAGCAACTGGCGAAAATCGGGATGGAGACCATCGCTGGCCATGAGGCGGAGCTCACGGCCCACGCCTTGCGGCGGCTGGGCGAGATCCCGGGCATCCGTATCTTCGGCGACTCGCGCCCGGCGACGGCCTCCGAACGGCTCGGGGCGATCCCTTTCCAGCTCGACGGGACGTCCCACTTCCTGGTGGCGGCTGTCCTGGGGTACGAACACGGGATCGGCGTGCGCAGCGGCTGCTTCTGCGCCCACCCCTACGTGCTGCGGCTGCTCGGACTGACGGATGACGAGTCGCGCGCCGTCCGCGACCGCATGGTCGCCCACGACAAACGCGAGATGCCGGGGATGGTGCGAATGTCCTTCGGGTTGTACAACACCCTCGACGAAGTCGACCGCTTCATCGACGCCCTCGACCAGATCGCGCGCCGGAAGATCGCCGGTGATTACCGTCAGGACCCGACCACCGGGGAGTATTCGCCGGCCGGTTGGGAGCCGGACTTCGCCGAGGTGATGGCGGCCGCGGCGGTCCCCCATCCAGCGGCCGGTTGAGCCGGGCTCGCCGCCGTTCGATCCCTCGGTCCCGACCGCCCTGCCTCCCCTCGCGACTTTCGCGCCTGTCCTCCGGTAGTCTAGAAGTCCGGCCGGCAAGTGCCCCAAACGGGGATCGGTGGGAGAAAATTCCTTTGCATGGCATGTTTCCTGATGTGCGATCCCAGGAAAGGGGCAAGGATGTGCGTCCATCGATGGCATCATCCCAGGACGGTCTCGCCCGCCGGAAGTTTCCGGCCGGACTTCTAGGGTAGAGCCGAGTCCCCGGGGATCCGCCCCGGCACGCCTTGAGGAGCAGCATGGCCTGGCGCATCCCTGTTGTGGTGTGTGTGATTGCCGCCCTCGCCTGTGCACGGGCACCCAGCGCGGCCTCCGTCTCGAGCGGAGACCAACAGCTGCCTCCCGGCACCTTTCGTCGAACGCTCGAACACGATGGGCGCGAGCGCAGTTACCTCGTCCACCTTCCTCCGCAGGCGGCCTCCGGCGATCCCCTCCCTGTGATTCTCAACTTCCATGGCGGAGGCGGGAACGCCCAGGGGCAGGAGGATTACAGCCGGATGGACGCGCTGGCGGACGAAGCCGGCTTCATCGCCGTCTATCCGGAAGGGACGGGTCGCTTCGGGGGCTACTTGCTGACGTGGAATGCCGGAGGATGTTGCGGGTACGCCCAAGACAACGCCGTGGATGACGTCGGGTTCGTTCGCGCGCTCATGGTGGATCTGGCGCGTGCGACCCCCATCAACGCTTCACGTGTCTACGCCACCGGTCTATCCAACGGCGCCATGATGGCCTATCGCGTGGCGGCCGAGGCGCCCGACCTGGTGGCGGCGATCGCCCCGGTGGCAGGCGCCATGAATCTGGAAACCTTCGCGCCGGGGCGACCGATCCCGCTGCTCCACATTCACAGCCTCGACGATCCGCGAGCGCTCTACAACGGCGGGCTCGGCCCGCCCTTCCCCCTGACGACGAGTCGTGTCGACCATGTCCCGGTGGAGGCCGTCTTGTCGAAATGGCGAGAGAACAACGGCTGCGGCTCCATCGCGGACATCGTCGAGACCCGCCAGGGCCAGGCCGACGCCGCTGCTCCGGCGCATACCGCGACGCACCTGGTTTATCCCGATTGCGCGCCGGGTGGCGATGTTGAGCTGTGGCGTCTGACGGGCGCCGGCCACGTTTGGCCCGGCGGCGTGCCGGGAACCCTGGAGACGATTCTCGGTCCGTGGACGGATGTCATCGACGCCAACCGCGAGATGTGGGGATTCTTCGAACGATTCGTGCTGCCGGGGTGAACTCAACCTCCCCGCGAGCTTGGAGCTCGCGGGGAGGTCATCGACCGGGGGTCAGCCTGTAAGCCGCGTTCTGTCCGGCGCGACCAGCGGTTTACGGCCCTTCGACTTTGCGCTCCTCGCCAAGCTCGGAGCGCTCCGCTCAGGGCTTTCGTCCCGCCTTTGCCGCGCCTGGGCGATCATCTATCTGCGCCCGGACGTTACCGCCGGGCTCGAGCAGCCTACCCGGGGCTCGAACGGAGCGGGCAGCTCCTCGCCCCTGCTTGGCCTTGCTCCGGGTGGGGGTTGCCTGGCCGGCCCATTGCTGGGACCGCCGGTGGTCTCTTACACCACCGTTTCACCCTTGCTCCTCGCT
>CAZMVJ010000103.1:0-10112 GCA_964569445.1 uncultured Anaerolineaceae bacterium | reverse complement strand
ACCTTCCCCCAGAACGACCATGCGCACCGCCGGGACAACCTGTGGCGCCCTGAGCGAAGTCGAAGGGCCATTGGCCCCAAAGGTGACATTCCCCTCGAAGACGTAGGCCACCGCCGTGTGCCCTACCGGCACAGGCAAGGTCACCTGCGCTCCTGGAGCCAGCGCCACCTCCCCGTAGATCGGCTGCGCGGCAATGTCCGTCACCGGGCCGGCCACGCCTTCGAATTCGCCGGCGACCAGCCGGACCCGGGCGCCATCCTTCTCCACCACCGGAAGCCCCGCCGCGGCGATCTCCTGGTAGCGGGGCTGGCTCATCTTGAGCGCCGCCGGCAGGTTGACCCACAACTGAAACCCGTTGACCAACCCCTGCGGCCCGCGGCGCGGCATCTCCTCGTGCATGATGCCGCGGCCGCTCGTCATCCACTGCACGTCCCCCGGGCCGATGACCCCGGCGTTGCCCAGGCTGTCCCGGTGCCGTACGCTGCCTTCGAGCATGTAGGTGACGGTCTCGATGCCGCGGTGGGGATGCATCGGGAAGCCGACGATCGGCCCCTCGATCGGGTCGTTGAAGGCGAAGTGATCGAAGAGCAGGAAAGGATCGAAGGGATTGGCGCGGCTCGGTCCGAAGGACCGCCGCAGCAGCACGCCGGCGCCTTCGATCACCAATTGGGGTTCGATGATATCTCGCGCGATTCGCATTCGTCCCCGCCGTAAAGTGGCCTTGCCCGAAACGGACTGGTCTCATCCGTATTATATCGAGGCGGGGCCGGCAGTAAATGGCGCGTCCTGGTCTGCTTGTCCCGATTCGGCTTACCATCTCGTGGCCGAACGCGGCCCGAGGCCCGCCCGGTCAGCCGCTCGATTTCTCGACTCGCCTCGAAGTTCGCCGTCTGCTTGCCGTCCCGCATCGTCAAACGGGGGATAGGCGCTGGAAGTTCACGCCGTCTGCAGCTGCAGATCCGCAGGGAGGCCGGAATCGCGGCGGGCTGAGCCGGACCGATCGCCGCTGCGGGCTTCGGCCCGGTTTTACGCGGTCTTCGCTTTCTCCGCCACGCCGATGAGCCCGGCAGCACTTTGCCGGTTCGCCTCGCCGCCGCCGCCGAGCATCTGCGCCAACTCCGCCAGACGCTCTTCGGCCGTCAGCGGGCCGACGGTGGTGAAGGTCCGCCCGCCGCGCTGCACTTTCTCGACGCGGAAGTGCTGATCGCCGAAGGCGGCCAATTGAGGCAGGTGGGTGATGCACAGCACCTGGTGGTTGCGCGCCAGGCGCCACAACTTCTCCCCCACGACGCCGCCGACGCGCCCGCCGATCCCCTGATCGATCTCGTCGAAGATCAGTGTCGGCGTTTGGTCGGCGCGAGCCAGGACGCCCTTCAAGCCGAGCATCAAGCGCGACGTCTCGCCGCCGGAGGCGATCTTGGCCAGCGGCTTCAGCCCTTCCCCCGGATTGGGCGCCACCTGGAACTCGGCCTGGTCCAGCCCGGTGCGTGAAAAGGCCACTCGCCGGCCGTCGGCCGGAGCGCCGGTCGGTTCGTCGTCCCAATGCAGATCGACGGCGAAGCGCGCCCCCGCCATCTGCAGGTCCTTCAGTTCGGTCTCGATGCCCCGGCTCAATTTCCCGGCGGCCTCCCGGCGCATCTGGGAGAGGTCGGAGCCAAGCCGCCCGAGGCGATCGAGGCCTTCGGCCTCGTCTCCCGCAAGCGCCGCGATTCGCTCGCCGGCCCCGGCGATCGACTCGCGCTCCTGGCGGGATCGGTCGAGGTGGTCCAGCACCGCTTCCTCACCTTCGCCGTATTTGCGCTCCAGATCGTGCAGGGCGGCCAGCCGTTGTTCGACCTGCTCGAGCCGGCGCGGGTTGGACTCGAGCGAGTCGCGATAGCGGCGCAACCGGCGGGCGGCCTCGGCCACCTGCTCTTCCACGCCCTGCAACTCGGCGGCCAGACTCGTCAGCGACGGATCGAGTTTCCCCAGCTCGCCGGCGGCGTGCACCGCCTGGCCGATCAGCTCCATCGCCGCCGGCCGCGGCTCGCCGCCCTCATCCAGCGCCGTCAGCGCCTGCGTCGCCAACTCGGCCAGGCGCTCGGCGTTCGCCAGGCGCACCCGCTCCTCCTGCAGCACCGCCTTCTCCCCGGGTCGCAGCTTGACCGCCTCGATCTCCTGAATGGCGAAGGCGAGCATCTCGGCGCGGCGGGCGGCGTCGCGTTCACCCTGGCGGAGCATCTCCAGTTCCTGGCGCACCTTCACCAGCGACTGATACACCGCGGCGAAAGCCTGGCGCTGCGATTCGTCTTCGGCGTAGCGATCGAGCAGAGCCAGGTGCTCGCGCACGCGCAGCAGGCTGAGATGTTCCGATTGACCATGGACATCCACCAGCAGCTCGCCGACGTCGCGCAGCAACGCCAGGCTTACCGTCCGGCCGTTGACGCGGGCCGTACTGCGTCCCTCCCGCCGGACCTCCCTGGCCAGGACGACCCGACCGGGTTCGTCGCGCAGCCCCTCACGTTCGAGCAAGGCCTCGGCCGCCCGGCCGGACGGACCTTGCAGGACGAAGGCCCCCTCGACCAGCGCCGTATCCGCACCTTCGCGCACGGCGGCAGCGTCGGCCCGCCCTCCCAGGACGAGCTGAACCGCATCGACGATGATCGACTTCCCGGCGCCGGTCTCGCCGGTGAAGACGACGAACCCTCCCGCCAGCGACAGCTCAAGCTCGGCGATGATGGCGAAGTCGCGAATGCGGAGCGTTTGGAGCATGGCCTCGAGAAACCGGGCCTTGGACGAACCCGGTTTCTTCCTTATTCCTTACACGCGGATTCCGCGCAGCCGCCAGTAGAGAGTGCTCACGATCAGAAAAGCGTAAACGGATGGCCACAGCAGGGCGAGGGCCCCCCATCCGAAGCCTTGCAGGCCGCGTAAACCCCCAACGAACGCGATCAGGCCACCCAAGATGAACGGCAGCGCGCCCAGGATTGCGCCGGCTGCGGCGGCTGTCGGCAAATGCCGGCCGCGATGTCCACGGACGGCACGGCGCACGATTTCCGCCATCCCTCCGCCAACGGCTGGCGCCACGAAAAGGCCCAGAAATCCGCCAAAGGGTATTGCGCCAAGAACGAGGGCAAGCAGCGCCGCTGCAAGAAATCCGGCAATGCCGGAAATGGCGAACGCGATTCCGTAGTCGATCGTCGATGCCGTCTCGAACACGTGCTGCTGTTCGCGGACACATTCGCGGCAGCGATAGCCGACTGGCGTCCGCACGGCGCACTTGCTGCAGATGGTCTTGCTGCAGCGGTTACAGCGCAACTGGGTGGCAACGGTGGGATGGTTGATACAGAAGAGCTCAGCTTCGGTCAAAGATCGGCTCCGGCGGAAGGATTCTGACTCATGCGCGAGGTCAGATTTCGATAGAAGTAGCCCGGGTCCTGGACGCGCACGAAGCTGGCCGAGTGTTCGCTGGCCCGCACGGTCACCGATTCGCCGTCAGCGATTCGTTCCGGCGGGCGGCCGTCGACGCTCAACGTCGCCGGATGGTCGGTATGGATCGTCAGCCGCACCGACGACCCTTCGTCCAGGATGATCGCCCGGTCCACCGAGAGGTGAGGCGCCACCGGCACCAACAGGATGTTGCGCAAGGTCGGGGGCAGGATCGGCCCGCCGGCGGCCAGCGCATAGGCGGTCGAGCCGGTCGGCGTGGCGGCGATGACACCGTCGGCGACGTAGGTCGTCAGGTAGCGGCCGTCGATCTCGGCCGTCAGCCGCACCGGCCGGGCGATCTCGCCGCGGCCCACGACGCACTCGTTGAGGACTTCCCATTTCGACCGCGGCCGGCCGTCGACCGTCTGATGTTCGGCTCGCAGCATCATGCGCCGTTCGATCCAGTAGTCACCGACCAGGATTCGTTCCAGCACCGGCCGCCACTGATCCGGGGGGGCTTCGGTCAGGAAACCCAATCGGCCGAGGTTGATTCCGAGGATCGGCACCTGGCTGGCCGCGCACAAATGCCCGGCCCGCAGCATGGTGCCGTCGCCGCCCAGGGCGATCAACATGTCGAAGGCCCCCTGTCGCAGCCGGTCGGCGAGGTCCTCTTCCTGGAGGGCGCCATGCCGTGCCGCCGCGCCGCGCTCGGTGAGGAAGGCGGCGATTTCCACCGCCAGGGAGGCGGCGTCTTCGATCTTCGGGTGCGCCGCGACGGCGAACCGCCGCGGGACCATGGCAGCGGGGGTCATCGTTGGAGATTATAGCGGACGGGTCCGCTCCCAGCTTCCCGCGAGCTCGAAGCTCGCGGGAAGCTCCTAAGCCAACGCCTGATCGCAGTCCTCTCGAAAGCCGCAGGCGCGACACCGCTCAGGCGACGCGTGCGAGCGGTCCAGCGACCGGCCGAGATCGGCCCGCATCGATTCCAACGTTCGCGTCAGTTCTTCCTCCAGCTCCCGGGTGTAGGCGATGGCGTACGCCTGATCGGCGTACTGCAGGATTCCATACGGCGGGCGCCGGGCGTAGACCGACTCGACCAGGCGGCAGTAGGCCGCCAGCTGAAGGCGGTGCGACGTCCGCGGCCCAGCATGCGACCGGCCGGACTTGATTTCCACGGGGATCAGCCGCTCGCCCTGTTCGACCAGGTAGTCCGGCCGTCCGGCGAGGTCGAGCACCGGGTCGTACAGCGACTCGCCGGCTCGCCGAGGGCCAAGCGTGTCCAGGGCAACGATACGGCCCGGCGGAAGACCGGTGGCGAGGCGCGTGCGTCGGGCGAGCCCTAACAGCAGCAGGCCGAAAACCAGCAGCAGGAAGACAAGGTACGGCATGCGTCAGCCGATCAGGCCTTGCGCGGCGACGACCGCCGCGGCCGCGGCGGCGAGGAGGATCAGGAGCCACCCGACGATGCGCATAGCGCTCGCCAGGAGGACCCGCCGCCCATGGAGGCGGTGCCACGCCAGACCGGATTCGCGCGCGGCGGACGGCGTCCCGGCCTGCCCCTGCCGCTGATACCACCAGGCTCGCCGGCAGTAGAGGTAGCTCCCGATCTCCGACGCCCGCACGGTTCGAGCCGATGCGGCGGACGATTGCGGTTTGCGTGTCATGGGAGCGGAAAGCGCCGGCTCGGGGGAACGCGCCCCCGATTCAGGGACGACCGAGCTTGGCTTCGACGTCCCGCAGCGCCGCTTTGAGGGCCTGCTGTTGGTGGGTGGTAGTCAGATCGCCGCGCGTTCGTTCGACGACGCCGCGCACCATGTCGGTGATCCGCCGCAGGCCGCCGGTGATGGCATCCGGATAGTCGACGGTCACCAGCAAGTCGTAGATGTCGTCCATCGCCGCCAGCAGCCGCTCGGCCTCGGCCAGTTGGTCGTGGCGCAGCACATCCAGCGTGCGCCGGCGGAGTTCGCCGGCCGCTTCGCCCAGCCCGGCCAGGTAGGCGGCCGGCTCCACGCCGAGCGCGGCGGGGTCCGGGTAGGGCTCGCCGGCCACCAGCGCGTCGACCAGGTTGGCCTCGGCATACTCCTTGAGGGCATCCTGGGTGTAGCCGGCGTAGTACAAGTCGGGATAGGGTCGGAGTTCGTCGCGCAGCAGCGCCGCAAGTCGCTGCGCTTCCGCCAGCTGTTCTTGCGCCAGAGGCCGCTCGCCGCGATGGACGGCGCGGATGGCGTGCGCACAATGACGGATCAGCGTTCGGGACGTCTGCAGGGCGCGATCGCGCGCGACGTTCTTCTCTTCCAGGTGGCGCAGGGCACCTTCGCCGATCGAACGTAGATCGTTCATGCTTCCCCTTCCCCTTCGGGATGCCCCTCCGGGGTGGGCGGACCCGACGAAGCGCGATCCGACGGCGGTTCGCCCGGCGGCGGCCGGAAGAGTTGCTCCGCCAGGCTTCCGCCGGCCGGGACTTTGATCTCCCCGAAATGGGCCTCGTAGCGCGCCAGGTGATCGGTCAGCGCCTTCAAGACGAGTTTGGCGTTGAGCGGGGTCATCACGACGCGCGCCCGAACTCGGGCCTGCGCCACCTGCGGCATGATTTGCGCGAAATCGACGACGATCTCCGAAGGGGAATTGGTGATGAGGGCGAAATTGCTGTAGATCGGTTCCAGGCCCGCCGGCAGGTGGACCTGGACGCGCGTCGCGCCGGGGGGTTTGGCGGAGGGCTCCGGCGTGCTCGGACTGGCTCCGCTGCTGGAGGGTGGAGTGGTCATGGCGAGTCCCTCGGAGATTGCCGTGAGGCCGACGACCCTTCGACGGCGCGCCGGGGCCGCCGGCCTCACGGGGAGGCGCTAGAAGGGGATGTCGTCCTCGGTCTCGGGCAGGCCCATGGCGCTGCCTTCTTCCGTCGGCGCACTGCCGGCGTCACCGCCCGGCCCACCGAGGAACTGCACAGTCTGGGCCGTCACTTCGAACGAGGCGCGCGGCGTCCCATCCGAGGCGTTCCAGATGCGTGGGTTGCCGTTGTCGTCCGGATTCAGCCGGCCCTCGACCAGCACCTGGCGCCCCTTGCGCAAATACTGGTGCGCCGCTTCAGCCTGTTTGCCCCACACCGAGACGCGGAACCAGACCGTCTGCTTGACCTGGTTGCCGGCGTTGTCGGTGTAGGTGCGGTTGGTCGCCACGTTCAGATTGGTGACGGCCTGGCCACTGGGCGTGTAGCGCATCTCCGGATCGCGCCCGAGGTTGCCAACGAGGATGACTTTGTGAAACATGGGGATTCTCCTTACCAGTGGGGGTCAAGGTTCGTTCGGCCCGGGCGGCCGTCTAAGGCTGGCAGTTCCCACTGGTGCTAGAACAAGTGTACTACAAGCCCGGGGGGCTGTCAAGCACCAGAGGCCAAAGGGTCTCTTCGCCATTGACTGGCCGGTCACCGAGGTCGGGCCAACTCCCGCAGGGCGTCCGCCCCCACCCAGCGGGCGGCGCGGGAGCTGCTCAGCCGCAGTTCTTTGGCCAGGCTCAGAGCCTCCCGCCGCAACGCCGGATTGCGCTTGCCGATGGTCCTCAAGGCCCAGCTCACGGCTTTCTTGACGAAGTTGCGCTCATCGACGGCGCCCCGGCGGATCAGCGGCAGCACGGCCACAAAACGCGCATCGGCGGCCTGCTTGTCGTGCCACGCCAGATACGCGATCAACGCGAAGCCTGCGCGCCGGACGAATTCCTCCTCCCGGCGGGTCCAGGCCCGGAGCTTGCCCCAAGCCAGCGGAGTCTTGTCCCACAGGTTGCCGCACACTTGATCGCAGATGTCCCAGGAGTCGATGCCGACGACCCACGTTTCCATCTGGCGCGCCGTGACCTTGTCCGGCTCGGCCACCATCGAGGCGACGATGCGGGCCTCGGCGATCCGTGTCTTCCACAACGCCAGGGCCAACCGATGATCCTTCCCAGCGAGGCGGGCGATCCGGCGCATCTCGGGCACCGAAACGCCCAGGCGGCCTTGGGCCGACATGCCAAAGCGGGCCATGCCGCGCACGTTGCGCCGGCTGGCCTTCTTCCGCAAGAGCTGAAGGATATCTTCGGCTTCCATCTCGCTCGCCGAGAAAAACCCGGTCCTGGCGGACCGGGCGGCCTCTTCCATTCAGGTGCCCCAGGAGGGAATTGAACCCCCAACCTTGGCCTTAGGAGTGCCCTGCTCTATCCATTTGAGCTACTGGGGCGCGCGATTGATTATACGTGCTGCCTGCGCCCGCGGTGGCCTCCGGCAGGGCCTCGCCTCCGAGGACATGCGGACCATTCACAGGAGTTCGTCGAGCAGGTCCAGCATCTCCGCATCGCCGCCCGCTGGTGGAATCCAGTCGACCTGGACGACTTCCACGCCCTGCTGCTCGAGGCTCTCGGCGAAGCCCTTCAGCCCCAGATTGATCACCACCAGGGGTTGATCTAGGACGTCATCTGGCCGCTGGTCCATGGCTGTCTCCTCCATCGGCCTTCAGCAGCTCGAGGCAGAAGGACGTGGCGCGCGCATTGCTGTGGAAGACGAGCACTCCTGCCTGGCGCAGTAACTCCAGTTGGTGACCCAGGTCTTGCGGATCTTCTTCGGTCCCGCAAACAGAAGCGATCACGGCCAGCCGGCCGGCCGTCTTCGACCGCATTTGTTGTCCCTCGACGATCGCCTCCAGCACGTCGCTCACCGGCGTGGGAGAGGCATTCCGTCCCAGAATGAAGTCGAGGAGCAGGATAGCGACCGAAGGATCGACGCTTTCCGTGACGATTCGCTCTCGGCGCAAGGAGCCGTCGATCATCGGGTGGAGTCGGCCAAGGGTGAAGACCTCGTCTCCCATATCGATCAGCGTGTGGCCCCGGCCGGCTTGGAAGGGGTCCACGCGGCCTGCCGGATCCAAGGGTGCGTTGGAATGGACCTCCAACCCCGCGTCGATCAGGATTTGTTGCGATTGGTAGCAGAAAGTGCCGCCGGCGAACAGGCCTCGCACATACCGCTGCTGCGGAGCCCAGGCCGCTCGGATCGGACCGACCGTTTGGAGCCCATCCGGACCCGCGGTCGGGGCTGTCCGCTTCCCACTCAGCCGAATCGCGGCCTCGGCTGCGGCGTCGATGGTATTCGCCCAGGAGATCTCGGAATCCGCCGGCCTCAGCCCGGACGGCCCAATCACACACGCCACCACCGGCTTCTTGCAGGCCCGCAAGCGCTCCACCAGACGGGTGCGCGTGGTGGGACCGGCAGGTTTGGCAATGACGGCGATGACGTCGGTGCGCGGGTCCGCCTCGAGCTTCTCCAGCGCCATCAGGCTGGTGATCCCGCCGATCTCGTCCGACAAGTCGTGGCTCCCGGTACCGATGGCATGCGAGATCCCCAGTCCGGCGTTGTGGATCTGGCACGTGAACTCCTGCAGCCCTGTCCCCGAGGGGCCGATCGCTCCGATCGTCCCTCGGCGGACGGCGTTGGCGAACCCCAAGCCCACCCCGTTCAGGATGCTGGTCCCGCAATCGGGCCCCATCACCAGCAAGTTGCGCTCGCGGGCGTGTTGCTTGAGGCGCCGCTCGTCCTCGACCGGGACGTTGCTGCTGAAGATGAATACGTTCAGGCCGGCGTCGAGCGCCAGGAGTGCCTCGCGGTAGACGTAGCCTCCCGGGATGGTGAGCAGCGCCAGATTCGCCCCCGGCTCGGCTCGCAGGCCGTCTTCGAACGTGTGCAGGTCCGACAGCGCCGTGCCAGCCTGGACGGTCTGGAGCGCATCGTCCAACCCGGCCAGGGCCGCCTCCACGATCGCCGGGCTGTCGCCGATCACGGCGACAAGCAGATCGTTGGGACCGGCCGCCCGAACCGATTCGCCGTCGATCCCGATCTCGGCCAGCAGGGTCTTGTTCCGTTCACTGGCCATGAGTACGGCCGTTTGTTGGACGCCCGGAAGGCGCGCCAGGCGCTGGTTGACGCCCATCAGGAAGACCGAGTCGTAATATCGATTCGGACGAACCACGTATCCGGAGGCCATCCTTCGCCGCCTCTACCCCACCGGGATCGAAGGCTCGCGCGATTTGTACTTCTCGCCGAAAGCGCGCAGCGCCTTTACAAAACACTCAAGCGGAGCCCGCGTCAATCCCGCACCGATGATCGGGTGCCCGGCCTGGCGATGGGCGATGGCCGTGTCAATCACCGGGGCCAGATTCAGCTGGACGACTTTGCGGATATCGATTCCGACCGAGGTCCCCTCGAAGCCGAGGGCCGGCAGGCGGTAGGTGGGATGGACCGCCGTCGTGATCTTCCTCATTTCGCGGGTCACGCGCAGCGCCTCGTCGAACGTACCACCGACCAGGGGCAAGATCCCCGGCGCGCCGCCGAGGGTGAAGGCGCCCCATCCAACCGTTTCGGTGATCGCCGAATCGCCCATGTCGAGACCGGCATCGACGGCAGAGTATCCGGGCAGGTACAGGCCCTCGACCGTCGGCGCCGGCGCGGTGAACCACGCATCCCCCAGGCCGCTGACCTGGATGCCGAACTCCGTCCCGTTGCGGCACATGGCCGTGACGATGCTGCTGTACTCCACGTCGCGTGCCGGATCGGCCGTCGCCTTTCCGCTGGCCATCGCCAGGGCGAGGAACAGAAGGTTGTGGCCGACCAGGTAGCGCATCGTCGGCAGCGCCCGCTCCTGCGGGATTCCCGCCTGGATCATCGCCACGGCCATCTGGCTGGCGAA
>CAZMVJ010000102.1:0-10173 GCA_964569445.1 uncultured Anaerolineaceae bacterium | reverse complement strand
GGGCGTGCAGGTGTCGCGAGGGTAAGGGGTGGGGGTTGAACGCCGGCGGACGTTTTTCGACAACCTTCTACAGCTCGACGAAGTAGGCCTCCGCCGCGCGGTCGAGCAGATCCTTGTTCATCTCCGGCTCGACGTTCAGGTAACGCGAGATATCCAACAGCTGATCGCACATATCGCGCGGATGCGAGGCGCGCATCTTGCGATTGCGCTTGATGTACCACTCCTGCAGCAGGTAGGCCAGTCCCTTGTCCGAGTAGGTGATGCCCTTGGCCTCGGCCACGCGCTTGAAGATGCCGCGGTACTCTTCGTAGGTCGGGTCGCCGACCTCGACCTTATGCCGCAGCCGTCGCAGAAAAGCCTCGTCCACCAAGTCGCGCGGCGGCAGGTTGGTCGAGAACACGACCATCACGTCGAACGGGACTTCGATCTTGCGCCCGGTGTGCAGCGTCAGAAAGTCGATGCGGTTCTCCAGCGGCACGATCCAGCGGTTCAACAGGTCGCGCGGGCGCACCTGCTGGCGGCCGAAGTCGTCGATCAGGAACACTCCGCCGTTGGCCTTCATCTGGAATGGCGCTTCGTAGAACTTGTTGACGTCATCGAAGACCAGGTCGAGCCCGGCCATCGTCAACTCGCCGCCGACGATGATGAACGGCCGCCGCACCTTGAGCCAGCGGGCGTCGGTCTTGGCGCCGCCCTTCACCCCCGACCCGGAGGCGCCCGACTCATCGTCGGGCGTCAACACGTGGTTGACCGTATCGTAGAGCTTCACTACCTGCCCGTCGATATCGACGGCGAAGGGGATGTACATGTCCTCTTGCAGGATCATGTTGCCGATGGCGCGGGCGATCGAGGTCTTGCCGTTGCCGGGAGGGCCGTAGAAAAAGATCGACGTGCCGGAGTTGACCGCCGGGCCGATCCGATTGAAGGTTCGCTCGGAGAGAACCAGATCCGCCAGGGCCTGGCGCATGATCCGCGGGTGCACCGTCGGGCGGCCGCGACTCTGGCGGCGGATCGATTCGTTGTAGACCGAAATCGGCACGGGCGCCGGCCCGGCATACTGGCTGCGCTCCAGCGCCTCGCGCGCCCGGGCGATGCCCGCCCCGGTGATGGCGTACTGGTAGGAGCCCTCGCCGAAACCCACCTGGGTCTTGACCTCGACGAACTTCTCTCGTTTGAGCGCCTCGAGGACGGTGTCGATCAGACCGGCGAACGGCAGGGCCATCGCTTCGGCCACGTTGAAGCCGGTCAGATAACCCCGGAAATAGAGAATCTTCATGGCCAGGTCTTGCAGCCAGAGGGCTGAGAGCCCGGTGTCTTCGATTCGGCTGATCGGCGCGGGGAGGAAGCGCAGATTGGAGGTGGTCGGTTCGGCTCCGTCGAGGGCGGCGGGTCGGATTGCGGTTCGAGGCAGAGACATCAGCGCGCGACCTCGCTCAGGATCTCGCTGCCGCTCCGGGGCGGAGCGACCAGGCGCATTATAGCCGAGGGCCCGCGGCGGGGCAATTGGCCCTCGGGTCCTGGCGCGCCGGGCGTGGCGTCCCGCGCCCCTCCTTAGGCCTCTCAACGAAGGGCGCGGGGTAGAATACCGGACGCCATGCGGCTCAGCGTCGTGATTCCCGTGTACAACGAAGCGGCCACGGTCGGCGCCATCCTGGCCCAGGTGGCCGCCGTCGGCCTGGCGGACGAGATCCTCGTCGTCGACGACGGCTCAACCGACGGCACACGCGCCCTGCTGGAACAACTCAAGCCGACCTATCCCGCCATGCGCCTGATGCTGCAACCGAGCAACAGGGGCAAGGGGGCGGCGGTGCGCGCCGGGATCGGGGCCGCCCAGGGCGATATGGTGCTGATCCAGGACGCCGACCTCGAATACGACCCGCGCGAATACCCTTCGCTGCTTAAACCGATCGAGGAGGGCCGGGCCGAAGTCGTCTACGGGTCGCGCTTTCTCGGGGCCGCCCGCCGGACCACGATGTTCTGGCACATGATCGCCAACCAACTGTTGACCCTGATGACGAATGTCCTCTACAACAGCATCCTGTCCGACATGGAAACCGGATACAAGGTCTTCCGGCGTGAAGTCATCCAGTCCATTCCCCTGCGCTGCCGTCGTTTCGACTTCGAGCCCGAGGTGACGGCCAAACTGCTCAAGCGGCACGTTCGCATTTTCGAAGTTCCGATCACCTTCAACCCCCGCGAGTATTCCGAAGGGAAGAAGATCGGGTTGAAGGACGCCTTCGCCGCCGTGTGGACCCTGCTCAAGTACCGCTTTGTGGATTGACCTCCGCACTGAACGGAGGCCAACCTTCAGGCCGCCCAGGGGAAGATTCGCAAGACAGCGACGGGCGCAATCCCTCGCCGTAGCTCGGGATCCTATCGAAGGCGCGCCGTGACACTCCGTAGCGAGCACTGGCCGCCCCAGCCTCATCGTACGCTGTCCGCGCTGAGCGAGGGCCGACCGGCTATCCCTCAGGCGATGGGTCCATTCGCGGCGAGGCCCGTAGTCGCTCGCCGTAGATCGTGGTCCTTTCGAGTAGCGCGGCGCAGACCCTTTCCCCTCGAGGACCCTTGCGGCAACGGGCCGGGCGGACCAGCCGTGCGAAACGTCGTAGGGGCGGGTTTCAAACCCGCCCCTACGCGTCCCCGGTTCCGGTCCGCCCCTCATGAGTGGTTGCGATCTATTCTGCCGGCCGAATGTCCTGGACGTTCCAGCGGATCCCTTCGAGGCCCATATACATCTCGCGCTCGGCATAGAAGGCCAGGTCGATGCGGGCGCCCCGCTCCAACGGCCGGCTCCCGCCGCGGAAAGCGATGGCGTCGACCGTCCGATCCCGGTGGCGCAGCACGAGCTTGAGGTGTGCCTTATCGCGGCCGACCGGCCGCGTATCGACAACGGTCATCCCCAGGCAGGCCAACAGCGGCGGCGGGAAGCCGCTTCCCAGCGGCTCGAGGCGATCGAGGAACTCCACCAGTTTTCGGTTGACATCGAGCGGGGCCACCAACGCGTCGATCTCCACCGGCGGCGGCGCTCCTGGAGCTTCCAACCGCTCCCCGGCGATCCGCTCGAGGCATGCGCGCAGCTCGTCGACCCGCGCAGCCTGAACGGAAAACCCCGCCGCGGCGGCGTGCCCGCCAAATCGCTCGAGCAGCGGCGCACAGGCTTCGAGCGCATCGGTGATGTGAAAACCGGCGACACTGCGGGCCGAGCCTCGCCCGATAGCGCCTCGCAGCGACACCAACACGGCCGGACGGTGCCATTCCTCGGTCAACTTCGCCGCCGCCGGGCCAAGCAGACCTTCGCCGTAGGATGGATCGGCGTCGAAGATCAATGGCGGGACCTCGGACAGCCCCTCCATCTTCGCACGTGCGTGCTCCAAGACGGCGCGCGTTTGGTCCTGGCGATCGCGATTAGCCTGGTCGAGCTGAGTCGCCAGGGGGCGCGCCTCGGCGACCGACTCGGCTCGCAGTAAGCGGAAGGCGGCCGAGGCGCTGCCGAGGCGGCCGACGGCGTTGAGCCGGGGGGCTATCGAGAAGCTGATGTCCCGGCCCGTCAGGCGCGGGGCTTTGAGACCGGCGGCCTCGATCAGGGCCGCAACGCCTGCCGGCGGCGATCGGCGAAGCTGGTCGAGCCCACGCGCCGCCAGCGTGCGGTTTTCATCGATCAACGGCGCCAGGTCGGCGATCGTCCCGATCGCCACCAGCGCCAGCGCCCCGCTCTCCATCCAGTTCGCCACCTGCCCGGCCACCAGCGCCTGAGCCAACTTGAAAGCCAGGCCGACGCCGGACAACTCTTTGAACGGATACGCGTCGTCGATGCGTTTGGGATTGACGACGGCCACCGCCGGAGGCAGCTCGTCCGCCGGCTCGTGGTGGTCGGTGACGATCACATCCAGACCGCCGTCCTGCGCCGCCCGCACCTCGGCCACGGCGCGCACGCCGCAGTCGACCGAGATAACCAGTCGCGTCCCTTGGCGGCCTAGCTTCAGCAGCGCTTCCTCTTGCAGGCCGTAGCCTTCCTCGAACCGGCTGGGGATGAAAGCCGAGACGTCGGCGCCCATCAGCTCGAGGGTCGTCGTCAAGAGCGTCGTTGCCGTCAGCCCGTCGGCATCGTAGTCGCCGTAAACGACGATGCGCTCCCCTCGCTCGACCGCCTGACGAATGCGCAGCAAGGCGCGATCCATGTCGCGCAGCGCCAGCGGATCGTGTACCTCGCCGGCAGTCGGGTCGAGCAGTCGCTCGGCGTCGGCGGCGTCGACGGCGCCGCGGTTCCGCAACACCGCCCACTCCACCTGGCTGAATCCCGGTGGAGACTCCGCGCCCGACCCTCGGGGCAGACGCCATTCACCCGGCACGATCACCCCCTAGGGTCCCTTTCCGCGATTACTTTGATTGGGCCTGTCGGTAGTGCTTAGGGGCGCAGCCTTTCGTGTGGACCGCCAGCCCCGAGCCCGGTCCTGGTGACGCTCGTCCACCTTTGTCAACCTATCTCCGGAACGGGACACTAGCCCGAAAGCAAACGGGCCCGCGGTGCGCGGGCCCGTCCGACAGACAGCGATCTGGTCCTCTCAGCTCTGGCCCTTCATCATGCCCGAGATGACGGGGATATTGACCAGCTTGCCTTGGTAAGCCTGGTAGGCGCAATAGAGCAGGTACACCCAAATGGCAAAAGGAACGCACAGGCCGACAATGGTGATGCTGAGCACGAACCACAGGACGAGCTCGACGATCCCCAACACGAGGGCCTGCATGTTGTGCGCCTTGATGAACGGGCGGTCTTTCTTCTCTGCCCAAAGCAGGATGATGATCGGCACGAGCGGGGAGAAAACATAGGCCAGTGCCGCCCACAGTCGATCATCGCTTGTCGATTCCGGTGCACTCATTGTCGTCATGGATCCCTCTCCTTGTGTAGGAATGCTGGTTTGCAGGACGGGCCGATTGTACGCCGACCCGCCCAGTCCGCAAGTCCACCCTATGTAACCCCGGCTGCCCGGAAGGGTTGCTGTCTCTACCCCACCCTATGCTAGGATGGGCTGATGCGGGTCGTCTTCCTCGGCACGCCGGAATTCGCAGTGCCGTCGCTGCGCGCCCTGGCGAAGCAATTCACCGTTGTCGGGTTGGTCACTCAGCCCGACCGTCCGGCCGGAAGGGGCCGGCTCCCCCGACCTCCACCCGTCAAGCAAACCGCCCTCGATCTCGGCCTTCCGATTCTGCAACCCGAGAAGATCCGTTCCGCCGAGGCTCTGGCCGCCGTGGCGGCCTGGGCTCCGGACGTCATCATCGTCGCCGCCTTTGGCCAGATTCTCCCCGCCTCGCTTCTCCGCGCCGCGCCCCACGGTTGCCTGAACGTGCATGCCTCCTTGCTTCCGCGCTGGCGGGGAGCCAGTCCAATCCAGGCGGCCCTGCTGCACGGTGATGTCGAAACCGGCGTGACGATCATGAAGATGGACGAGGGCGTCGACACCGGTCCGATTCTGGCTCAACAGTCGGTGGCGATTCGAGCCGACAGCAATACCGAAACGCTGACCGCCGAACTGGCGGAGGCGGGCGCTCGACTGCTTCTCGAGACGCTCCCGCGGTATGCGGCGGGGAAGCTCTCGCCACTTCCGCAAGACGATCGGCAGGCGACGCTGGCGCCGCGACTGCGGGCTTCGGACGCTGCCCTCGATCCCTCGGTTCCCGCGTCGATCCTCCTCCGGCAGGTACGGGCGTTCTCTCCCAAGCCGGGTGCCAGGCTCCGCTGGGGGCAGGAAACCTTGCGCGTCCTCGCGGCTCGATCTCTTCCCGGCGATGCCGGGCCGCCCGGGACGGTCGTGCTCGTCCGCGGCGAGCCGGCGATGGCTACCGGCGACGGCCTGCTAGCCCTCGATCAGGTCCAGCTCCCGGGAGGCAAAGCGGTCTCCGGCAAGGCCTTTCTGGCCGGGCACCGGGCCTTCGACAAGGCTAGCCTCACCTCCGGTGATCGGACCTAGGAGAATTCGGAAAGAACGCCTCCCGCCTCACCCCTTCCCCCTCTCCGCCTGGAAACTCTCCTCGACACACCGGAGTGTGGCGGAGCCCCTCTGGGGTGCTGCGCGAAGGGGGTGGAGATCCTCAAGGAGGCGGGGGGCCTTCGGCCCCGAAAACCTCACCCCTTCCCCCGCTTGACGCCATCGCAATCACACCCCAACTCTGGGGGAGAGGTTAGGGGAGGGGCTTGAGGGCGACGTTCCTCTTTCCGCAGCCTACTAGCCGGTGCCCTTGCACTTCTTCGCCCGGCGGAGCACAATCTGACCACCTGTTGAGGTTGGAGGGCAACGTGAGCATTCGTGAAGAGTTGGCCGAGACGGTTGGGACGTTCACGCTGGTTTTCATCGGCGCCGGGGCCGGCGCACTCGCCGTTGCCGGCAACTCGAGCGGCGGGCTGGTGGGCGTCGCTCTGGCGCATGCCCTGGCCCTGGTCGTCATCGTCTTCGCATGGGGGTCGATTTCCGGGGCCCACGTCAACCCAGCCGTAACGTTTGGCTTGGCCCTTGCCGGACGATTCTCCTGGCTGCGGGCCGCTCGCTATTGGGTGGCGCAGCTCCTGGGCGCCGCGCTGGCCGGCTACCTCCTTCTCTTTCTGATTGGACCTCAAGGCAACCTCGGGATGACTCTGCCGGCGCCTTCGGTTTCGGTCGTTCAGGCGATTGTGATCGAGGCCGTCTTGACCTTCTTCCTGGTGACGGCAGTCTTCGGCTCGGCGGTCGCCGGCCAAAACGGCAATGCCGCGGCGCTGGCCATCGGCCTGGTCCTCGGCATGGACATCTTAATGGGAGGGCCGCTGACCGGCGGTTCGATGAACCCGGCGCGCAGCTTCGGCCCGGCGCTGGCGATGGGCGACTTCACCGGCCTTTACATCTACTTCGTCGGACCGTTGCTCGGCGGCGGCCTGGCGGCGTTGTTTTACGACCGCCTCTATTTGCGCGGGCGCTGATCCGGCGGAGAGCCGATGGCGCGGTACGTCCTCGCACTCGATCAGGGCACGACCTCCTCTCGCAGCATCGTGTTCGACGAGAGCGGGCAGGCCGTCGCCACCGCCCAACAGGAGTTCCCTCAGATCTATCCGCGGCCGGGGTGGGTCGAGCACGACCCGGAGGCGATCTGGTCGAGCCAGGTCGAGACGGCGCGTCGGGCGTTGGCCGGCGCCGGAGTCCGCGCCCAGGACGTCGCCGCCATCGGGATCAGCAATCAGCGTGAGACCACGATCCTGTGGGACCGCGCCACCGGCCGACCGCTGCACAATGCCATCGTCTGGCAGTGCCGCCGGACAGCGCCGATGTGCGATGCGCTCAAGGCCGCCGGCTTGGCTGATCCGATCCAACAGCGCACCGGCCTGGTCCTCGACGCCTACTTCTCGGGGACGAAGCTGGCCTGGCTGCTCGACAACGTCGAGGGCGCCCGATCCTCGGCCGAGGGTGGGAGGTTGGCGTTCGGCACGGTCGACACGTACCTGCTGTGGCGTCTCAGCGGCGGAGCGGTTCATGCCACCGACGTCTCCAATGCCTCGCGCACGATGCTCTTCAATCTGGCGGACCAGGCCTGGGACCCGTTTCTGCTCGATCAGTTGCGCATTCCGGCAGCCGTACTGCCGACGGTTGCTCCTTCCAGCGGAATTCTCGGTCGCGCCTTGCCCGAACTCTTCGGGGCTTCGATCCCTCTGGCCGGCGTCGCCGGCGACCAGCAGGCCGCCCTCTTCGGCCAATCGTGCTTCACGCCGGGCATGGCCAAGAACACCTATGGCACCGGCTGCTTCCTGCTGCTCAACACCGGTGAGCAGCGCACCGCCTCTCGCAACGGGCTGCTGACGACGGCCGCCTGGCAGCTGAGCGCCTCGGCGCCGACGACGTTCGCGCTCGAAGGAAGCGTCTTCATCGCCGGCGCGGCGGTCCAATGGCTGCGCGATGGGCTTGGCCTCTTGGGCGCGTCGTCCGAAATCGAAGCGCTGGCGGCTACCGTCCCCGACGCCGGCGGGGTCACCTTCGTACCGGCGCTGGTGGGATTGGGCGCACCCTATTGGGATCCCTATGCCCGCGGGACGATCCTGGGCCTCACCCGCGGCACGACACGGGCGCACTTGGCCCGCGCGACACTGGAGGCGATCGCTTTCCAGACGCGTGACGTGCTCGAGGCGATGCGCGCCGACGCCGGCCTGGAGCTGCAGGCGCTGCGCGCCGACGGCGGCGCCGCTGCCAATGACCTGCTCTTGCAGCTTCAGGCGGATCTCCTGGGTACAGTCGTCCAACGGCCCGTCCAGCGGGAGACGACAGCGCTGGGTGCGGCCATGCTCGCCGGCCTGGCCGCCGGCGTCTGGGGCTCGCTCGACGATCTGCGTCGGGCATGGACGCTGGAGCGGGAATTCGTCCCGGCCATGAGTGTCTCCGAACGCGATGAACGCTACGCCATATGGAAAGAGGCGGTGGCACGGGCGCGCGGCTGGGCGGCGCCGGCTGCCGCCCTGTGAGGGCACCGTGAACTTACAAATCATTCGAACCCGCCACCCTCCGGAAGCGCATCTGGTCATGCTCCAGTCGATACTGCTCGAAGCCGGCTTGCGCCTCGAACTGGAGGAGTTCCGCAATCGATTGGCGAGCCTGCCCAAGGAAGACCGCCTGCTGATCGGCCTCGATGCGGAACACGTGACCGGATTCGCCCACCTGCGGGTCTCGCGCGATCTGACGGCGGGCGACACGGCCGAGGTTGTGGCGATCCTGGTCGCCCGGGCCTACCGGCGCAAGGGCGTCGGCCGCCATTTGATCGCCGCCGCGGAAACTTGGGCCCTCGAGTCGGGGCGAGCGCGCCTGCTGCTCCATACCGACGTCATCCGGACGGAAGCCAACGCCTTCTTCACTGCGCTCGGCTACGAGAAATCGGCGACGACGCTCGAGTTCATCCGCGACCTCGAGCGCGTGCGGCAGGCCGACCGGCCGACGCAGCCGCCGCGACTCTAGTGGACAGGGGTCAGTGGTCAGTGGTGAGTGGGCCGCGGCCGCGGGGTGAGCAAGCTCTTCGAGACTCGTCCCGCCCGGGTATTGTGATCTCATCCTGCGACGTCCCTCAGGGCCAGGCGCGACTCCTTGGCCATCGACCACTGGCCACTGACCACCAACCACTGGCCACTGATCTGTGACAACTCGTTCCACCCAGCTCCTCGTCATCGGCGGCGGCGCCACCGGCCTCGGCGTCGCCTGGGACGCCTGCCTGCGCGGCCTGTCCGTGACGATTGTCGAGCAGGGCGATCTGGGCCAAGGGACCTCTGGGCGTTACCACGGCCTGCTCCACAGCGGAGGCCGCTACGTCCTCAGCGACCCGGCCTCGGCGGTGGACTGCCGCCGCGAGAATTCCCTGCTCCGCCGACTGATCCCCCACGCCATCGAGCCCACCGGCGGTTTCTTCGTCAGCACGACGACCGACTCGCCGGAGTACGCCGCTGAATGGTTGGCCGCCGGTCGCATGCTCGACCTCCCGATCGAAGAGATCAGCGCCGCGGCGGCGCTGCGGCGCGAGCCGCTGCTCACCCCGAGGCTGACACGCGTCTTCGAAGTGCAGGACGCCGCCCTCGATTCCTTCGAATTGCTGCATGCCCTGGCCCGCGGGGTCTCGCAGGCCGGCGGGACGGTTCTCCTCCGTCACCGAGTCTCAGGGTTGGTCCCACATGGAGCAGGCCTGCTGGCGCGCATCGTCTCCCTCGGCGATGAGGCGGCTTTTCAGCTGGAGGCCCAATTCGTCGTCAACGCCGCCGGCCCGTTCGCCGGCGCCGTCGCCGCCATGGCCGGCGCCCACCTGCCCCTGGCGCTGGGTAAGGGGACGATGGTGGCTATGGCCTCCCGCCTGACCCACACCGTCCTCAATCGGTGCAAGCCTCCTCACGACGGCGACATCATCGTCCCGGTCGGTACGGTGTGTGTCCTCGGGACGACCGACGTCCCCGTCCGCTCCCCCACCGACCTGGCGATGGAGCCCTGGGAAATCGATCTCCTCCTGAGCGAGGGCCAGATCCTGATCCCGACGGTGCGGCGCCATCGGGCGCTGCGCGCGTGGGCGGGCATCCGGGCTCTCTACCGCCCTCCGGCGGATATCGCTTCGTATCCCGGAGGGGATAGCGCTTCGTATCCCGGAGGGGATAGCGCTTCGTATCCCGGAGGGGATAGCGCTTCG
>CAZMVJ010000101.1:0-10266 GCA_964569445.1 uncultured Anaerolineaceae bacterium | reverse complement strand
TGATCCACGGCGTACTGTCGATCCGCGTCGATACCGAAAGAGCCTCCCCGAACAATTCGGCTGCCTGTATCGCCAGTCCGACGTCGCAGTAGACCTCGGCCATCCCGTACAGGACAACAGCTTCTCGCAGATCGCTCCCCACCAGCCGGGCTTCCCGCAAGGCCTCCGAATACTGCGCGATGGCCGTGTCGTAGCGCCCTAGCCTATGCGAACTGTCGGCCAGGTTGTTGAGATGTGAGGCAAGGGAAAGAGCCGGGGCTTCCTCACGGACAAGCCGGTAAGCCTCGGCACTGGCCGCCGCGAACTGGCTGATGTCCCCCCGGGCCCGGTGAAGGCCGCCCCTCATGCGGAGCCAGTCGGCCCGCAGGAGTCGATCCTTGCCGTCGCGCAGAAGGCCGAAGGCCTCCTCGGCAACCTGTTCGGCATCGGCGATCCCGCCGGGAGTGTTGGCCAAAGCCGAAGCGCGCAGAATCATCGCACGCACCCGCACTTCGCGATCCGCCGCCTTCTGAGTCAGCCCGAGGCTGAGTTCAGTGTGGTGGAGGACGCCCGGGTAGTCGCCCTTGAAGTAGGCAACCAGGGCCGAGGCATTTTCCAGCAGGGCCCGGACCACGGGGTCAGACTCGGTCGTTACCGCCCGGCGCGCGCGGTCGAGGATATTCTCGGCCTCGGCGATCTGGCCGAGGTCGGCATAGGCCACGGCCAGGTAGCGCAGGGTCACCGGGGACTCGACCCCCGCCTCCCGCAGCCGATCCGACCACATCTCGAGGGTCTGCACCCGCGCCTGGTCGAACATTTCCTTGGCATGGCGCTCGGCCAGGCGCAGCGCAGGTTGGGGCTGGCCGCTGTCCAGATACAGCTCGACGGCGTTCTCGATCTGCTGATTGTGCTCGGCGAAGCGCGCCGCCCTCAGCCGCACACGCTTCAGACGGGCCGGATCGCCCTCGGCCAGCGTGGTTTGCAGGAAATCGCGGAACTGCGGATGGTACTCGTAGCTTCGAGGCGATTCCTTGGAGGCGGTGACGAAGATCCCTTCCTTGGCCAGCCGGGTGAGCATGCGCGAGCTGTCGGTCCGATTCAGGATCGAATCGCACGCTTCGACCGTCATGAAAGGAAGGACCGACGACTCGAGCAAGAAGGTGCGCAGGGCATCCGGCTGACGGTTGAGCACGACCGAAGACAGGTAATCGTGCACCAGCGGCCGGTTCGGATCAATCGGCCCAGCGCTCCGGCGGCCTTGCAGGACGCCCGACAGCAGGACCCCCGCCAGCCACCCCCGCGTTTCCTCCAGGATCCGCAAGAAATCGCGGTCGCTGAGGCCGCTCGCTCCCCGCTGGCTGGCCAGCGTGCGCAGCTCATCCTCGGTCAGCGAGAGGTCTTGCGGGCCGAGCCCGGCCAGGCTCTCCTCGGCCATCAGCTTGGCCAGCGATACTTCGAGGACTTCACGCCCCGAGGCGATGAGCGAGGCGTCGACCGGCATCGCCTCGAGCAGCGCATCCATCAGCCCCAGGGCCGCCTTCGACGTGTTCAGGTAATGGACATCGTCCAGCACCAGCACGAAAGGTTCGCCGACGGAGCCCATCGCCTCGCCCAACGCACGGCCGAGGGCCTCGGCCGTGGCGCCGGCCAAGGCGTTGAGGCGGGTTTCCCGCATCACTCGGCGAAACCGCCGGCGCAAAGTGGCGACGATCATCTCCGCCAGCCGGCGCTCGTCGTGATCCGCCGGCGTCAGCCGTACCCAAAAGACCGGGAAATCGCTGTGAGCGGTGAAATCGGCCAGCAGGGTCGTCTTCCCGTAGCCCGCCGGCGCGGCGACAACGATCAGCTTGCGCGGCAGGTAGGAGTGGACCAGGTCGACCAGACGTTCGCGGTGGATCTTCGACGGGTCGAAGACCGGCGGGGTCGTGGCGTGGCGCAGGACCGGGTCGAGGCGGGGCATCGGGATGCGCTCGCTAGCGGAGCCTTCGGCGCCGTGGTTCAGCCGCTGTCATCGGCCGCCAACTCCACGGCGAAGTGTTTTTCGCGGACGTCCTGCGGCGGAGACGAGGCATACGACAGCGCGCCGCGCACGGTGTACTCGCCCCCCGGCGGGTTTCCCCGCAGGTGCATCGTTATGGAGAAGCTGGGACTGTCGGCCTCGACCACCGTCGTGCGCACGAGGGACTCCCCGGCGGCGTTCAGGACATCCAGATCGAGGTTGGGCCGCTCCAGAAACGGCGTCAACTCGATATCGATGCGCAACCGCCGCCCATCCCCCAGCGGCGTCACCGCCAGCTGGCGCAGGCGAACTTCGTCGCGCGGCCGAGGCACGTCTTCGGGATCGACGAAATTGAGGTCCACCGTGGCCCCCGCCCGGCTTACAGCGTAAGTTTCATTATATGCGGCCGCTCCAGGCTTTTGACGGATGGGTCGCAGAAAACTAGAATGACATCTGGAGGATTGAGAATGGCGAAACCCCAAGCGTTCGAGACACTGGCTATCCATGCCGGTCAGCCGCCTGATCCGGCCACGGGTGCCGTCATGACACCGGTCTATCTCACCTCGACATACCGGCAGACCGCCGTAGGCGAGACGCTCGGGTTCGAGTATTCCCGGACCGGGAACCCCACCCGCAAGGCGCTGGAAGCCTGCCTGGCGGCGCTCGAAGGCGGAACCACCGGATTGGCCTTCGCCTCGGGGATGGCAGCCATCGACGCCGTCGTCCACCTGCTTTCGCCAGGGGATCATGTTCTGGCCGTCAGCGATTTGTACGGCGGGACCTATCGGCTCTTCCAGCGTCTGTATGCGCAGTATGGCTTGACCTTTTCGTATGCGGAGCCTCAAGACCCGCAGCGGTTCATCGCTTCCGCCCGGCCTGAAACCCGGCTGATCGTCCTGGAAAGTCCGACCAATCCCATGCTCAACCTGGCCGACCTCTCGGCGATCTCGGACCTGGCCCATCGCCTGCCGCGGAAGCCGTGGGTGTGCGTCGACAACACTTTCGCTACGCCGTATCTCCAGCAGCCGCTCGCCCTCGGCGCCGACATCGTCGTCCACTCCACGACGAAGTACCTGAGCGGCCATTCCGACGTCGTAGGCGGCGCCATCGTGGTCCGGGAGTCCGAACTCGCCGAGCGTTTGGCCTTCATCCAGAACGCCGTCGGCGGCGTTCCGGGACCGCTCGACTCGTTTCTGGTGCTGCGAGGGATCAAGACCTTGGCAGTGCGGATGGATCGGCACGCCGTCAATGCGCAGGCTGTCGCAGAGGTTCTCTCGCGGCATCCCGGAGTCGAGCAGGTCTACTACCCGGGCCTGCCGAACCACCCTCAATTCGAGCTGGCCCGCCGGCAGATGCGAAACGCCGGTGGAATGGTGTCCTTCCGCGTACGAGGCGGACCCCCGGCTGCCCGGAGATTCGCCGAAGCGACGCGGATCTTCGCCCTGGCCGAGTCGCTGGGAGGCGTCGAGTCGCTGGTGGAAGTGCCGGCGGCGATGACCCACTTGTCCACGGCCGACTCGGTCCTGGCGGTCGATCCGGCGTTGGTGCGTTTGTCGGTCGGGCTGGAGGGTGCGGCGGATCTGGTCGAGGACGTCGAACGCGGGCTCAAGGCCGCGGCCTGAGAGACCTTCAAGCGGGTTGCCGAAGAAGGTGGTGGCCACTTCGGTCCCCCACCCTACCCTCGCGTACACCGTCCCGGTGTTCTTCCGGGAGCGGAGGGCCTCCCTCGGCAAGAAAGAGCAACGATGTCAGGGACCTGAGCCGGGGGAGGGGGTGAGGGCGAAGGCGTTGTTCCGCGGCCTGCCAGACCTATTCGTCGAACAGGTAGGTCGCCTCGGCGTAGTAGCGCACTCTACGCCCGACAACGCGTTCGTGGACCCAGCGGGTGAGAGCTTCCTCTTTGGCCTCGCGAGGCTCCTCGAGGGCGAGCGCTTCCAGGGGATAGTTGACGCGGAGCGCCCTGGGCGAAACGATGAAGCGCGTCAGGCCCGCCGGCAGCAGCAGGCCCTCCGAGACGGCCTCGACGACGTCCTGGACGGTGAAGGCGAGGAAGACAACCAATGCGGCTGAGGTGGGGAAGGCCCGCTCCAATTCGGCGGCTGTGCCGGCGTTGGTCCGCTCGATCCGGCCGCGCGACAGGTAGGCGTGCACCAGCCGGTTGAGGCCGGCGACTCGGCTGTGCAGGTCGGGAACCGTTGCCGCCACGCTCATTACCCGGTTCGACCGCAGTGACAGGTAGGCCAGGGCGCTGCCCTGGATCATGTCGGCAGTCGCCTGCTCGGCGTCCGACTCGCGCAGTTCGGCCTCGTCCAAATCGCGCAACCCCGCCAGGAGCTCGTCCTCCGTCAGGTTCAGCACGGCGTGGTTCCATGTTTCCACGCCGATCTGGTTGTCGCCCGGGTGAACGACCTGCGCCAGGACGTACTTGAACCCGAGCTGTTGGAAGGCCGTCGTTCGATTGGCGCCGTCGAGGACGATGTAGCGCTCTTCGTGGCCGCTCAGGCGAAGGACGATCGGAGGGTTGCGCAGGATCCCTTCCCGACGCAGGGCCTCCGCCAGCGGCGCCGCCCGCCGATCCTCATGGTGTTCGTGAGGGCGGAGCGTGTCCGCCGGGAGAATGTGCAGGTCCGGCAGGTCGGGGAGGATCCTCATTCGGCCCAGTGTCCCGTTCCGGAGGGAGGTCGACGCATTGAATCTGGCGTCCGTCGGACTTGCCTCATCGCCTTCCTCACCATGGAGAGCACCGTCTCTCGGCGGCGTTGATTCGACCCCCCGCGACCGGCCCAGCCTGCCCAAGGACCATTGCGATCCGTCTTCGAATCGCCTGGAACGGGACGCTAGGCGGCGGCGAGGAACTCGAGCGCGTCGATCATCGTCAGGATGCCGCGCGGCCGCCCGGCCTCGTCCACCAGCACCACGACCTTGGCTCCCGTCAGATCGGCCAGGATGTCCTCGAAGGGCGTGTCGGCCGGCAGAGCGCGCACCGCCGGGCTGGCTAGCTGCGCCACGGTGTGTTCGGCCGCCTCCGCCCCTCCCGTGAGGAGATGGCGGAGCAGATCGACTTCGGTGACCATCCCCACCAGCCGGCCGCCGTCGTCAACCACCGGCAGCTGCGACACAGCGTCCCGCCGCATGCGGCCGACGACGGCGCTGACCGTGTCGCCGGGTTGGGCGGTGACCAGCGTCGGTAGACCGCGAGCCTGGGCGACCTGCAAGGCCGTCGCCCGGCGGCGGTCGAGCTCGAGGAAACCGTGCTCCCGCATCCAATCGTCATCGAAGATCTTGGACAGATAGCGGGTGCCCGAATCGGGAAGCAGGACGACGACCAGTCGATCCGGACCGAGGCCTTGCGCGTATTTGACCGCCCCGGCCAGGGCTGCCCCGGATGATCCGCCGCAGAAGATACCTTCTTCCCGGACCAGGCGTCGCGTCCAGTTGAACGACTCGCCGTCATCGACGATCACCACGTCGTCGATCAGGCCCAGGTCGAGGGTCGAGGGGATGAAGTCCTCCCCGAACCCTTCTACCTTGTAGGGAAACGCCTGCAGGCCCTCGATGTTGCCTGCGCGCTTCCAGGCCTCGGCCAGGATCGAACCAACGGGATCGACGCCGACGATCCGGACTGGATGGTTCTGGTCGCGCATCCAGCGGGCGATGCCGCTGATCGTGCCACCGGTCCCCATGGCGACCACGATGTCGGTCACCTTGCCCGAGGTCTGCTCCCAGATCTCGGGAGCCGTGGCCTCGTAGTGACTCAGCGGATTGACGGGGTTGTGATACTGGTTGGCCAGCACGGCGTTGGGCGTTTCCTCGACGAGCCGCCGCGCCACCGAGTAGTACGACCGCGGGTCATCCGGTTCGACGGCCGTCGGCGTGATGATGACTCGCGCGCCGAACGCTCGCAGCAGGCGGCGCTTCTCTTCGCTCATCTTGTCCGGCATGACGAAGACCGCCTGGTAGCCCTTCAGGACGCAGGCGATGGCCAGCCCCACGCCGGTGTTTCCCGAAGTGGCTTCGACCACCGTCCCTCCGGCGCGGAGCTTCCCCTCCCGTTCGTAAGCCTCCAGAATGGGAAGGCCGATGCGGTCCTTGACCGATCCGCCAGGGTTGAACTGCTCCAGCTTGGCGAACAGCCCACACGACAGGCCGCGGGCGACGCGATTCAAGCGGACCAGGGGAGTCCGTCCGATGGTCGTCAGAATGCTGTCGTGAACGTTCCGTTGGGCGTCCGCGCTGAGGCTCATCGCTGCACCCCGCGCGCGAGGCTACCATGAAAGGGAACGCGGGAAAAGGTCGCCCATTCCGATACGGGGTGGCTAGTACGTCCCTATCTTCTCCGCGCGACGGTGAATGGGTGCCATTCCCCACCCACTACCCCTCCCCGAGGCGATATCCCCCTTCTCGACGTCGTGATCCGGGGAGGGGCAAATACTCCAAGAGGGGAGTGGGGCGAAGCCCCACTCCCCTCTTGGAGTAAACCTCCCCTCCCCCTGCAGTCCACGTCGTCGTGCAACTCCACCGCGTGCAGGGGGAGGGGTAGGGGTGGGGGCAATAGCGCGAGCGACTTTCTCATGCGCCGGTATAATTAGGCAGGTCCATGGGTTCTTCGCAAATCCGGTCGGAACTCTTCCGCAGCCAGGTGCTGCAAGGCAACGCGCTGGGCGACCCCAGCGAGCGCCTGGTGCACGTGGTCCTGCCGGCCGACTATGCCGACGGCGACGAGCGCTTCCCGGTCGTCTTCTTGTTGGCCGGATTCACCGGAACCGGGGCGAGCTTCCTCAAATACGAGGCCTGGGAGGAGGACATCCTCCAACGGATGGACCGTCTGGTGGCCAGCGGCCTTGTCCGTCCGATGATCCTGATCCTGCCGGATGCGATGACCCGCTTCGGCGGATCGCAGTACATCAACTCCGCTGCCACAGGGCGCTACCAGGACTACCTGCTGGAGCTCGTCGATTGGGCCGATCACAGCCTGCGCACCCTGCCCCAACGCGAGGCGCGGGCCATCGCCGGCAAGAGCTCGGGCGGGTTCGGAGCGCTGCGCATGGCGATGGACCATCCGGAGGCGTTCGGCCTGGTCGGCGACCACAGCGGAGACAAGTATTTCGAATACTGCTACTTTCCCGAGCTGCGCCGCTTTCACCGGGCGGTGGAGGCTCAGCAGGACCTGGACGGCCTCCTGCGCGACCCGCAGCGGGCGCGCCCGCACGATCAGGCTTTCCGCGACGTGATGGAGCTGGCGGCGATGTCGTCCTGCTACTCTCCCCATCCAGAGACCCCGTTCGGCTTCGATTTCCCGATCGACCTGGCGACCGGCGCCGTGCAGCCGGAAGTCTGGGAGCGTTGGCGGGAACACGATCCGCTCGTCCGGCTGTCCTCGGCCGTCGAGCCGCTGCGCAGCCTGCGCCTGCTCTATCTGGATTGCGGCGCACAGGACGAGTTCTATCTGAATGTCGGGATGCGCTTGTTCCATCAGGCGCTGGAGGCCGAACGCATCCCTCACCAGTACGCGGAGCACGAGGGGGGCCATTTCGGCCTCGATCATCGGCTGGACCATTCTCTGGAAGCCATCAGCCGCGCCGTCGGCTGAGGAGGAACGAGTCATGTCCAACATCGATCCGGCTCTTGCCTACGCCCGCAAGAACCGCGAGCAAGCCGTCGAAGACCTGCGCGCCCTCATCCGGATCCCGTCGATCTCGATGACCCCGGAGAATCAGCCGGACGTGCTGCGCGGCGCCGAATGGGTTGCCCAGCGCTTACAGTCGCTGGGAGTCGAAGACGTGCAGCTCATGCCGACGGCCGGGCATCCGGTGGTGTACGGCATTTGGCGCGGCGCCGGGAAAGCCCCGACGATCCTGGTTTACGGACACTACGACGTTCAGCCGGTCGACCCGCTGGAGTTGTGGAAGAGCGATCCGTTCGAAGCCGAGCAGCGCGGGGAGAACCTGTATGGCCGCGGGGCATCGGACATGAAAGGCCAGCTCATCGCCCTGCTCCAGGCGTTTGAAGCGGTGGGTAAGGCCGGCCGGGCAGCCGTCAACCTCAAGTTCTTGTTCGAAGGCGAGGAGGAGACCGGTTCGCCCAGCCTGGAAGCTTTCCTCAAGGCCAACGCCGCCCTGTTCGCCTGTGACGCCTGCCTCAACATCGACGGCTCTATCCTCGCCCCGGACGAGCCGATGATCGTCTATGGCGTGCGCGGCCTGGCGTACTTCGAGGTCCACGTCCAAGGCGCCGATCACGATCTGCACTCGGGGATGTTCGGCGGCGCCGTCGACAACCCGGCCATCGTCCTATCCCAGGCCATCGCCGGCATGCGCGACCCCAACGGCCGCGCGACCCTGCCCGGCTTCTACGACGACGTCCGGCCGATTTCGGCCGATGAGCGCCAGGAACTCTCGCGGCTTCCGCAAGGGGACGACTGGTGGCTGGGACAGACGGGGGCGCCGTCCCTCTACGGGGAGCAGGGCTTCAGCGTCAACGAGCGCGTGCTCACTCGGCCGACCTTGGAGGTCAACGGGTTCCTGAGCGGATTCACCGGGGTCGGGTCGAAAACCGTGCTGCCGGCCCGCGCCATGGCGAAGATCTCGATGCGGCTTGTCCCCGATCAGACTCCGGCCAAGGTCCATCATTCGCTCGACACGTACCTGAAGAAGGTCATGCCGCCGTCGGTCACCTGGGAGCTGAAGCAGCTGGCGCACAGCATGCCGGGCGTGGCCGCCCGCGACTCGGCCGTTGTCCATGCCGCTTCGCATGCCCTCGAAGAAGTCTGGGGCAAGCGCCCGATCCTGGGCCGAACCGGGGGAACGATCCCCATCGTGGCCATGATCCAGGATATCCTCCATTCGGACAGCGTCCTGGTGGGCTTCGGCCTGCCCGACGACAACCTGCACGCCCCCAACGAGAAGATCCATCTGCCGACATTCCACCGCGGCGTGGAGGCCTTCATCCATTTCTTGAGCCAGTACGCCGGATGACGGCCGAAGCTCGGCGCAATCCATCCCCGCCGGCGCCGATGTACGGCGGGCAGGCGGTCCTCGAGGGCGTGATGATGCGCGGCCGTACCGCGTGCGCCACGGCCGTGCGCGCTCCGGACCATTCCATTCGCTACGATATCCACACCTTTGCCTCGCCGGCCCGCCGACGCGCCGCCCGCTGGCCGCTGGTACGCGGTCTCTTCGTCCTGGTCGATACGCTGCAACTGGGATTTCGCTCGCTGTCGTTCTCGGCCAGCGTCCAGGCAGGCCCGCAGGAGCAGGAGATGAAGACGCCTCTGGCCCTCTCGATGGTCGCCGCCGTCGTGGTCGGGCTCGGCGTATTCTTTCTGCTGCCGGCGGCGGCGGCATTTGCCGTCGAGCGCCTCTTCGGGCTGTCGCCCGCGTTCGGTACGATCCTCGAGGGCCTCTTGAGGTTGGCGCTGCTGCTTGGCTACTTGTGGGCTATCGGACGCATCCCCGAGATCCGCCGTGTCTATGCTTACCACGGGGCAGAGCACAAGACGATCCACGCCCACGAGGCCGGCCGACCTCTGCGGGTGGAAGAAGTGGCGCCCTTCCCGTGCGAGCACCCACGCTGCGGCACGGCCTTCCTGCTGACGATCGTTGTTCTGTCGATCATCCTCTTCAGCCTGATCGGCCCCCTCCCGTTAGGATGGCGCATGATCAGCCGCGTATTGGCCGTGCCGATCCTGGCGGGACTGGCCTATGAGTACATTCGGTGGTCGGCCGGTGTCCAACACCGCGCCTGGGCCCGGCCGCTCGTCCTGCCCAATCTGGCGTTGCAGCGGCTGACGACGCGCGAGCCCGACGGAGAGATGATCGAGGTCGCCATCGCCGCGTTCGAGGCGATGCGCAAGGCGGAGGAGGACCACCCGGTCTAGCGACCCGCCATCGGCTCTCGGAGGGCACTCCTTGACTTGTCGGTTCGTCGTTTGCAGAACGCCGCTTCACCCCCACCCCTAACCCTCCCCGCTGGCCGCTGGTCCTGCCCAAGCTAGCGAGGCTGCGGTTGATGACGCGTGACCCCGTCGTCGCGTACACAGCGCCGATTCACCCCTACCCCTGCCCCTCCCCCTGCATAGAGACTCTTCACACACCCGTCCTCATTGCAGGGGGAGGGGAGAGAACTCAAAGAGGGCGGGGACAAGGCCCCCGCCCTCTTTGAAAAACTCCCACCCCCTCCCTGGGAGGCCGCTTCTCCTTCCCAACTTAGCGGCGCCACTGCTGAGGCCACGCGGGCCCGACGGAGAGATGATCGAGGTCGCCATCGCCGCGTTCGAGGCGATGCGCAAG
>CAZMVJ010000100.1:0-10303 GCA_964569445.1 uncultured Anaerolineaceae bacterium | reverse complement strand
AATGCCCCTCCAACCAGCGGCCAGTCGGAGGGGCATGAGCGGCGGACGATTCGGCAGCGCCGGTTCTATTCGTGCGGAGCGCCTCGCCCGGCCACATAGGATTCGACGAAAAGCAGCCCATTGGGCCCGGCGCGCTGGATAACCTTCAGCAGCGCCTCCATCGTCGTCACTTCTTCCAATTGTTCGTTGATGAACCAGCGCAGGAAATCCTGCGCCAGGTAGTCGTTTTCCTTGACGGCCTGGTCCATCAGTCCCCGGATCTGGCGGGTGACCTCGTTCTCCCAGTCGACCGACAGCTTGGCCGCCGTTTCGGCCGAGGCGATGTCCTGGCGGGGCGCCTCGACCGCCGGCAGGGTGAGCTTTCCACCGGCGCCGGTCACGTAGTGCACGAACTTCATGGCGTGCTCGTGCTCTTCGGCGGCCTGCCGGTAGAAAAACCCGGCCAACTTGTCGAGCATCTCGCGCTCGAAGTAGGCGGCGATGACGATGTACTGGTTCGAGGCGGCCATTTCGCGACCGACCTGGAGGCTCATCGCCTCCGCCAGCTTGTCGCTGATCATCATGGAAAGGCTCCTTGGGCGAAGGATGGTGCCGGATCTCGGCTCAATCTTACACCGGCCCGGCCGGACCCGGCCTCAGGGAGTGGCGCCGACGAACTCGAGGGCGTACTCCGCGTCCAGGTAATTGGGGTTGACCCCCAACGCGGCGCGGAAATCATCGATCGCCCCAAAGCGGTCGCCCATCCGGTAGCGGGCCCAGCCCCGCCACAGGTGCGACTCCTCGGCCTTGTTCGTGCGGAACAAGGTGTAATCGGCCAGCTCCACCAACTCTTCGAAGCGGCCCTGGTGGAAATAGGCCAAGTAGGGGCCGAACTGATAGCGCGTGAAGCGCCACGGCAGGCCGAGGTTGAGGGCCGTGTCGAAGGCCTCGGCCGCCTCGCCGTAGCGCTCGAAGTAGACCAGGTTGCTCCCCAGGTTGAACCACCCGTAAGGGTCCTGCGGATCGGCGCCGACTTCGGCCTCGGCCGCCTCCATCGCTCGCTGGCGATTGCCGTCGGCATCGGCGTCCGGGCCGAGCAGCGCGGCGATCTCGTCTTGCGTCTCGGGCGGATAGAGATAGAGAAAGACCCGGTTGAAGGCTCGCCACCCGTCGTCGACCTCGACGTAGGGCACGCGGCGGTCCGGCCCCTTGTTCGAGTCCTGCGTGATGAACACCCCCTCATCATCATCGTAGCCGGTCAGCAACAGGTAGTGGCCGGCCCAGCCTCCGCCTCCGTCGTTCTCATCCAGGATGAAGCCCTTTTCGATCACCACCGGATAGCCGGCGGCCAGGAAGCGCCTCAGACCGTCGACGGTGCCGCCCACGCGAAAGTCGGCGTTCAACCAGCCGGCCCGGTTGCGGACGTAGTAGACGAGCTCTTCGATGTTGACGTTCTTGTCGCCGCGGTCTGGTTTGAGCAGATCAGAGATGTCGAACTGGTCGCCGTCCCACCCGAACATGCGTAGCGCCAACGCCAGCGTCGCCGGCCCACAGTTGTTCCAGTCCTGTTTCTCCCACGCCGGAGCCGGCAGCGATACCTGCTGCGGGAGCGGTGTGGGGGTCGGGGCCGGCGTCGCCGACACTTGAGGCGTGAGGGTGGCCGGCCGGGAAGAGGGCGTGACGACGACAAAGGTAGCCCGCGGGGTCGGGAGCGAGTCCCCCGGCCGGAGCCAGCCGCGCACGATGCCCGAGGCCGCGTCCAGCCGCCACTCCAGGCGGTCCTTGACGAAGGGCACCTGATAGACCAGGAAGATAATGAGGGCCGCCACGGCGGCCCCCACGAAGAACCACGCGACTCGTCTTGTCACCGCGGCGGGATTATAACCACGCCCTCGCCGAGCCTTGTGAAAGGGAGGGCGGTGGGCGACCGGGTCGCCCCGCCCCTCCTTTGCGCCCGGTCAGGCTCCAAACCATTTCTTCAGGCGGGTCGCTTCGAAGGCGTGTTTCTCTTCCAGTCGGGAGGCCAGCGGCGCGCCGATCGACACGGACGGCGCCGGCTCCGCCAGGAAGTCGCCTCGGACTTCCATCGCCAGCCCCCGTCCGACCTCGAGGTAGCAGTACCCCTCGCCGTTGAAGGCGGCGCTGGCGGTGCCGCCGGAAAGCGCCGCGGCAATGTGCTCCGCCGCGACCTGCGCCTGCGACTCGGCGAACACGCCGGCCTTGGGCAACATCATCTTGTTCGCCAGGGGAATCTCGACCAGGTCGCCGATGGCGTAGACGCCGGGGAACCGCGTCTCCATCGTCGAAGGGTTGACTTTCACCCACGATCCGCCATCGGTCAGTCCGGCCGACGCCGCCACGGCCGGACAGCGATGCGGCGGCACACCCAGGAGCAGGTCGAAGCGGCCCCGGCCGCCGCTAAAGACGACTTCACCCGGCTCGACGGCGAGCGCCTGGTGATTCGGATGAAAGTCGATGCCTTCCTCGGACAAGCGTGCCTCCAGGACGTCGCAGCCCGCCTGCCCGATGACGGGCAGCGACATCGGCTGTGGCGTGAATACTTCCACCCGGGCTGGCACGCCGCGGCGGCGGATGAGGTCGTTGACCAGGAAGGCCATCTCGTACGGCGCCGGCGGACAGGTGTACGGGACGCCGAAGATTCCGATGGCGATGGCGCCGCCCCTGGTCGATCGCAGCGCTTCCGCCGCCCGCGCCAGGGACGACCGCTCATAGACGTTGTGGACATGCTCGGCGAATCCAGGGACGCTTTCCGGCGCGCGCGCTGCCCCCAGGGCGACGATCAGGGCGTCCCCCGCCAGCCTCCGCCCGTCGACCACCGCCGCCTTTGCCTCCGGCTCGATCGCGGTTATCTCCCCGGTCACAACCTCGATCCCCCGGCCGGTCAGGACATCCAGCCGGCGTTCCCCGCCGGCGAGGTCTCCGCTTCCCACCAGCGCCCAGGACTTGCGCAGCCCCATCACGAAGGTCGCCTGCCGTTCCACCAACACCACTTCGTCGGCTGCCGCCAGCGTCGAGCGCAGCGCGTGGGCCGCCGATAGTCCGCCAAAACCCCCACCCAGAATCAACACTCGGCTCATGGCCGACCTCCTTCCGCTGCACCGCGCCAGGTCGCCCGGTAGGGCCTTGATCGCCATGGCCCCATCTCAGCCGCGCCTGCACTGCTAGAATAGCACGATGACCCGAGCAGCCCTATGAACCCGACAACGACCCTGGTGATCTTCGGCGCCTCGGGTGATCTCACCCGGCGGAAACTGATCCCGGCCCTTTTCGAGCTGCACCGCAAGGGACGGCTTCCGGAAGGCTTTCGCCTGCTGGGCGCGGCGCGCAGCCCCGCCACGGACGACACGTTCCGCGAGCAGGCCCGCCTGGGGTTGCAGACGTTCGCCCCGGAGTCGTTCGACGAGGCCGCCTGGGGCCCCTTCGCCGCCCGGCTGCACTACCTGGAAGGTGATTTCGCCGTCAACGAAGAGTCGGGCCGCCTCGCTCGCCGCCTGGCGGAAATCGCCGGAGACGGCGGCTCGTCCAATCTGCTCTTCTACCTGGCCACGCCGCCTCAGGCCTACACCGGACTGGTCGACGCGCTGGCCGCCGCCGGCCTGACCGTCGAGCGCGACGGGTGGCGCCGCGTCGTCATCGAAAAGCCGTTCGGCAGCGACCTGGAGACGGCGCGCCAGCTCAACGCCGCCCTGCACCGGCACCTGCGCGAGGACCAGATCTACCGCATCGATCACTACCTCGGCAAAGAGACCGTCCAGAACGTGCTGGTCTTGCGCTTCGCCAATAGCATCTTCGAGCCGATCTGGAATCGCAACTACATCGATCACGTCCAGATCACCGCCGCCGAAGCGGTCGGGATCGAGCACCGCGGCCGCTTCTACGATTCCATCGGCGTCCTGCGCGACGTCTTCCAGAACCACCTGCTGCAGCTGCTGACGATGGTGGCGATGGAGCCGCCGGCGTCTTTCGACCCGGAGGCGCTGCGGGACGAGCGTCAGAAAGTCCTGCAATCGGTGCGGGCGATCTCGGAGGCCGACGCCGCCAGTCACACGCTGCGCGGCCAGTACGAAGGCTATCGCCAGGAAGACGGCGTCGATCCCGCTTCCCAAACCGCCACCTACGGGTCGCTGCGGCTGTTCATCGACAACTGGCGCTGGCAGGGCGTCCCGTTCTACCTGCGCTCCGGCAAGAGCCTGGCGGCCAAGACGACGCAGGTCTCGATCCAGTTCAAGTCCGTGCCGCACTTGATGTTTCCCCTGCCGTCCGGCCAGACCATCCGACCGAACGCGCTCTTCATCTGCCTGCAGCCCGACGAGGGGATCCACCTCCGCTTCGAGGTCAAGGTCCCCGACAGCCTGCGCCAGTTCCGCTCGGTTGACATGGAATTCCATTACGCCGAGGATTTCGGACCGCAGGCCATCCCCGAGGCCTATGAACGCCTCCTGCTGGACGCCTTCAACGGCGACGCCTCGCTCTACATGCGCGCCGACGGCATCGAGATCGGCTGGGCCTTGGTCGATCCGATCCAGCGGTCGTGGGATGCCGGCCAGCCGAAGGTTCACGGCTACTCCCGTGGAAGCTGGGGGCCGTCGGCGGCGGTGGCGTTTCTGGGCATCGACGGCCGGGGGTGGGCGATGGGTTGCGGAGATGGTTCTAGCCACAGCGCCGACGACGACCGCCTATCTCCGGAAGCGACGGTCATCAGAAAGGACCCCAGACATGCCTGAGGCGATCCGCTTCGGAGACGCCGTCCGCTATCCGTTCCGCGAGCAGGGCTGGGCGGGTAAGGCCGGGATCCTGGCGCTGTTGTCCTTCATCCCGGTTCTGAACATCGCCGCGGTGGGGTACGAGGTCGAGATCGCCCGGCGCGTGGCGAAGGGGGAGAGTTCGCTGCTCCCGGCGTGGGGTGACCTGGCCGTCCATTTCCGACGCGGCGTGGGGTTGGCGATCGCCCGCTACATCTACTTCCTGCCGATCCTGATGCTGATGGCCCTGGCCTTCGTGGCCGCTGGCGCCACCCTTTTCACTATCGACACGCGCTACGAGGCATGGAGCTGGCTGTTCGGCCTGGCCTGCGGTGGCGGGATCCTGCTAGGGGTGGTCTTCGGATTGGTCTTCTCGATGGTTTCGCCGGCTGTGACCGTGCGCTACCTGGAGATCGGCACCCTCGCCGCGTGTTTCGATTTCCCCGCGATCTGGAGTCACGTCCGCCTTCACCCGAAGCCGCACCTGGCGGTGTTCGGCTGGATCCTGGCCCTCAGCCTCGGTCTGGGGCTGCTCGTTGGACCGGCCAGTGTGTTCCTCGGGTTCATCCCCTGCCTGGGCACACTGATCTACCCCCTGCTCTACGCGGCGATGATCAGCGCGCTGCTCCTCGTTCTGGCGCACCTTGAGGGCCAGTTGCTGCGCATCGTCCTCGGGTCCGCCACCCTATCCTTGCCGGCGTAACGACCCAGCCTGCACGGCCTGTTCACCAGGTCGCCGCACCAAGGAACCCGATCCTCATGTCGTTTCGACGCGGGCCGGAGCGGCGCCCGTTAGGCGGTGGCCATCGCCGTCCGCCGCCACGCGATCGCCAGGGCCAGCGGGACCAGGGCCACCGCCGCACCGACCGCCGCCATCGCCGCGTAGCCGCTGGCGGCGAAGACGATGCCGCTGGCCAGGCTTCCGACGGCTGAGGCTGCTCCGACGAGGAGATCGTTGAAGCCCTGCGTGCGCGCCGCCTCGGACGGCCTCAGTTGATCCGCCAGGAGCGCCGAACCGCCGACGTAGCAGAAGTTCCAACCCAGCCCCAGCGAGAAGAGCGAGATCGCCAGCGGCAGAACACTTGTCGAGAGCGGCGCCGCCAGAGAAGCCAGCACGAGCGTGGCCGAACCGGCGGCGATGACCGGCAGACGCCCCTGACGATCGGCCAAGCGGCCGGAGATCACCGAGAACGCGAACATGCCAAACGTATGTGCCCCAATGACGAGCGAGATGCTGCTCAGCGCATGCTGATGCGCGCGCATGTGGACGCTGGTCATGACCATCACCATGATCATCACCATCTGCCCGAGAGTCATTGCCGCCACCGCCAGGACCGCCGCCCGCCCGCGCAGGATAACTCCGATCGGGCGAGCCGATTCGTCCCGCACGGCCTCCCCGCCGTAAGCCGCCGCCACCTCACGGCCGAGGCGCCGCGGGTCCGGCCGCAGCAGTAGGAAGACGGCCGCCGCCGCCGCGCCGTAGAGCAGGATGGCGGCGCCGTAAGGCCCGGCCAACTCGGTCCACCCACCCTCGGCCGCCGCCAGACCACTGGGCGCCACCAGAAGCGGACCGGCGATTGACCCGACGGCGCCGCCCAGCACGACCGTCGAGATGGCTCGGGCCCGCAGCTCCGGCGGATGGACTTCGCCGGCGGCGAATCGGCTCAGCCCGACGGCCGCTCCACTGACCCCGATCAGGGTCAGCCCCAGCAGGAAGACCGGCAGCGCGGCCAGGACGAGCGCCAGACCGGCGATGGCCGAGCCCACCAGGCCGATGGCGAGACCGGCGGCCAGGCCTCCCCGCCGACCGATGCGATCGAAGGCCTGTCCCCACAGCGGCGCAGCCAAGGCCGAGCCGATCAGGATCGTCGCCGAAGGAACGCCGGCCCAGGCCGCCCCGCCGCCCAAATCGGCGCCGACGATGGAATTGACCGTCGCCGTGGCGATCGCCGCCGCGCTGGAAAGGCTCATCGCCGCGAACAGGACCCAGCGGATTCGCCGCGCCGGCCGGGCGAACGTCGAGCGATCCCAGCCGGCCATCAGGCTGCCCGGCGCCGCCGCGAAGGAGGGTTTGGCCATTCAGAAACCGCGCAGCGCCGTCGGCCGCACAATGATCGGCACGCGGTATTCGGCTTGAAACGAAGCGGGGGTCATCTCCAGACCGATGATTCCATCGCGATACTTGCGCAGGTAGGCTTTCACCCGATCCGGCGCCACCGACTCCCCCAGCACATGGGCCTTCCCCAGGAAGACCACAACCTCGTTCCCCGCCGCGTCGCTGTTGAAGTGCAGCGCCACGTCGGGCCGGGCAGTGATCTGTCGTACCTTGGCGGCCGCCGGCTGAGAGAAGATCAACACGTCTTCACCGTTCCAGTGAAACCAGACCGGGCGCGGCTGCGGCCGACTCTGGCTGTCCACGCTGGTCAGCCACAAGACCTGTTCGCGCTTGAGCATGCGCAGGGCCTTGCGCCCAAGTGGGCTGGCGAAATCCATCGACTACCTCGCGTTCTCCGGTCGAGCATGGATTGTACGACGAGACCGGCCTGGCCCTCTCGCGATCGGGAGCGACCGGCGGTGATACAATCCGCGAAAGCCGGTGGTCCCCACACTTCAGCTCGGGCGCGAGTCAATTCATGGACACGGGATCGCCTCTGAGGGGCCTCCTCCCAACATCGGGGTCTGCCGCGGCCAGGCCGACGGCCGTCCCGGATGCCCCATGCCGGGCCTCCTGTGAGCATTCCTGGTATGGACAAGGCCGCGTTGCGCGGCGAACCTTCGTACGTCTGGCGCGCCGGCCAGGAGCGGCGGCTGCGGATGATCCTGGCGGCCGCCGGCGATCGGGCGTTGGGCCGAATCCTCGACGACGGGTGCGGCGTCGGCCAATACCTGGCGCGGTTAGGGGCGGCGGCGAAGGCCTCCCACGGCGTCGAGCTCGAAGCCGACCGCGCAGCGCAGGCCGCACGGCGCGCTCCGCGGGCCTCGGTCCTGCGAGCCGAGGGCGAGTCCCTGCCGTATGCCACGGCCGCCTTCGACCTGATCCTCTCGCACGAGGTCCTCGAGCACGTCACCGACGACCGGGCGGCGGCGGCCGAGATCCTGCGCGTGCTGCGACCAGGAGGCTGCCTGGTTCTCTTTGTCCCGAACCGGGGGTATCCGTTCGAAACCCACGGGGTCTACTGGCGCGGCCGCTACCACTTCGGCAACATCCCCTTCGTCAACTACCTGCCGCGCCGTTGGCGAGACCATTTGGCGCCACACGTGCGCGCTTATCGAACGAACGATGTCGCCCACCTATTGGACGGTCTCCCGGCGAAGGTTGTCGAACGGCGCGTGCTTTTCGGTGCCTATGACAACGTCATCGCCCGCTGGCCGCCGCTCGGCCGAGCCCTGCGCGCCTTCCTGCGGCGGCTGGAACGAACGCCCCTGCGAGCGCTGGGGCTCTCGCATTTCTGGGTGGTGGAAAAGGTCTAAGGAACCGGCCTGAAGCACAGCGCCTCTCGAGAAGAAGGGACCAAATGCCCTCCCCCTATCCGACCGTCATCCCACCCTCGGCCGGCATCAACCCGATTTCCGGCCGTGGTGGTCAGATTGCCCAGCGAGGGTAGTCGATGAGGCGCGCTTGCCGATGGATGACCTGGCTCGTCGTCGGGGGGGCCCTTACGGCGGTCGTCGTCTCGCTGAGTGCCGGGTTGCTGGGCGCAGATACAGATCAGAAGTGGGGCCCGTTTCGCACAGGGCTATTGGCTGCGGGAGCGGGCGTGCTCGGGCTGGTCGCCTGCCTGCGGTTGGTCAATGGCCTCGATCGGCGTCTGGCAGCCAGGAGGCGGGGGTCGACCCGCGCAAGAGTCGAAGGGTCGACCGCTGCCCCCGGGGAACGGCCACGGGTGGGCGCATCCACGAAGTGGCTTGGCCTGGTGGGGTTCCTCGTGGCGATGGAGCTGCTGTACGTATGGTTCGTGAGCGTGGGCCACTGGACGGCGTGGCCCCGGACGACCGATTACTACAACATGCTTGCTGACGCATTCCTTCAGGGGCAGACGGCCCTCCTTGTTGAGCCGCCCCAGGAGCTCGCATCTCTTGAGTATCCCTGGCCGACCGCGATGCGCCCTGGCATCCCTGTCGTTGCCGACGCATCGTATTTCAGGGGGAAGTACTACATGTACTGGGGGCCGGCACCGGCGGGGATGGCGGCTGTGTGGAAGGTGACTACGGGCCAGCGGGTGGGGGATGAGCATCTCGTGTTTGTCGCAGCCACCGTCATCCTCGTGTTTTCCGTGTTGATCGTGCTCGATCTGCGGCGCAGGTATTATCCGCAATTGCCAGCCTGGTTGTTCGGGTGCACGCTCGTCGCCGTGGCCACGGTGCATCCCCTGCTATGGAACCTGAACCGGCCGGCGATCCACGAAGCGGCCATCTCAAGCGGTCAGGCATTCCTCTTGGCGGGCTTGTACTTTGCCCTTCCGACGATGGAGGGTCGAGAGGCACGGGTAGGAAGGCTGGCGTTGGCAGGAACCCTATGGGCGTTGGCTCTGGCGTCGCGGTTGGTATTGGTAGGGGCCGTCGCGGCCCTGGCGGTAGTGACGCTCTGGGGATGGGCCCGCGCCAGGGGAGGGGAAGGCGCACGCAGGCGGGAGGCGCGCGGCCTGGTCGGCCTAGCGCTACCGATCGTTGTTGGTCTCGGGCTGCTCGGCGTTTACAACGCCGTCCGGTTTGGAAGCCCGTTCGAGACAGGTATGCGATACGCGTTGGGCCTCATTGATCTCAACCGGCTGGCCGACACAGGGTTCCTGTTCAACGCTGCGTACCTCCCGGCGAATATCCTCTACTACCTTCTGGCCCCGCTGCGTTTCCGATCTGCCTTCCCCTTTGTGCGGCCCGTCTTTGGGGATCTTCCATCCATATCTGCCTTCCTCCGGCGGTTTGGCCAACCCGTCGCGCATCACGTGGAGGATGTCACCGGCCTACTGGTGGTGATCCCATTCGTCCTGGCGGCCGCCGTCTGCGCCGCGACTGCCCTGTGCCAGTGGTCGCCTGCTATCCCCTCCCAAAGCCGCCGGACACCACCCTCGGCCGACACGCAGGGGTCGGGCGACCTGATTCGTCTGGCGGGCGCCCTCTTCGCCGCTTCCCTCCTGGCCTTTGCCCCGGCCGCCCTCTTCTTCTGGGTGGCGACGCGATACATGCTGGACTTCACCCCCTTGCTCATTCTCGCAGCTTCGATCAGTACCTGGGCGGCCATCCGTGCCGCGAGCAACTACCCTGTGCGAAGGGGCCTGCTGTCGACCTTCATCGTCGCCGCGCTCCTGTCCACGGTGTGCGTCAGCTTGTTGCTGGCCGTGACCGGGTCGGACTCGCGCTTCGACGACCTGAACCCCGCATTGTGGGGGCAATTGCTTTCACTCTTCTCGCCATAGACTGGGTGTAGGGCGTTGGTTTGCCGACGGGCGGGGGTCGACTTCAAGCCATTCCCCTGAAGGCGCAAGCCCGCCCGGCTCCCCTTCAAGGACGCTGCGCGAAGCTCGAGGCGCAGATGCCCTCTTGGACGCCGGCCGGTTCGCAGA
>CAZMVJ010000099.1:0-10312 GCA_964569445.1 uncultured Anaerolineaceae bacterium | reverse complement strand
ATCAGCTCGAGGAGAAGGGGATCGTCGGGCCGGCCCAGACCGGATCACAGGCGCGCCAGGTGCTCGACTACGGCGATCTCGAGCCGGAGAGCGAAGGACACCGGCCCGCCTGAACGAAATGTGACGACGGCTGAGGGGTGGGAGGGAGGGGCGGGTTTCAAACCCGCCCCTACGATCCTCCCGGGCAGGAGGCACGCGCATGCCGGCGAGGGTTCGGATGGCGGGAGTCGCCTTGGCGGTTGGCCTGATTCTGGCCGGCCTGGCGGCATGCCGATCGGCGCCGCTGCCCGAGACGCCCGTTCCTCCGACGGTCGCGCCCACCGTTGCCGTCACCGCAACGCCGGTTGCCGCGCCATGGGTCCTGGTCGATGCCGGGCTGGCGCCTGCGATCCAGGAGGCCGTGATGACGTGGTCGGCCAGCGCCGGGCAGGAGACCGAAGTGCGCTCGCTGGCGGGCCTGCCGTCAGAACCGCCGCCCGGCGCGTGGGCCGTGATCGGGCTGGAGGAGAACTTGGTGCTTATCGATCAGGGCTGGTCGGGGACCCGGGTGGTCTTCGTCGCCCTGGATTCGTTGTCGCTGTCGGCCAGCGAAACGACAAGCACGCTGGGGCCGGGGCTGGCGTACGACCAGGCGGGGTTTCTGGCCGGGGCGGCGGCCGGGCTCGCAACTCGGTCAGGATTGATCGGGCTCCTTGCGGGAGCGAGCGAGGCGGGGGGCTGGCGAATCGGGTTCGAGGAGGGGCTGCTCTATTCCTGCCCGAAATGTCGGCTTGAATCCGTGTCCGATCCAGCCCGGCCCGCTTTCGCGATGGACGTGATCGGGATACCGCCAGACACCGATCTGGCGCCGGCCGAGCCCGCTGCAGACGCTCCTTGGCTTGTGGTCTTCGAGGAAACGCCGGACGGCTGGGCCGATCGGGTGGCGGCACGAGTGCGGACGGCACCGGAGGCGCTGGTCGGGCCGGCCTTGAGTCGACTGGCAAACGGGGCTCCAGGCGAGGCATGGGTCTTCGCCGCTTCCGGTGGCGGCTTGGTGACGGAGGTCGATCCTCGGGCGATCAGCCCGGGGCGAGAGCGGTTGCTGCGCGAGGCGGAGGCGAGTCTCGCCGAAGGGTGGCTCGTCGTCGGAGGCGGTGCGTAAGGCGGTCGATTGCGCCTCGCGCGGAACCGTGCTATCATCGCCATTGCGGCCGGGGGATGGGGCCGCTCGGCCCGGCCTCTCCGGCCGGAGGGAAAGGGGTGATGGCGGCCGAATAACACTTCCATCGGACCTGAACCACGAGCGGAATCTCCTGAGATCTCACCTTCAACCCCAACTTGAGGAGTAGAAGAACATGAAGAAGAGTTACGCCGTCTTTTCGCTGCTGCTGGTGGCCGCCTTTGTGCTGGCCGCCTGCGCGCCGGCCGCGCCCCAGGGCGAGGCATTGAAGGTCGGTCTGGTTACGGACGTTGGTCAGCTCGAGGACAAGTCCTTCAACCAGGCCGCCCATGAAGGCGCCAAAGCTGCGGCCGAAGCGATGGGTGGCACGTACGATGTCATCGTCACCCAGAACGTCTCCGACTACAAGCAGAACATTCAAACCTTCCTGGACCAGGGCTTCGACGTGGTCGTCACCGTCGGATTCCTGATCGGCAGCGACACGGCCGTCGCCGCCAAGGCCAATCCGGACGTGAAATTCATCGGGGTCGACCAGTTTATCTGCGTCGATGCCACCGGCGCTCCCGATCCGACGTTCGCCTGCGCGGGCGACGCGGCGGCGCTTCTCCCGAACTACCAGGGCATCGTCTTCGCCGAGGAGCAGGCCGGCTATCTGGCGGGCATCGTCGCCGCCAGCATCTCTGAGTCGGGAACCATCGGGGCGGTTGGTGGGACGAACGTCCCCGCCGTCGTCGCGTACAACGCGGGTTACGTGGCCGGCGCGCAGTCGGTCAACCCCGACATCAAGACGCTCTACCAGGAGACCAATCCAGATCCGAGCAAGGGCTTCAACGATCCCGCCACCGGCAAAGCGATCGCGCAGCAGTTCATCGGCCAGGGCGCCGACGTGCTGTTCCAGATCGCAGGCCTGACCGGACAGGGCGTGCTTGAGGCGGCCTGCGACGCGGGCATCTACGGGATCGGCGTCGACGTCGATCAGGTCCAGACGTTGCCGAACCTGTCCAAGTGCATCGTGACCAGCGCCGAGAAGAAGCTCAAGGACACTGTTCAGGCCGTCGTCGAGAGCGTCGGTGCCGGAACGTTCCAGGGCGGAACCGTGGGCTATAATGCGGCCTCCACACCTCCCGCAATCGGGCTTTCTCCCTACCATGAGTTCGAGAGCCTGATCACGCCGGAGATCCAGGCTCTGCTGGACGCGGCCATGGCCAAGATGGCTAGCGGGGAGCTTTCACCCCCGCGCCAGTAGTTAACTCGGCGTCCATCCATACGTTCGACGGGAGGCGGCCGACCACCGGCCGCCTCCCTCTCCCCTGGAACCGCGCATAGGTCTGGTATGAGCGTCCCGCAAGGCCCCCCCAGGCTCCAGATGCGCGGCATCACCAAGCTTTACCCGGGCGTCGTCGCCAACGATCACATCGACTTGGACGTAATGGCCGGGGAAATCCATGCCCTCCTCGGCGAGAACGGGGCGGGCAAGACGACGCTCATGAATGTCCTGTACGGGCTCTCTCGCCCGGACGAGGGTGAGATCCGTCTCGACGGGGAACCGGTGCGCATCGCCGATCCTGCGGACGCCATTGCCCGTGGCATCGGCATGGTTCACCAGCACTTCATGCTGGTCCCCGTGCTGACCGTGGCCGAGAACATCATTCTCGGCGCGGAGACGATGGCCAACCCGATCTTCCTCGATCGCCGCGAGGCACGACGGCGGATCGCCGAGCTCGGCAAGCGATTTGGCTTCGAGATCGACCCTGATTCCCGCGTGGAAACCTTGCCGGTGGGCTGGCAGCAGCGGGTGGAGATCCTGAAGGCGCTCTACCGCGAGGCACGCATCCTCGTCCTCGACGAGCCCACGGCAGTGCTCACGCCCCAGGAGACGGTGGAGATCTTTGCCGTCTTCCGCCGGCTGGCCGCCGAAGGCCACAGCATCATCTTCATCAGCCACAAGCTTTACGAAGTGTTGGAGATCGCCGACCGGATCACGGTGATCCGGCGCGGCCGAGTGGTCGGGTCGCGCCTGCCGTCGGAGACGGATGAGGATGACCTGGCCGAGCTCATGGTCGGTCGCGAGGTTCAGCTCACTGTAGACCGCGGCCAGTCACACCCGGCGGAGCCGGTGCTCGCGGTCGAGAACCTCAGAGTGAGGTCCGACCGAGGGCAGGAGGTCGTGCGCGGCGTCAGCTTCTCCCTCAAGGGAGGCGAGATCGTGGGCGTCGCCGGGGTGGCCGGGAACGGCCAAGATGAGCTCGTGGAAGCCATCACGGGTCTGCGGCGGGTGACCGCGGGCACCGTTCGCCTTGACGGGCAGGAAATTACCGGCTGGCCTGTTCGCAGCCGGCGCGAGCATGGCCTCGGCTATATTCCCGGCGACCGCCAGAAGTACGGGCTCGTGTTGGGCTTCTCTGTCGCCGACAACCTGATCTTGACCCAGTACTACAACCGCCCATTCGCCCGGGGGATCCAGCGCAACGATGCCGCCATTGAAGAATGGGCTCGCGGCACGATCGAGCAGTTCGATATTCGTACACCGTCGGAAGGGCTCCCGGCGGGCACCCTCTCAGGCGGCAACCAGCAAAAGGTCATCGTGGCGCGCGAGTTCAGTCGCGATCTCCGGGCGCTGGTCCTCGATCAGCCGACGCGTGGCCTCGATGTCGGCAGCATCGAGTTCATCCACAAGCAAGTGATCCGCAAGCGCGATGGCGGAACCGGCATCCTTCTTGTGTCGGCCGAGATGGACGAGGTTCTCGAGCTCTCCGATCGCATCGCCGTAATGTACCGCGGTGAAATCGTCGCCCTCGTGGACGGACCGACCGCCAGCAAAGAGGCGATCGGCTTGCTCATGGCGACCGGTGGTCGGACCGAGGTGATCGCTGACCCCTCGGCCGGCCCGCCCGGAACCTCGGCGGGGCAAGCGCCTGGCCTGCCGAGGGACGAATCGCATGGTCCGGAAGGGACGTCATGATCTCACGCCTCAGGGGATATGCAAGCCTTGCCGTCGTCCCGGCCCTTTCCATTTTCCTGGCGCTGGTGGTGGCGTCGTTCCTCATCATCCTTTCAGGCCTCGTCGGCCCTGAAGGCAGCGTCGACCTGTGGCTGCCCTTCGTCGCGTATGGAGCCCTGATCAAGGGCGCGTTGGGGAGTGTCACGGGGATGGCCAACATGATCGTCGCAGCCACCCCGCTTATCCTCACCGGCCTGTCGGTCGGCGTCGGCTTGAAGGCCGGGCTGTTCAACATCGGCGCGACCGGGCAGCTCCTGCTGGGCGGTTTCACAGCCGGCCTCGTGGGCGCGATGTTGGCCGGTGCCCCCCCCATCGCCGCCATCCTCGCAGCCGTTGTCGGGGGCATCCTGGCGGGCGCCCTGGCTGGGTTCATTCCGGGTTTCCTCAAGGCATTCACCGGGGCGCACGAGGTGGTCACCACGATTATGCTCAACGCCCTCATTCAGTTGATGATCTCGGGCTTGGTCAATGACATCTTTCGTGCGCCGGGATTCACCTTTGCGCGGACGAGCCCGGTCGGAAACGCGGAGCTGGCCGGCATCGGCGGCACGCCCCTTCATTTCGGGGTCTTGATCGCCTTTGCCTGCGTCCCGTTCAGCTACTGGCTCCTTTGGCGCACAACTTTGGGGTTCGAGATCCGCGCCGTGGGGGCCAACCCCACGGCCGCCCGGTACTCCGGCATGAGACCTCGCCGCATCATCATCCTCACGATGTCCTTGTGCGGGGCGTTTGCCGGTCTGGCGGGGACGATTGAGATCCTCCGCCTGGGCTACTACCCGGCGGTCTTCGGAACCAGCATCGGCTTTGACGGCATCACCGTCGCCTTGCTCGGTCGAGGGAATCCCGTCGGCATCCTGCTCGCGGCGCTGCTCCTCGGCGCGATGCGGGCGGGTGCGCCGCTCATGCAGATCCAGGCCGGCATCCCCGTCGAGATCATCGACGTCATCCAGGGGGTCATCCTCCTCTTCCTGGCCGCCGAGATTGTCGTCCGCCGGATATTCCGTCTCCGGGCGGCAAGGATTGGGGCCGGAGAGCTCCAGACGATCACTCGCTCGTATGGCGAACGGGTGGCCTGATGGAGGTCCTCTTCCACATCCCGGTCCTGGGCTTCGTCCTCCAATTCCTGGCCTACCTGATCGACGTCATCGTCAATGGGCACATCGACCCCATCATCCTGGGCCTCGCCACGCCGATTGCCCTGGGCGCCCTGTGCGGGGTCATGAACGAACGGAGCGGCGTCGTGAACATCGGGATCGAGGGGATGATGTTGTTCGCCGCCTACTTTGGGTTCATGACCGCGCTGGTGGTTAACAATATCTTTCCGGCGGCGCCCGGATCGGTCTTCGGCGCGACCCCGGCGCTCGTCATCGGCGTCGTCGCGGCGATCGCCGCCGGCGTCCTGATGTCGCTGCTCCATGCCTGGCTGTCGATCCGCATTCGCGCCGACCAGATCATCAGCGGGACGATCATTAACATCATCGCCCTGGGCCTGACGAGCTACCTGAACCGGCTCATCAAGCCCTTCGGGAGCGCCGGCACCTTTCAGTCGTTCCATCCGCCGGCCGCGCTCGTCAATCTTCCCGTGGTTGGGTGGATTTTCGAGATGTTCCTGGCCGTGGGACCGATCGCCATGTCGGTTATCGTCTTTGTGATCGTGCTCCAGGTTCTGCTCTTCCGGTCTCGCTGGGGCCTGCGAACACGGGCTGTCGGTGAGCACCCTAAGGCGGCGGACACGGTGGGGATCAACGTGATCCGGCTGCGGACCCGAAACGTCCTGACCGGGGGGATGTTTGCCGGCCTCGCTGGCGCCTACCTCACGCTCGAGGCGACGGGTTCCTTCCAGAACGGCATGACCGCCGGACGCGGGTTCATCGCCCTGGCCGCAATGATCTTCGGGCGGTGGACGCCGCTGGGCGCGTTCGGTGGCGCGCTGCTCTTCATGGGATCACAGGCCTTCGGTGTGGCGATCCGGCTGGCTCCGCCTCCCGGGGATTTGGGTGCGTTCCTGTCCGGGATCCAGCAGGCCTACCCGAGTCTCTACAACAACTTCTTCCTCGGGCTCCCCTATCTGCTGACGATCATCGTCCTGGCCGGTGTCGTTGGTCGGAGTATCCCGCCGGCTGCGGACGGTAGACCATATGAGAAGGAGAGCGCCACCTAAGGGAGGGGAAACCCACCGGGCGGGTCTGGGGGCGGACGGAGCGCTAGGGTTGCGGCCATGAAGTGATGACCGCCGGGCGGGGATTTATCGGCCTGGCGGAGATGATCTTCGGCAACTGGACGCCCTTCGGAGCGTTCGGGGCGAGCCTGCTGTTCGGCTTCGCCGACGCGCTCTCGTCGAAACTGGCGATTCTCGGGATCGCCATCCCGTCGCAGTTTCTGCTGATGACTCCCTACATTGCCACGATGGTCGTGCTGGCAGGAGTTGTCGGCCGGAGCCAGATGCCCGCCGCTGACGGCGTACCGTACGAGAAGGAATAGCCTCCCGCGATCTTTTTCACCCACACCCTACCCTCCCCCTGCATACACGCACGTTGCTATTGGCCGGGCGAGGCAGGGGGAGGGATGTTCTTTCTAAGAGGGCGGGGGTGGCAAAGCCACCCCCGCCCTCTTAGATGTATCCTCCCCTCCCCGCAGATCCTCTCGGCGGATGACGAGCCATCATGCGGGGAGGGGTAGGGGTGGGGCCGAGACTCGCGGAACCGGGGTGTTGCCTGCTCGTCTGTGCTATGCATGGTCCTAACGCAGCGCCTGCACCAGTACGCCCACGATCGCGCCGCCGACGATCAGCCAGCTCGAATTGACCTTGAAGCGAAGTAAGAGGAACAGGGCCGCCGCCCCGGTCAGGATCGTGGCCGGGTCGGTCAGGGCGGCGCGCCCCAGATCCAGCGTGACCGAACCCATCAGCCCCAGCGAAGCGGCCACCACTCCGTCGAGAAACGACCTCGTCCAGGGTGAGGCCTGGAGGCGCGGGATGAGCGGGCCGGCCAGGGCGACGAAAGCGAACGCCGGCAGGAACATCGCCACCGTCGCCAGGAGCGCGCCGGGCGTGCCGGCCAACAGGTAGCCGATGAAGGTTGCCGAGGCGAACAGGGGACCGGGCGTCACCTGGCCGATGGCGATGGCGTCGACCAACTGCTGCTGCGTGATCCAGCCCAGCCGATCGACGAAGTCGGCGTTGAGGAAGGCGAACAGAACGTAACCGCTCCCGTACAGTACGGCGCCGATCTTGAGGAAGGTAAAGAACAGGAGCGGAAGGCTGAAAGGGACGACGCCGACGGCCCAGGGAGTGAGGGATGTCAGCCGGAGAAAGAGCACGGCCGGCGGCAAGGCGCGCAGCCGGCGCCAGTTCGCGGCGACCATCACAACGGCGCCGCCGACGAGCAGAAGAACGACTTCGTTGACCGGGGTGAAATACGCCGCCAGAGCCGCCAGGCCCACCGCCAGATTCAACGCATTTCGAATCGCCTTCTGTCCCAGCCTGAACAAGGCCTGGACCAAGATGGCGATGACGATCGGCTTCGTTCCATAGAGCAGCCATCCCGCCTCGGCCGTCGAGCCGATGCGAACGTAGAGGATGGAGAGCGCCAGGACGATCAGGGTCGCCGGCAGGATGAAGGCCAGGCCGCCGGCGAAGAAGCCCGCCCATCCGGCGCGGCGGCGACCCAGGTGGATCGCCATCTCGGTCGAGTTGGGGCCGGGCAGCAGGTTGGTCGCCGCTACCAGATCGAGGAATTCGGCGTTGCTCAGCCAACGGCGGCGCGTCACCACCTCGTCGTGCATCATCGCCGTGTGGGCCGCCGGTCCGCCGAAGGACGTCAGGCCGAGTCGAAGGAAGAGGCCGCCGACCTCGAGCCAGCGCCGCTCGCCAGGCATTCTAGGCGGCCGCGTTCGGCGGCAGGCCGAATCGCTCGGCAGGGGCACGGCACGCGATCCGACCGCGAGCGATGGATTCCTCGTTCACGCCAGCGCGTTGTGGAGGTGGAGGGGTGCGTGACGAACCCCCACCCCTAACCCTCGCGGAGCACCCCCGAGGGGCTCCCCCTGCAAGAGACGGCTCCCGGGGCCGAGAGAGTCTCGCAGGGGGAGGGGAGGGTATTTCTGGGGGATGGGGGAGTAAAGCTCCCCTATCCCCCAGATCTCGTACCCCCTCTCCGTCATGAGCCGTTTACTTGTTTCCCCGGTCGCTGTCCGCGGAGAGGAGGTAAGCGGTGAGGTGGGAGACTGTCTTTCCGCATCGTGCCAGAGGCACGTGCTGTGGACCTGCGACTCTGCCGTCATACGGCGTGAGACACTGCTGAGCTCACAGCGCCGCCAACTGACGCAGCTCCGGCATTACGAAGGGCAGGGCCACGCCCGCTCCGACCACCAGGCAGACGCTGGCCGCGACGAAGCCGCCGGAGGGGATCAGGCTCCAGGCGAGCAGGGCGGCTCCACAGGCCGCCGCCGATCCCAATAGAGTGCGGACGGCGGGACCGCGCAGGCGAGCCACCGAGGGATACGTTCGCCGAAGCAGCAGGACCAGGATCACCGCTTCGAGCGTAAAGGCGATCGAGTTGGCAAGAGCGACGCCGTTGACCCCCAAGGGGCGAAACAGCAGCGCGGCGCAGACGGCGAAGGTCGTCAACCCGACGGCGGTGACGCGCAGCGGTGTGCGCGCGTCTTCCTGCGCGTAGAAGGCGCGTGCCGCCACCTCCAGCACGCTGTGCCCGAGCAAGCCGAGCAGGTAGGCGCGGGCGGCCCCGACGACGAGAGCGGTCGCCTGCTGGTCGAATCGGAATACGGCCTGGACGAAGGGCTCGACGAAGAGCAGCATGAGCGCCGTCACGGGGACGGTCAGCACGGTCAGAACGCGCACGGCGCGTGCCACCAGCGACTCGAAGGCGGCGCCGGCGCGGCGGGCGAACTGCTCCGAGATCGACGGCAGCAGCGCCGTGGCGACGGCCGTGGCGATGAGCGTCTCGGGGAGTTGCATGATCAGCCAGCCATAGGTGAGCGCCGTCACCGACCCGACCGCCAGACGCGAGGCCAGGTTGTCCTGGATGATGAAGATCAACTGGAAAGCCCCGATGGTGAGGATGCGCGGCCCCAGCAAACGGGCCACACGCCGCACGCCGGCGTCCCGCCAGGCGAGCACCGGCGTCCAGTGGAACCGGTAGCGGAAAAGCCCGGGGATCTGGACGGCGAGATGGAGCGCCGCGCCCAGGATCACGCCGTATACCAGACCATGGACGCCCAGGCCGGCCGCCGGCAGGGTCAGCGGGCCCAGGCTCACCGGCCGGCTGGGCGCCAGGACGAGGGCGCCGAAGATCTGGCCCACGTCGTAAGCCACCGGCGCCAGGGCCGGGAGCAAGAAGGACTTGTTCGCCTGCAGGCCGGCTACGACCAGGCCGCTCATCGAGAAGAGCAGCGTGGCCGCCAGGTTGAGCCGCATGAGCTGCACGACAAGGGTCTGCACGTCGGGGGTGAAGCCCGGGGCGACACCAACCTCGCTGCGGACCAGGGGATCGGCCAGGACGGCGACAACGACTGCCAGGCCGGCCGTGATCAGGAATGCCAGATTGGCGACGCGACTGAAGAGGGCCCACAGGGCCGGACGGCCGTCGCGATCCAGGACGGCCGCCAGCACGGGAATGAAGGCGATGCTGAGGGCGCCGCCGGAGATCAAGGCGAAGAGCAGGTCGGGGATGTTGTTGGCGGCGTTGAAGGCGTCGAGGGCGGGACTGATGCCGAACTGGCGGCCGATGACCGCTACGCGGATCAGGCCGAGGGCCTTGTCCAGCGCGAAGAGCAGGGAGATCTGTAAGGAAGCGCGGGCCAGCTGAGACAGCCGGCGACGAGGGGCGATGGACGAAGCCGGGGCGGCCGCGCTCAGACGTCGACTCCCAAGCGGCGCAACTGCTCCAGGGCGGGAGTGAAGCCGGGATGCATGTTCAGCGCCGCGCGCAGGTCTTCGATGGCGCCGGGGACGTCGCCAACCGCTTCGCGTGCCAGGCCGCGCCAGTAGTAGCTCTCTTCCAGGACCGGCTCGCTCATATTGGCCAGGGTATGCGTGGCCAGGTTGATCACTTCGTTGTAGCGGCCGGAGTAGAAATACGCCTTGTAGGGCCCGGTCTGGTACCACATGATTCGATACGGGCGGCTTTCCGGAT
>CAZMVJ010000098.1:0-10334 GCA_964569445.1 uncultured Anaerolineaceae bacterium | reverse complement strand
AGACGCAGGACGACCTTGGCTTCCGCGGCGGCCCCGACGATGCGGTGCACTTCGTTCTCGAACCGCTGCCGCTCCGCCGCGTCCTGCGGCCCCATCCCGGGCGTCGTATCTGGCATAGCTGTGGTCCTGCGGGGCTGTCCCCGGTATTGTACATGAAGCAACATCGTGTTGCAAAACGATTCGAAATCCTCCATAATATGACGAACGTCCACTGGTCCTCTCTGGAATTCCCCAGGGAACGATGGTCAAGAGCCTGATCCCGGCTGAAAGACACCACCGCATTCAGGCCCTGCTCGAGCAGCGGCGTGTCGCCAGCATCGTCGATCTGAGCGACCGGCTCGGGGTCTCCGAGGCCACCATCCGACGCGACCTGGAGGTGCTGGAGGCACGCGGCCTGCTGGAGCGGACGCACGGGGGCGCGATCCTCACCCGCCGTCTTCCCACGGAGCCGATCTATGCCCAGAGCGCCGGCGTTCATCCACTCGAGAAACGTCTCATCGGGGGCGCCGCCGCGGCGCTGGTCGGCGAAGGCGATACGGTCTTCGTCAACAGCGGGACGACTACGACCGAGGTCATGCGCCATCTGGCGGCGCGGCTCGACCTGACAGAAGCGACGATCATCACGACCAACATCAGCGGCGCCCTCGACCTGCGTCACCCCGGGCTGGAAGTGCATCTGCTCGGCGGGAGTTTTCGCCCGCAATCCAATGCCGTGGTGGGCGATGCCGCCCTGCGCGCCTTGCAGCAGGTGTATGCCGACAAGTGCTTCCTGGGCGTCGACGGCTTCAGCCTCAAGTGCGGGCTGACGACCCCGGTGCTGGCCGAGGCCGAGATTGCCCGTATGATGCTGGAGCGCACCCGCGGCGCGGTGGTGGTCGTCGCCGACAGCAGCAAATGGGGCGTCGTCTCGAACTACGAAATCGGCGCCATCGACCAGGCGCATGTGCTCGTTTCGGACGAGGCGCTGCCGTCCGAGGCCGCCGCCGGCCTGGGCGGGCGCGGCCTGCGGGTTGTGCGCGCCTCGGCCGATCTCGATCCGGCCGCGACTCTGCGCCAGCCAACCGGCTCGGCGCGGGAAGACCCTAACGGGCACCACTAGCATTTCCGGAGCGTCCCATGCCCTTGTTCGGCAAGTCCAACGCACCCGCCACCAAACTCTTTTTCGCCACCGACGTTCACGGCTCCGAACGCACCTGGCGCAAGTTCATCAATGCCGGGAGGTTCTACAACGCCAACGTGCTGGTGATGGGCGGCGACATCATCGGCAAGCTCGCCATCCCGATCATCCGCCAAAAGGACGGCGGCTACCGCGCCACCCTGCAGGGAACCGTGGAGCATTTCACCAGCCAGGACGAGTTGAAGACTCTGCTGGAGCGCATCGGCACGCTCGGCTTCTACAGCAAGGTCATGGACGAAGACGAATTCCGGACGATGCAGGCCGATCCCCAGGCCGTCGACGACCTGTTCCATACCCTGGCCAAGGAACGCCTGCTGGCCTGGGTCCAGCTCGCCCAGGAGCGTCTGGTCGGCACGGGGATCCGCTGCTATATCACCGGCGGCAACGACGACTACAGCGACGTCCTGGCCGTTCTGCCGCGCGGCGGCGACGGACCGGTGCAGGCCTGCGAGGGCGAGGTCGTCCAGCTCGATGCGCATCACACGATGGCCAGCCTGGGGATCAGTACCCCCACGCCCTGGCATACCCCGCGTGAGGTCACCGAGGACGAATTGGCCGTGGTCATCGAGCAGCTGCTGACCTCCGTCCCCGACGCGGCAAAGTGCATTTTCAACTTCCATGATCCGCCCAACGATTCGACGCTGGACACGTGCCCGATGCTGGATTGGACGACCGATCCGCCGGCGCCCATCGTCAAGGCCGGCCAGGTCGTGCTGCACGGGGCGGGCAGCCAGTCGGTGCGCGTGGCCATCGAGACCCGCCAACCGATGCTCGGATTGCACGGCCACATCCACGAGTCGCCGGGCGTCATCCGCATCGGCCGGAGCGTCTGCGTCAATCCGGGAAGCGAGTACGGCGAGGGAGTCCTGCGAGGCTTCCTGGCCACCCTGGGCGAGGGCAAGGTCGAGGGCTACCAGCTCACGTCGGGGTAGCCGCCCTCCCCACACGGTAGGAGGTGCCGGGGGAACAACGAACAGAGCTTTCGGCGGGTCCGGTCTCTTCTGAATCGAAATCCTTTTGGAGGGAACAGCAAATGGCAACCGCCACAGCTAGACCTGAAGTCTTCACCCGCAAGGCCTCCGGCCTGGTGCGGGTGATGTCGCCCTATTCGGCCTTCGTCTACAACATCCTGACGATGGGGTTGATCTTCCCCTGGACCTACCTGTGGGCGCCCGGCGCCCTCCCCGGCGGGAAGCTGGTGTGGGGGATTCTGCTGGCGATGCTGATCGAGATCCCCATCGCCCTGGCCTACGTCTGGCTCTCGACGGCGCTGCCCCGCTCCGGCGGAGACTACGTCTTCGAAAGCCGCGTCTTCGGCGGCGGGACGGCCTTCACCGTCGTCATGTCCGGCTTCGTCATCTGGATCCTGCAGTGGGTGGCCCTCTCCGGCTGGCTGCTCTCGTACCTTGGCTTCGCCCCGCTCTTCCTGGGACTGGGGGCGACCATGGGAAATCCGGCCCTATCCGATCTGGGAGTCTGGTTCACCACACCCACCGGGATCATCGTCGTCAGTATCCTCAACGCGCTGATCGCCATGCTGATCCTGGTAAGCGGTTTCAAGAACTACGTCCGCTTCCAGTGGGTGATGTGGTACGTTGTCATCGCCGCCTTCGTCGTGATGTTCGGCGTCCTGTTCCTCACTCCGGCCAGCCAGTTCGTCGAGCGACTCAACGCCTTCGCCCTGGCTTCGGGCGGCGGGGCCAACTTCTACCAGACGGCCACGGCGGCCGTCGAAGCGGCCGGCATCAACCTCAATCCGCCGTTCAGCCTGCTCTTCACTCTGCTCGTCGCTCCGATCGCCTGGACGTCGCTGCAGTGGGCGACGTACTCCGCCCAGCAGAACGGCGAGATCAAGGACGCCCGCTCGTTCAAGAGCCAGACCTTCATCATCGTCGGCTCGCTGGTCGTGACCGGACTGCTGCTGGCGCTGCTGGCGGTGGGCCTGGACCGCCTGGCCGGCTCCCAGTTCCTGTATGTCGCCGGCGCCGGCTACTGGTCGCTCATCCCGGAGGCGACGATCGGCGGCTTCTACCTATGGCCGAACATCATCGCCGTGGCCATGGTCGCCAGCCCGCTCATCGTCCTGATCATCGGTCTGGGTTACCTGCTCAACTCGCATCAGATCGTCCACAACTGCTACATCGGCATGACGCGGATCATGGTCGCCATGAGCCTCGACCGGCTGCTGCCCGAATCGGTCAGCAAGGTCAGTGAGCGCTACCACACGCCGGTCAATGCCCACGTCATTTACTTCCTGGCCAGCATCCCGGTGATCTTCGCCTACAACATGGTGCCGGGCTGGGTCGGGCTGACGCTGGGAGTGACCTTCGGCTGCGGTTACGTTTTCATCGTCACCTGCCTGGCCGGGGCGCTGCTGCCCTACCGCGCCAAGCAGGTCTATGACGCCTCGCCCGGCGCGAAGTACACCGTCAGCGGCCTGGTGGCGATACTCTCCACCGTGATCGGCGTGGCGGCGTTCCTGTGGACGACGTTCACGCTGGCCCCCTCGGCCTTCGGCAGCGTCCCGGCCCTGGTCTGGGTCGTGGAACTGGTGGCGCTGGTCGGCGTGATCCTCTTCCTCTACCCGATGCGCCAGCATCTGATGAGCTGGCTGCGCGGCCAGAAGGCGCCCTGGCTGTCGGCGCTGGGAATGCTCGGCGGCGGCCTCGGCGGCGCCATGGTCATCGCTTTCCTGCTGGCCCCCGAGCTCGGCGTGCTGGGCAACTGGGACTTCTCCAATGTGCCCTACAGCCTGTGGGCCCAGATCATCGCCTTCGGGATCCTGATCCTGTCGGGGGTCTGGTACCTGATCGTCAAGAACCGCCAGAAGGCGCGCGGCATCAACGTCGACTTCGCCTTCAAGGAGATCCCGCCCGAGTAGAATGCCGTTCCACACAGGGGCGGAGAGCGTGAAAGCGCACTCCGCCCCACAGCCCTCTTGGTGCTCAATGGCCCATCGGACCCTCACCCCTTACCCCTCCCCCTGGATGGAGCCAACGTTCGTGCCAGGAGGCAATTCCCAGGGGGAGGGGTCGAAGCTTGAAGGGGATGGGGGAGCAAAGCTCCCCCATCCCCTTCAAGAAAACCTCCCCCCTCTCCGCCGCCGTTTCCACGGATCGAGGTCGAATTATCCGCGGAGAGGGGGGTTGGGGGGTGAGGCCTTGAGACGATCCTGGCCGGAACGGCGGGAAGAACATCCCCGCTGCGCAATAGCCGTCAACTGTGTCCTCCCCAACACAGCCAACCTCGAACAATGGAGTGTTCTGTGAAAGACCAAGCACGTGCCGTCGTCGTCGGCGGCGGCATCATGGGCGTCAGCGTCGCCTACCACCTGGCCCGCATGGGGTGGAAGGACGTCGTCCTGATCGAGAAAGGCGAGCTGGCCACCGGCGAGTCGGCCTTCGCCGCCGGCCTGGTCACCCAGTTCCACACTTCGCCGACGTTGATGCAGATCCGCAAGTACAGTATCGAGCTCTTCAGCGAGTTGAAGCTGTTCAACCATGTCGGCAGCCTGCGCCTGGCGTCTTCGCCGGCGCAGTTCAAGGAACTGCAGCGCAACATCAGCCAGGCCAAGGCCATCGGCCTGGAAGTCGAGATGATCACGGCGGCCGAGGCCGTCCGCCTTTTCCCGGCGATGACCGAGAAGGAGCTGTACGGGGCCATCTACCTGCCGCGCGACGGCCACCTCGACCCGTACGGCGCCACCACCGGCCTGGCGCAGCACGCCCGGCAGCTCGGTGTCACCATCGCCACCGGCACGCGCCTGACCGGCATCCGCCTCTCACCGCACGGCGAAGTCACCCACGCCGTCACCGATCAGGGCCTCATCCGGACCGAGGTCATTATCAACGCCGCCGGCTTGTGGGGGCCGCAAGTGGCGGCCTTCGCCGGCGTCCATATCCCGACTACCCCCGTCGATCACCAGCACATCGCGCTGAAAGCCGTGCCGGGCAGCGAACTGCCGCACGAAACCCCCTGCGTGCGCGACCCGGACAATCTGATCTACCTGCGCGAAGAAAGCGGCGGGCTGGTGATTGGCGGTTACGAGCTGAACCCCAACTCGCGCTGGATCGACGGGGTCCCGTGGGAACACGGCGGCCAGTCCTTGGCCCCGGATTTCGAACGCTTCGACCCGATCCTGGAGGGCGCCATTCGGCGTATCCCCTTCCTGGACAAGGCCGAGGTCGTCTCGCTCGTCTGTCACCCGGGCGCCTACACGCCCGACTCGCGCCCGATCCTCGGACCGGTGCCGGGAGCGCGCGGCCTGTGGATGGCGGCCGGACTGTCGCTCAACGGATTCGGCGGCGCCGGCGGTATGGGCAAGATGCTGGCCGAGTGGATCATCGAAGGCGAGCCCTCGCTCGACCTGTTCTCCTTCCACGGCTGGCGCTTCGGCCGCAGCTACGCCGATCCGTTCTACGCCGCCGAGCGCACCCGCGAAGGCGTCAAGTACTACTACTACCTGCGCTTCCCCAACGACGAAAACGAATGGGCCCGGCCGCGGCGCGTCAGCCCGGTCCACTACCGACTGCAGGAGATGGGCGCCGTCTTCGGTGAGAAGAACGGCTGGGAGCGGGTCAACTACATCCAGCCCGGCTATACCTGGCGCCGCGCCGGCGCCGATCAGCGCGCGGCCGAGTGGCAGTGGAGCCGCCCTCCGTTCTTCGAGCGTCTGCGACAGGAACACACCGCCGTCCGCGAACGAGCCGGGCTGTTCGACATGTCGTCCTTCGGCAAGGTCGATCTGCGCGGGCCGGGGGCGCTGCCGCTGGTGCAGCGGCTGGCCGACAATAACCTGGACGTCGCCGTGGGCAAGGTGGTCTATACCCAGTTCCTCAACACGCGCGGCGGGGTCGTCGCCGACGTGACCATCACTCGCCTGGAAAGCGATGCCTTCCGCATGGTCACCGGCTCGGCCTTCATCGGCCACGACCTGGGCTGGATCCAGATGCATCTCGATCCGGCGGACGGCGCCGTCGACGTCCGCGAGGTCACCGAGGATCTGGCGTGCCTCGGCCTGTGGGGACCGCAGGCGAGGCTGGTGCTCAGCTCGATCTCCGACTCGGATCTGTCGAATGACGCCAACCCCTATATGACGGCCCGCCCGATTCATCTGGCCGGCTTCGATGTCCTGGCGCAGCGCGTCACCTACGTCGGCGAGCTCGGCTGGGAGCTTTACGTACCCCGCGAGCGAGCGCTGGCGGTGTGGGACGCGCTGGTCGGCGCCGGGGCTGGCCACGGGCTGGAAGTCGGGGGCTACAAGGTGCTCGATTGCCTGCGCCTCGAAAAGGGATACCGCTACCTTGGGATGGATGTGACGGTGCTCGAGAACCCCTATGAAGCCGGGCTCGGTTTCTGCGTGCGCCTCAACAAGGGCGCTTTTATCGGCCGCGAGGCCCTGGTCCAGGCCAAGCAGGCCGGCCCGTCCCGCAAGCTGTGCACCGTCACGATCGGCGATGAGGAGTTCATCCCGCTCTACGGCGGCGAGGCCGTGCTGATGGACGGCGAAGTCGTCGGACGGCTGCGCAGCGCCGGATACGGGTTCACCGTGCGCCGCAATATCGCCTATACCTACCTGCCGGTCGAGCGGACCCAACCCGGCTCGCCGATCGAGGTCGAGGTGTTTGGCCAGAGGCTGGCGGGACAGGTCGCGCCGGATGTTCTTCACGATCCGGAAGGAAAGAGGCTGACGTCCTGACGTAGAAGCTCCCCGCGAGCTTGGAGCTCGCGGGGAGCTGGCGGGGCTCCCGACTGCCATGACTCTCACCATCGAGCAAGTCGTCTCATTGATCCCGTCCTGGCAGGGACGGCCCGTGTTGGTCAGCCCGATGACCGGCGGCCTGACCAATACCAACTTCCGCGTCGACGTCGACGGGACGCCGTACTTCGTGCGCATCCCCGGCTCCGGAACGGAGCTGCTGGCGGTCGACCGGGTTAACGAGATCCACAACGCGCGGGCGGCGGCCGAGACCGGCGTCGCCCCGCCCCTGCTCCACGTCTTGCCCGACGACAACATCACGGTCTTCGGCTTCATCGACGGACGGACGATGTCGATCGAAAGTCTGCAGGCGAGCGGCATGCCCGGCCGGATTGCCGCGTCGCTGCAGCGGCTGCACGCCGGCCCCCGCTTCCATCAGGACTTCGACATGTTCCGCCTGATCGAGTTCTATTTGGAGACCGCTGAACGCTACGGCGTGCGCATCCCGGACGACTACCGCGGCTATCTGGGGACGGTCGCCCGGATCGAGCAGGCCGTGCAGCATCGTGCGCTGCCCACCGTCCCCTGCCACAACGACCTGCTGGCCGAGAACTACATCGATGACGGACGCCAGTTGTGGCTGATCGACTTCGAATACAGCGGCAACAACGACCCGTGTTTCGAACTGGGCAACACCTGCCAGGAACTCCAGTACGGCGAGGCCCAGGTGGTCGAACTGTGCTCGGCCTATTTCGGCCAGGCGACCGCCTCGCTCCTGGCCCGCATGCGACTGTTCGCCCTGATGTCCGACGTCGGTTGGACGCTGTGGGGCGCGATCCAGGTGAGGGTCTCGACGCTCGACTACGACTTCTGGGGCTACGCGATGGGGAGGTGGAAGCGGGCGTTGGGGATTCTGAACGGGCCGCAGTTGGACGAATGGTTGGAGCAGGCGTAGCCGCATCGATGGTGCCGCCGGCTTGAGCCGGCGTGCACGCAGGCTGAAGCCTGCGGCTACCGAGACTCCATCGCCTCATGAAACCCACCACCATCGAAGAAGTCATCGTCGCCATCCCCGAATGGCGTGGCCGGTCGGTCCTCGCCGAGCCCGTCCACGGTGGATTGACCAACCGGGCCTTTTGCGTCCATGTCGACGGGACGCCGCACTTCGTCTCGATCCCCGGCGCCCAGAGCGAGCTGCTGGCCATCCCGCGGGGCGCCGAGATCGATAACACGCGCGCCGCCGCCGAAACCGGCATTGCGCCACGCGTCCTCTACCAGCTGCCCGAAGCGGGAGTCCTGGTGACGGAGTTCCTCCAGGGGCGGACGCTGGCCAAGGCCGACATGCACACCGCCGGCATGCTGGAGCGGTTGGCGGAGATCGTCCGTCGCCTCCACACGGCTCGCCCCTTCGCCAACGACTTCGATCTGTTCCGGCTGATGCACGCCTACACCGCGGTGCTCGAGGCGGACGGCCTGTCGTTTCCGCCGGGCTTCGAGGGCCTTCGGCCGCGCCTGACCGAGATGGAGGCGGCCGCCAACGCCCATCGTCTGCCGCCGGCCCCGTGCAGCAACGACCTCGTCCCGGAAAACCTGATCGATGATGGCGGTCGGCTGTGGATCGTCGACTACGGATATAGCGGTAACAACGATCCGTGCTCGGAGCTTGGCAACGCGTGCTGCGAGGCCGGCTACGACGAGGCCGAGATGGAACGCCTGTGCGCCGCCTACTTCGGCGCGGCCGAGCCTCGCCTGCTGGCCCGCATGCATCTGTACGCCATCATGTCCGATGTCGCCTGGAGTCTGTGGTCGGTGATCCAGGAACACATTTCGGATCTCCCGGTCGATTTCCAGAGTTACGGCAGCCAGCGATGGGAGAGAGCGCTGGGGCTGCTTCAAGGGCCGGATCTGGATCGGTGGCTTCGCGCGGCCTGACCGGCCGTCCGGCGGGTCGGATCGCCGGCGAGGGCCTGCAGGAGGCAGAGACCGTGTTTCAATCCCTCGATTTCGTCTACCTCCCGGCGCGAGATTTCGAAGGCATCCTGCGCCACTACGTCAAGGACCTGGGCGGGGAACTGATCTGGCGCGTGCGCGGCATGGGGACCATCGTGGCCCATGTCCAGTTGTCGCCCGAGCCCCCGGGGCTTCTGCTGGCGGAGCACCTGGACGATCAACCTCCGATCCTGGTCTATCGGGTCGAGAATCTACGCAGCGCGATGCGCAAGCTCAGGTCCAAAGGCGTGGAAGGTACTTCGTTTGAGATTCCGCACGGGCCGGTCTTCCGCTTCGATGCGGCCGGAGGCCAGCGATTGGCCGTCTACCAGCTCACTCGTCCGGAGGCCGGCACCATCTGGGCAGGACGCCTCGATCCGTGAGTCGCTGCTGAGGCGTGCCATCGAGACCAGGAGAACATGTCGTGAAACTCGGGCTTCAAATCGTCCGTTTTGACTGGCCCGGCAGCCCTGTTACGATCCGAACGCATCTGGCCGACATCGCCGGCACGGCCGAGGACGCCGGTTTCTCCAGCCTGTGGGTCATGGACCACTTCTTCCAGATCCCCTGGATCGGAGCGGCCGACGAACCGATGTTGGAGGCCTACACCACTCTGGGTTTTCTGGCGGCCGTCACCCGGCGGATCCAGTTGGGCGTCCTCGTCGCCGGGATCGTCTACCGACATCCGGGGATTCTGATCAAGACCGCCACAACCCTCGACGTGCTGTCCGGCGGTCGCTCCTATTTCGGCATCGGCGCCGCCTGGTACGAGCGCGAAGCGCGCGGCCTCGGAGTTCCATTCCCACCCCTGCGCCTCCGCTTCGAGCAATTGGAGGAGACGCTGCAGATTCTCCAGAGCATGTGGGGCGGCAAGACCGCCGCCTACGATGGAGAGCACTTACACCTGGCGGAACCGCTGTCGCAGCCGGCGCCGCTGGCGCGACCCCACCCTGCGATCTTGATCGGCGGCGGCGGAGAGAAGAAGACGCTGCGCTTGGTGGCGCAGTACGCCGAGGCCTGCAACCTCTTCGCCGGATCGGGGACCGGCGAAATCCGCCACAAGCTGGATGTCCTGCGCCGTCACTGCGACGATCTCGGCCGGGACTACGACACGATCGAGCGCACCGCCCTCGGCCAGCTGCGCCGCGGTCGTCAGGCTGTTCCGGACCTGCTTGCCGCCTGTCGCTCGCTGGCGCAGGCCGGCATCCAGCACTACATCGTCTCGCTCATGGAGCCGGACGACATCAGCCTGCTGGAGACGATCGGGCGCGAAGTCGTCCCGGTCATCGCCGATCTCTGACGCCCGGCGCGAGCCTGGCCCGGCTGGCCAAACTTGAGCCGGACGCGTAACCGGCTCCTGCTAGAAGGCTGCGGAAGAATCCGTCTCCGGCCTCACCCCCTACCCCCTCTCCGCGGACGGTGAGGCCAAGATCCGCATCCACGTGGCGGAGAGAGGGCAGGAGGTCTGGG
>CAZMVJ010000097.1:0-10387 GCA_964569445.1 uncultured Anaerolineaceae bacterium | reverse complement strand
CCTGAGCCAGGCGAGGGACGGCGTGGCAATCGCCTCGGTTGGACCACCTGGCGACTACCTGCGTGGCGCGCGGTCATCGCCGCACCGGCGAGATTGCCACCCTCACGCTGCGCTCAGGGCAGGCGTCGCCTTCGCTGCGCTCAGGCTCCTCGCAATGACGGAGCGCAATGGTACAATCCTCGCTCGCGCCGAAGTGGCGGAAATGGCAGACGCGCTGCGTTCAGGGCGCAGTGAGCATCCGCTCGTGAGGGTTCAAATCCCTCCTTCGGCATGTGCACTGGCCCCCGCCTCCGGGGGCCAGTGCCATCCCACCCGGCCCCCGCTCCACGGGGGCCGGTGCCATCCTAAGCGGGGCTTGTGCGCGCCGCGCCGGTGGGGTACCATGCGCCCGCCATGAGCGATGGACCCCGCCGCACCCTGCCGTTCCAGCGCTTCGCCATCGTCGTCGGCGTGATCGTGGCCCTCTTTATCCTGGGCGACCTTAACCGACGAATGGAGGAGGCGCGCCAGATGGAGCAGGACGCGCGCGCCTTGGCCTCCCAAGTGGCTGGGCTGGAGGCGCAGTCGGTCCTGCTGCAGACGCAAGTCGCCGGGGTCACCTCCGAGGCGGCCATCGAGGCCTGGGCTCATAGCGAAGGAAAGTTGGTGCGCGATGGCGAGAAGCTCATCGTCCCGATGCCGCCGCCCGGCGCACCGACTCCCGCCGCCCCGACGGCGACACCGTATCCACAGCCGCCCAGCAGCTGGCTCGTTTGGCGCGAACTGCTCTTCGGGGATTAGTCGCTCTTCCGTTCCCTTGACGAGTTCCGCCAAGCGGTGATAGACTTCAGTTTCACTGCGGGGTGGAGCAGTGGCAGCTCGTCAGGCTCATAACCTGAAGGTCCTAGGTTCGAATCCTAGCCCCGCTACCTCTTGAGGAAGAAGACACCCGGGAGGGTGTCTTCTTCGTGGAGGGCAGGTCCCGGGTTCTCCCACTCGCTCCGCTCGTGGGACGGGGACGGAATCCTAGCCCCGCTACCTGAAAGAGAAGGCGCCGAGAAGGCGCCTTCGTCTTCGTGGGCGCTGTTGAAACATGGCCTGCCGACGCCGACATCGTCGAAATCGGGCCAGTCCTCCAGGTCTGTGAAACTAGACCCTTCGCCCCTGGAATCCACTGGGATGCCGATGTAGAATGGCGGACCTTGGATCAAGAAGCCGATCGGCTGGACGAGGATCCTCCCCCTTTGCGCCATATTTTCGTTCAGGCCGACGCTCTGACGCGCACTTATCGCCGGGGCTCCGAGGACGTCCATGCCTTGCTGGGCGTGACGCTTGCGATCCCACCGTCCGCCTTCGCCGTCGTCCTCGGGCCTAGCGGCAGCGGCAAGTCCACGCTGCTCAACCTCATCGGTGGGATCGACCGGCCAACCAGCGGAACCCTGAGGGTCGACGGCCTCGATCTCCATACCTTGACCGAACGCCAACTCGACGGCTACCGCCGGGACCACGTCGGCTTCGTCTTCCAATTCAACAACCTGCTCCCCAACCTGGATGCGCTGGAGAACGTCGCCTTGCCGCTCGTCGCCCGGGGACGCAGCTGGGCTCAGGCACGGGACCAGGCCGGGGCGCAGCTAACGGCCCTCGGCCTGGGCAACCGGGTGGGCCATCGGCCGGCGGAGCTCTCGGGCGGCGAGCAGCAGCGCGTGGCCCTGGCTCGGGCTGTTGTTTCCAGGCCGGCCCTTGTACTGGCGGATGAGCCGACCGGCGACCTCGACTCGGGATCGGCCGAGATCGTCCTCGATTTGATGTCGTCCCTCAATCAGGATCTGGGCGCGACCTTCGTGATCGCCACCCACAATCCGCGGCTGGAGTCCCGTGCGACGCAAGTGATCGAGCTCACCAACGGACGGATGACTCCCCCGGCGCCGCAGACATGATCCATCTGACGTTTCAGGATCTCCGCCACGACCTGCTCACCTTCAGTTTCAGCGTGCTTGGCATCGGGGTCCTGGTCTTTGCCTTCCTCCTGCTGATTCCGCTTTCTCTGGCGGTCACCCGCATCGGAGAGGCGGGCGGCCTGCCCCAGAATCTGATCATCGTTGAACGGGATGTCCTGCAGCCCGAGCAAAGCAGGATCGCTCCCAGCCTGACGGAGAGCGTGTCTGCGATCCTCGGCGATCGCCTGAACCGCGTCGACCCCGTGATCTTCCGCATCATGCGTGTCGAGGGCCATCCGATCCAGCTGCGCGGCGTCGCCACCGAGTCATGGGTGACGACGTTTCGCCTGCGCCTTCTCGAAGGAGCGTGGCCATCCGATTCTTCTGAAATCGTCATCGGTCAGCTGGCATCCCAGGGCGGCGGCTGGCGCACCGGGAGCGAAATCAGTATTTATGGCCGGCGCTTTCGAGTGTCGGGCATCGCCGATGGACCGGGGACCAAGACGCAGACCGCCTGGATGTCGTACGTGGCGGCCAGCGCGCTCTTCGGCCCGGAGAAGGGCGCCCAGCTCCTTGTGGCCCATCTGGAACCGTCGGCGGATCCTCTTACATCCAGGCAGGACCTGGAGAACGGGCTCCGGTCGATCGGCGCCGAATACGATGCTTACTTCGAAGACGCCTTACTGCGCGAGTATGGCGCGGCGCTGAACGATCTCCGGTCGCTGTCGCTCTTGACGGCGGTTATCGCCATCGCCGCCGTCACCCTCGGATCGCACAACCTGGCGTGGCTCGCGGCGGAGGAGAGGAAGCGCGTGCTCGGCGTCCTTCGTGCTGTTGGATTCGACCGCCAAGCCGTCGGTCGATACCTCCTCTTCCGGGCCGGGGTGATCTCCGTGGCTTCGTACCTGCTCGCTTTGGCGGCGGCGATCCTCTACATCCAGCTTGGGATTGGGCCGAACAACCTCACCATCGGAGGAACCCAGACAGCCTTGAGCTTGAGCCCGGCGATGGCCGTGTTGGGTCTTTTTCTGGCGTGCGCCGCGAGCCTTGCGGGGACCTGGCTGTCGGTACGCCATATCCTGAGTGCCTCTCCGGCATCCTTGCTGGGGAGAGGGCCCGGGAGCAGCTTCGCATGAGCGTGGCTGCGTGGCTAGCGTTGCGCGATCTCTCCGTCCACCGGCGGCAGGCCTTCGCGCTGGGGACCGTGTTCGCCATCGCCGTCACGGCTTTCGTGGCGTTGGGCAGTTACCGACAGACGCTCTTGAGAGATTATCAGCCGGCGCGGGGTGATCAACTCGTGATTCAGGAGACCCAGTCGTTCGCCGAGTTCTACGGCAGTCGCCTCTCCCCCGATATCGCCGTCGTCCTCGAAGACCTGGGCGTCGCCGGGGCCGTCGCGGAGATCCACACCATCGTGGGGACATCGTTGCAGGATGCCGTGCTGTTGAAGGGCGTCGACTTGGAACGCTATCCAGAGCTGGACCCCTTCGTCATCCGCGCCGGTCGAGAACTCCGACCCGGCGATTCTCCACGCCAGGCCATGCTCGGGACGCGTCTGGCGGAACGGCTGGCGGCCGCGCCAGGGGACACGATCCGGCTCCGCGGGCGGCCTTTCGAAGTGATCGGCGTCTTCGAGACCGGCTCGTATACCGAGAACGAGGCCTGGGTTCCGCTGGCCGGGGCGCAAGAGCTGCTCGGTTGGGGTCAGGACGTTTCCCTGTATGTCGTCCCGGACGATGGCCGGTTGACACCGGGTGACCAGCTTCTCGACGGCGTGTCGGTCGGCCGCCGGGGCGAGTTGTGGTCGACGTTTCCCCGGCAGTGGGAGGGCCTGATGGCCCTGATCCAGACCGTAACCCAGGCGATTGGGCTGGCGGCCGCCCTTTCCCTCGCCGCCATGCTGTGGAGGTTGGCCTGGCGGCGGCGGTGGCAGATCGCCGTCCTGCGCAGCCTGGGGTTCAGCCGAACGGTCTTTGCGACCTACCTGGTCGTGCAGGGCGCGGCGGTCGCGTTCGCTGGAGGGGCGTGCGGTGTCCTGGGTGCGCTGGCGCTCCTTCGATGGGTGCGACCAACGCTGGCAGGCGTCAGTCTCCGGCCGCATCTCACGGCCGATGTGCTGATTTCGACCGGCGCCTGGTTGGGATTCCTGACTCTGCTCAGCGTCGTGGTCCCCGTCTGGGTGTTGGGCCGCAGACGTGTTGCCGAGCTCATGAGCGTCGAATGAGCGCACTTCCTGGTGCACCCTGGCTCAAGGAGGAGAGATGATGTCGACAAAGAGAATCGTCGGTTTCGGACTGCTTGTGGTGATCGTTGGAAGTGCCTGCGGACTGCCTTCCCTCGGCGGCAGCCCGGAGGAGGGGGCCGGTGGATCCCCAGGGGCCGCGGAGCCAACCGATGCGCCCATGTTGCCGGTTTCGATCAATCAAGGCCTCGCCAGCCTCGACAGCTACCGCATGACGTTCACCAATGAGATCCACGATTCGCTGGCCCAGGAAAGGACCTTGATGACGGTCGTGGTGGCCCGCGACCGGGAGGCGGATGCCAACTACAACCGCACGGAGACGATGGTCACAACCGATGAGAATGAAGTCTCCGAGGACGTCCAGGAACAGTTCGTGATCGGCAATCAGTTGTGCCTCGTCACGGACGGTGAAGCGGAGTTGACGCCTATCAGCGACACCGCCCAGGTCATGACCGACCTGATGTCTCAGGTCGTGGACTTCAACCCCTTGATCGAGAACCCGGTGTACGTTGGTGAGGATGTTGTGAACGGGGTCCCGGTCCGCACCTATACCTTTGAAGTACGGAGCCTGGGCGCCGCCTCGGGGGCGGAGGCGGCTCGGGCCGATGGGAGCTATGCCATCGCCGTCGACGGCGATTACGTTGTGCAATACAGGTTCGATATGGAGTTGCGCACGGGGCCCGAGGGAGATCCTGAGGCGGAGTCCTCCGTTTCCTTCTTTGAGCTGTCGCTCGAGGAGATCAACCAGCCGGTGGAAATCGTCTTCCCTCCGAACTGCCAGGCGGCCGAATCCTCCGGGGAGTGATGTCGATCTGGAACGGATGGCGGCAGGCGCACCGTCTTCGGTCGTGACCGGCAAACGTCGGCTGCGGATCACCCTTCTCACTCTGGGATCCCGCGGGGACGTGGAGCCGTATCTCGGCCTGGGAGTCGCCCTGGCGCGGGCCGGCCACCAGGTAACCGTGGCCGCACCGGCCGCCTTCGAAATGCTCATTCGGCGGGCGGGACTGGACGCATTCCTTGTGGAACCCGATCCCCGCCTACTGGCCGTCGAAGGGGAGCCGCCGCGTTGGCTGCGGTCCTCGGCGACCGCGGGGGCGATCCGCCTGCGTCACGGTTTGGGCATCACCTATTCCGGGTACCTGCAGGCCAGCCGGCGCGCTCATGTCATCCTGTATCCGGCTTGGCTCGCTCCGGTGGCCAGGACCATCGCCCAGACCTGCGGCTGCCTTGCCTTACCGACCTATCTGGCGCCGATCCATCCGACGCGCGCCTTTCCCAGCCCATTCTTCAACTACTCGTCTCATCCCGGATGGAACCACCTGAGCCATTTCATGGCTCTCTGGTTGGGGCGGGCGGCGCTGAACGGAGTGCCGAATACCTGGCGCTCGCAGGTCGTCGGTCTCGCGCCTACGGCGATCGAACTTCTCCCGCCGGACGGCGAAGTCTGTCTGTATGGCTTCTGCCGGAGTCTTCTGCCCCCGCCGCCTGATTGGCCGGCGGGCGTCGTCGTCACCGGCCCCTGGTGGCTGGATGCGCAGGACGGCTGGCGCCCCCCGGAGGAGTTGGATCGTTTCCTGCGGGCATCCGGGAGAGTCGTCTTCCTGGGATTCGGCAGCATGATGGACGCTCGGCCGGGGGAGCTGAATGCCGTCGTGGAGGCGGCCTTAACCAGGCTCGGGTGCCGCGCGGTCTTGCTCGCCGGTCCCGCCGGACAACTCGATCTGCCATCTTCTCCTCGCCGGCTCGCCGTGCGGGACATTCCGTTCGACTGGCTCTTCCGCAGAGTGGACGCGATCGTCCACCACGGCGGCGCCGGGACAACGGCCCAGGCCGCCCGGGCGGGGAAGCCGTCGGTCGCCGTCCCCTTCTTCGGCGACCAACTCTTCTGGGGCCAGCGGATTCACCGGGCGGGTGGAGGGCCGCGCCCCATCCCGCGTCGCGCGCTGACCTCGGAGCGACTGGTTTCCGCACTCGATGAGGCGCTGCACGATCCGAGGAGTGCGGAACGGGCGGCCTTCCTCGGGACAAGGGTTCGCGCCGAGACAGGCTTGTCGACGGCCGTCAGCCTCATCGAGGCGAGCTGCCTGGGATGAGCGATCAAGTCCCGCGGCGCCTGCCTCAGAAGGAATCGCCCGGGAGGGCGCTTCCCGCTCGTATCCTTCGCTCAGCGATGTCTTCTGGTTGAGAACCTGACAATCTGCCCGACCTGATGAGGGAGTCTGCATGAGCACATCGCCGTTCCGCTGGGGGATCCTCGGCCCCGGGAGGATCGCCCATCGCTTCGCACAGGCCTTGGAAGACGTCGACGGCGCCAAGTTGCAGGCGGTCGCCAGCCGGTCGGCGGAGCGCGCCCAGGACTTCGCCCAGAAGTATGGAGCGCACGCCGCCTACGACTCGGATGAGGCGCTGGCGGCCGATCCAGCGGTCGACGCCATCTACGTCGCCTCTCCCCACCGATTCCACTACAACCAAACGCGGTTGTGCCTGGAGGCGGGCAAACCGGTTCTGTGTGAAAAGCCGTTCACCGTCAACGCCACCCAGGCAGCCGACCTGATCCGCTTGGCGCAGGCGAAGGACCTGTTCTTGATGGAAGCGCTGTGGTCGCGCTACTTGCCGATCTACAACCAGGTGCGAACGTGGCTGGACGGCGGGGAGATCGGCGAAATCAAACTGGTCACCTCGACATTCTGCTTCCAGCCCGAGCGGGATCCGTCCGACCGCAAGTTCAACCACGAGCTGGCCGGCGGCGCCCTGCTGGACCTCGGCGTGTACAACGTCTCCCTCTCGCAGTGGGCGATCGGAGGCGACCCTTCTGCCATCTGCGCCCTGGCCCAGCTGGGCGACACTGGGGTGGACGAGCTGACAACGGTGACGATGGCCTATCCGGGAAACGTCACGTCGCAGTTCACATGCAGCCTTCTCTTCGATGCCGTCAACGATCTCACGATCTACGGCACCAAAGGTCAAGTGCGGATCCACCCCAAGTTCTGGGAATCCACCAAGGCGACCCTGACCGTTGGGGGAAAGGAAATCCCCGCGGCCCTCCCGTTTCGACGAAACGGATTCGAGTACCAGATCGAAGAGGCCATGCGCTGTGTTCGGGGCGGGAGGGGTGAAAGCGAAGGGATGCCCCTGGCCGCCACGCTGGCAAACATGAAGACGATGGACCAGATCCGGGAACAGATCGGCTTGAAGTATTCTTTCGAGTAGGTCATCGGGTCGCGGCCGGCTCGGCGTCTTGGTCCGCTCGATCTCGACGCGCCGCGCCTCGCCATCTTCCTGGATGGCGTAGAATGGCGCAGGTCATGACTGCCGGAATGACTGAGGCCGCCCCTGAAGAAAGAGGTCAAGCGCCGGCCGCCAGGGCGGCCCTGACCCGCCGGGCGTCTGGAGCAGTCCTCCCGATCCTCTTCTTCGGTCTGCTTCTTCTCGGAGCCGTCCTGGCGCCGGACTACGGGAAATCGTGGGACGAATACGTCCACGTTGTCTACGGCGAGCAGACGCTCGAGACTTATGAGGGGGTCCGCGCTCCGACAGATACCCTCTTCAATCTCCGCTATTACGGCCCGCTCTTCTCCGTCGGGGTCGAATCGGTCCGCGGAATCTTGCAGCGGATCGGGCCGGGGTGGGACCAGGCCGCCGCCCGCCATTTCGTCTACTATCTCTCCTTTCTCGTCGGGCTCGCCTCCGTCTATCTGCTGGCGGTTCGATGGGCCGGCCGCGGCGCCGCCCTTGCTGCCAGCGCCCTCTTTCTTACGCAGCCCGTCGTCTTCGGCCACGCTTTCATGAACCCCAAGGACGTTCCCTTCATGGGGTTCTTTGCCGCCAGCATGTGCGCCGGGATCTACGCCGCCTCCTCCTTCAGGTCCCCCCTTCCAGGCCAGCGCGAGGTCGCGGCGGCCTGGCGCGCGGCGCCGCGCTGGGCGCGGATGGCCCTCATCGCCCTCCTCGGCGTGACGGTCCTGGCGCTGCTGGAATTCTTCGTCTGGAAGGGCCTGCTCGCTGAAGGCCGTCGCCTGGTGTCGGCGGCATACAACGGCACCGGATCGCCCCTGCTGACCCGGCTGTTCGACGTGATCGCACAGGACGCACACAAGACGAGCCTGGAGGCTTACCTGGCCAAGGCGGAGAGCGCATACCTTCGTCTTCGGTGGTTGGCCGCCTTGGGCCTGGTCGGGCTTGTGGCTGTCCTCTCTCGGCGGGTCTTGCGCGGCAATACGTTCCAAGGCTGGTGGCTTGTCGTCCTGGCCGGCGTTCTTCTGGGCGGGACGACAGCCATCCGCATTCAAGCACTGTTCGCCGGCATCCTGATTAGCCTGCTCCTCGTTGTGATTCTGCGACGACGGGCATTCTGGCCCCTCGTGGTGTATTGGGCTCTGGCTGCAGGCGTGACCTACGCCGGTTGGCCGTTCCTGTGGGGGGCCCCTCTGCCGCGCTTCCTCGAAACCCTCAAACTCATGCGCAGCTTCGGGTGGGGTGGAGAAGTCTTGTATGCCGGAAAGGTCTACTACTCCGTGGAGCTGCCCTGGTCGTACCTGCCGCACTTGATGCTGCTCCAACTCACGATCCCTGCCCTGGCGTTGGGTACCGCCGGGGCGGTGCTGGCCCTTGCCAGACGCGGAGTCGCCTCCGTCAGGACCGCCGAACGCCTGGCGCTGGGGGCGTGGCTGGCTGCCCCGATCGTGTACCTTTCGTTACCCGGGATGGACACCTACGACAACTTCCGCCAGGTGCTCTTCGTCTTGCCGCCCCTGTTTGTCTTCGCCGCGCCGGCCTTCCAGGCGCTCTTCGACCACATCCGACGCTCGAGCCTTTCGTTTGCCGTATGCGCCGTGTGTCTTGTCCCCGGCGTATGGGGAATGATCTCGCTCCATCCCTACGAATACATCTACTACAATGCGCTCGTCGGCGGCGTGGCGGGAGCCTACCGCAACTACGAGCTCGACTACTGGTGCCTCTCGGCGCGCCAGGCGATTCTCCTCCTGAATGACATCGCCGCGCCGGGGGCGCGGCTGGCCGTCAACAAGGACTCGGATCAACTGATACCTTACGCGCGTGAAGATTTGGTGATCCTGCCCGACCGGGACTCGACCGAGCTGGCCAAGGCGGCCGATCCTGACTACATGATGGTGTGCTCACGCGCCAACTCGGATCTGATGATTCTCCCTGGACGGGATATCGCCGTGGAAGTGACGGCCGGCGGCGTCCCCATCCTGATCATCAAGCAGGTGAAATAGGTCGGACGGATGAACCGGCGATCGATGCTCCCTGCCTCGACCCCCTGGCTGCTCCTGGGCGGGCTCCTTCTCCTCGGACTGGGGCTGCGCCTGCTCGACCTGAAAGATCCGCCGTTCGACTTCCACCCGACGCGTCAGCTCGGTTCGGCGGTGATCGCACGCGGCATGTACTACCAGGCGCAGGCGTCGGCGCCGGAGGCGACCCGCAGCCTGGCCATAGACCTGTGGAGCGAGGCGCCGGTCTACGAAGCGCCAATCCTGGAGGCACTGGTGGCGGGGACTTACCTCGCCATGGGAGGCGAGAACCTGTGGGTGGCGCGCCTGTACTCGTCGCTTCTTTGGATCAGCGGCGTCATCCCTCTGGTCCTGATCGGCCGTCGCCTCGGATGGCGGGCCGGTTCCGCTGCATCGATTGCCTTCTACCTGGTCGTCCCCTTCGGCGTTCGCGCCAGCCGCTCCTTTCAACCCGACCCGTGGATGGCTGCCGGTCTGCTATTCGCTGCCTGGGCGCTGCTCGCGTGGTGGCGGTCTCCGGGATGGGGCCGAGCCGTGGCGGCAGGCTTGTTGTCGGGCCTGGCGGTGCTCATCAAACCGGTTGCCGTATTCCCGATCGCCGGGGCGCTGATCGGGCTGGCGATCGCCGGGCCTGGCATCCGCAAGGCGATTCGCGAGCCACAGCTGTGGGCCGTCGCCGCTCTGGCCGTCCTACCCTCGTTGGCCTACTTCGCGCTGATCCCCGGACGGTCGACCGGGTTCCTTGAATTCTGGGTTGGCTCGTTCACCGAGTTGTGGACGCAAGGGGCGTTCTACGTTCGCTGGGTGGAAGAGGCGAATAGCGTCGTGCTCCTGCCCTTGCTCTGCCTGGGACTGATCGGCACGCTTCTCTTTCCGGCCGGCGGCCCACGCGGAATGGTCCTGGGCCTATGGGTCGGCTATGGTCTCTATGGCCTGGCCCTTCCTTACCAGATCAGTACGCACGACTACTACCA
>CAZMVJ010000096.1:0-10477 GCA_964569445.1 uncultured Anaerolineaceae bacterium | reverse complement strand
GGAAGGCGTGATGGTTGTTGGCGCCGTCATGGGAACCCTGGCCATTTTCTTTGCAGTGCAGCGAAGAGGTAGGGCGCTCCGCTTGACATGGCTGACCCCGGTGCTCATCTTCACCGTTCCCTGGCTGGTTTTCTCGTCGGTCTACGCCGGGGAGGGGGAAATCGTTCGGACGTTGAAGGTCGGCCTGTCGTCGATCCGCATAGGCAGCTTCCACCTGGATGCTTTCTACAAGATCGTCCGCTATCACGCCCATCAACTGCTCTTCCCGCGTCTCTGGGGAGTCCTGCTGCCGGTGTGGGTTCTGCTCCCTGCACTGGGATGGTTGCGTGCCAGGCGATGGCCGAGTGTCATGGTTTCGGCGCTGCTCGTCGCCACGGCCGCGACGGCGACGATGTCGGCCCTGCATTTCTATGCCGTCTCCTTCCTCGGGGTTCTGGAGGAGTACCTGGGCACGAGCGCCAACCGTATGTTCCTCTCGTCGGCCATCCTGCTCACCCTCGCCCTGGTCGCATACGCCGGGATGACGGAGCGGTCGCTCGGTGAAGATGCGCGTTCGCCCGCCCCGGCCGGGCCGTGATAGGACATGCGAGGAAAATCCGGGCCGGCCCACGCCCGATCGAGTCGGCTCGGCCAAGAAGGTCTCCGCGGGACGCCGCCAGGCGCCAGGCGGCTCGGTCGCCAAGGAGGTGACGGAGGAGATCCTCCCGGAATCTCGAGCGGACGCGTGTCAATCGTCTCCTTCAAAGGGAATCTCCTTCCTGTCGCTACGGGTATAATGTCGTCAGTTCATCTCGCAAGCCTTCGGGGCAGGGTGAGGGCGCAAGCCCAATTCCCGATCGGCGGTATAGCCCGCGAGCGCTACGGCGCAGGATCCGGTGGAACTCCGGGGCCGACGGTAAAGTCCGGATAGAAGAAGGCTGGCCGTGCCGGGCCCTTCGATACCATCCCGTACGCAGGGAGGGACTCTCGCTCAGGGCGGGCACGGTCGCGGCGTCCCCCGAAGAACGTTCTTCGGGGTTTTCTGTCTAGCCTCCTGTCGTGGAGGCCGCCGCGTCGCCTGCCCCGCCCGAAGGACCGGTGCGGGGAGGTCTTTTGGCCAGGTCAGGACAGTCACAATCATCAACGGGTGAACCGGGTCCTCTCCGACCACCGGGCGCGGCGGCGCGCCTGTTGTTCTTCGCCTTCGTCGCGGCGGGGACCCTGCTGGCCTGGTATGGCCTCACCCGCTGGGGCGGCCTGCCGGGATTCCTGCTCCCCTCTCCGGCCGCCGTAGCCGATCGGTTCCTGGTCGCGTTGCGGGACGGTTCCCTCGTACGGCACACGGCCGTCACACTGTCCGAAGTCCTCGCCGGACTGGGGCTGGGTGTAGTCGCCGGGGCCTCGCTGGGATATTGGCTGGCCAAGTCGCCGCGCGCCGAGCGCCTGCTGTCACCCTACATCATTGCCTCCCAGGCGGTCCCCATCGTAGCCATTGCCCCGTTGTTGATCATCTGGCTCGGCCCCGGGCGCCCCTCGAAGATCCTGATCAGCGCCCTGATCGTCTTCTTCCCGATCCTGATCAACACCATCGCCGGCATCCGCTCCGTTCCAAATGACCTGCGCGACTTGATGCGCTCGCTGCGGGCCACTCGCAGCCAGACCCTGCGGCTGCTGGAGGCGCCGGCGGCGGCGCCGTTTTTTCTGGGGGGACTCAAGATCGGATCGACGCTGGCGGTGATCGGCGCCGTAGTCGGGGAATTCGTCGGGGCCGACGAGGGCCTGGGATTCCTGGTCAATCTCGGCCGGGGGCTGTACGACACGGCGCTGGTCTTCACGGCGCTGCTGGTACTGGTCGCCATGGCGCTCGGCCTGTACAGCCTGGCGTCCATGCTCGAACGAAGAACGCTACGGTGGCGCGAAGTCGAGAAGGATCATTGACATGAAAAGACTCCTGATCCCGGCATTCCTGATGGTCTTGGCGGTCGCCTGCACGCCGGACGCTCCCTCCTCTCCGGCAGCGCTGCAGACGATTCGTCTCCCGATGGGTTACCTGCCGAGCGTCCAATACGCGCCTTTCTATGTGGCCGAGGCGCGCGGCTACTTCGCCGAGGAGGGATTGGCGCTCGAGTTCGATTACGCCTTCGAGACCGACGGCGTCAAGCTTGTCGGCGCCAATGACCTGCCCTTCTCGCTGGCGTCGGGTGAGCAGGTCCTCCTGGCGCGCCAGCAAGATCTGCCGGTGGTGTACGTCCTCGGCTGGTGGCAGGACTATCCGGTGGCGATCGCCGCCTCCGCCTCCAGCGGAATCGAAGAGCCGGCCGACCTGGCGGGACGGACGGTCGGGATTCCTTTTCTGGGTGGCGCCTCCTATGTCGGCTATGCCGCCATGATGTCGGCCAACGGCCTGCCGCTGGACGCGGCGACCCTCCAGGTCATCGGCTTCACCCAGGCCGAAGCGTTGCAGGCCGGCCAGGTCGAGGCGGCCGTCGTCTACGCCAACAACGAACCGATCGTCCTGGCCAGCCAGGGTTTCCCGGTGAACGTCCTGCGCGTCGCCGACTACGTCACCCTGGCCTCGAACGGGATCATCACCAACGAGGCGACCTTGCGCGACGATCCGGAGCTCGTGCGCCGGATGCTGCGCGCCGCCGTGCGCGGGCTGCAAGACACGCTGGATGACCCCGATGCGGCTTTCGAGATTTGCAAGGGCTACGTCGAAGGCCTGAGCGGCGAGGCGGAGGCCGTCCAGCGACAGGTGCTCGCCGAAAGTCTCCTCTTTTGGAAAGCGGATCGACTCGGCTACTCCCAGCCCGCCGCCTGGGAGAACATGCAGCGGGTAATGATCGAGGCCGGCCTGCTGGCCGGCCCGCAGGACCTGGCGCAGGCCTACACCAACGAGTTCGTTCCATGAGTCCCGATTTCGAGGGACCGATCCTCGAAGCACGTCAGCTGTCCAAGATCTTCCCCAACGCGCACGCGCCGCTGGTCGTGCTCGATGGAATCAGCCTGTCCGTCCGCAGTGGATCGTTTGTGTGCGTGGTGGGTCCGTCGGGGTGCGGCAAGACGACGCTGCTGCGGTTGCTTGCCGGGCTGACGCCTCCGACCGGCGGCGAGGTCATCTTCGAAGGGGCGCCGCTGCTGCACCCGCGACGCCGGATCGGCTTCGTCTTCCAGCAATCCAACCTGATGCCGTGGCGCAGCGCGCTCGATAACATCCGCCTGCCGCTCGAGCTGCAGGCGCGGCCGCGGGAAGAACAGCGACAGCGCGCCCGGGAGATGGTGGCGTTCGTCGGGTTGGCCGGCTTCGAGGCAGCGCTGCCGCGCGACCTCTCCGGCGGCATGGCGCAGCGCGTGGCGCTGGGCCGGGCCCTGGTTCACGAGCCGGATATGTTGCTGCTCGACGAACCGTTCGGCGCGCTGGATGCCCTGACGCGCGAGCGGATGGCGTTCGAGCTGCTGCGACTTTGGTCGGCGCGCCCGGTGACCGTCGTCATGGTGACGCACTCGATCTCGGAGGCGATCCTCGTCGCCGATCAAGTGGTCGTCCTGAGCCCGCGGCCGGGCAAGGTGCGCCTGGTGCTCGATGTCCCGTTGCCGCGACCGCGCACGCTGGAGCTGACCCACACCGCGCCGTTCGGGGAGCTGGCGCGCCAGGTGCGCGCGGCTCTGTGAGCCCGTCTTTCCCCTCACTCTCTGTCATTGCGAGCCGCCCCAAGCGAATGCGAGGGGCGGCGTGGCAATCGCTTCGCTGATGAGATTGCCACGGAGCCCCTCGACGGAGCATGCCCCGAGCGAAGCCGAGGGGCTCGGGGCTCCTCGCAATGACGGTTAGGGGAGGCGATTTCCACCCCACGCTGCGCTCTGGGCAGGCGCCTCCCCTCGCCTGGGCTCGGGGAGGCTCGCAATGACATTGGCGGAGAGGGCCGATGGAAGTTGGAAACTGGGACGGCCCTGAGAGAAATCGGAGGACGTCGTCTGGAAAAATCAGCTGGGGCACGGTCCTTGGACTTTGCTCAGGACCGTGCCCCTACGATTACCCTGATTGGGACGAGCCTAGCTGGCGGGCTTGCTCTTCCCGGCCGCCTTCGACCGTCGCCGTCGGGCGCCCCGAACGATGAGGAGGGCCGGCAGACCGACGAGCAAGGCTACCGGCAGGACGCAGATCGCCAGCCAGATGGCGCCGTCGGCCAGCCACTCGAGGGCCTGGACGAGCGCTTCCACCGCCGCCTTGACCGTTCCCTTCGGCTGCCAGCCGCCGATCTCGATCGGCTGGGCGGCGGCGTCGGGGATCAGCTCGGCCGTGATCATCGAGAAGGCGGCCGATTCCTCGTAGTACTGCATTTGGCCGCGCACCATTTCGATTTCGCCGCGCACGCTCACCAGCTGGTTGTAGACCGCCAGCACGTCCTCGGTCTTCTCGGCCGAGTCCATGATCTTCATCAACTGCTCTTCGGCCGCCTCCAGGTTGCGCAGGCGGGACTCGAGATCGACGTACTGCGCCGTGACGTCCTCGCCGGTGATGTTCTCACTGCGCACTTCGACGGCGTCGGCCTTGATCTGCTCGAGGGCGTCGGTCAGGCGTTCGGCCGGCACGCGCACGCTGATCGAGGCATTGTCGGCCGTCAGACCGTCACCGTAGGCGGACTTGTAGATGTAGGACGAGACGACGTAGCCGCCCATCCCCTCGACCATCTGGCGAATGGCGGCCGCCTTGGCCACCGGATCGGTCACGACCATCGACAGCGAGGCCGTCTGGATCACCAATCGGTCGACGTCGCTGGCGCCCGACGGCAGGGCCTGGCGGGCGAGGTCGGGCGCCAGCTGAGGCGCCTCCATCCCGACCGCCGCGTCGCCGCCGACAAACCCGACCTCCGGCTGCCCGTAGAGGGCGGGGGCCGAGGTGGCCAGCCCCCTGGTGGAGCAGGCAGCCAGGAGCAGGGCCAGGACCAGCAGCGTAAGGGCGATGACCTTCTTCATGATGCGTTCCTCCTGGTCGGGACAAGCCGACGCTTCACCCGGTATGACGCCGGGGGAGGGGCGGAGGTTCCCGGCTACCAGCCCGCCAGCAGCCGCATCGCCTGGCGCTCGGGCAGGCCCGCCGCCAGCATGCGGTCGCGGACGGCGCCCGTGTCATAGGCCACCCGGTGGGCATGCCAGGTGCTGGCGTCAATGTCGAGCACGGAATACGCCGCGCGGGGATCCATATCGCGCGGCTGGCCGACCGAACCCGGATTGAGGATCATGCGCGGATCGAGCTCGAGGGGCCGGTCCAACGAGACGGCGACGAAGGCCGCCTGGGAGTCGCCCCGCGGCCGATGGAAAATCAGCGGCAAGTGCGAATGCCCGACCAGGCAGTAGTTGGTCGAAAAGGCGTCGAAATTCCCGTCGGCGGCCTTGGCGTCGAGGATGTACTCCCACACCGGCTGGCGCGGACTGCCGTGGGCCAGGGTGAAGTCCTCGAAGGAGATGCGGCTGGGGAGCGAGCGCAAATAGGCGGTGTTTTCCGGGAGCAAGTGCTCCATCGTCCAGGCCGCCGCCATGCCGGCATCCGAGTTGAAACGCGACAGGGGGATGATGCCGAGCGCCGCCTGGTCGTGGTTGCCGATCAGGCACAACAAACCCGGCAGCGTGCGGACCCTCTCGATGACCTCGTTGGGATCCGGGCCGTAACCCACGAGATCGCCCAGACACCAGACGCAATCGAACGTTCCGGCGTCGAGCAGTACGGCCTCCAAAGCGGTCAGGTTGGCGTGAATGTCGGAGACGACCAGGACGCGCATTGGCCGGATGGTATCACGTCGCATGCATAGAAGAAAGCGGGACGAAGGTGCGGTCTGTGCATGGAGGCCGGCCCAGGCCGGACGTATAATTCCGGCCGCTCATGCCCATTCTCGACGATCGCACTCTGGAATTCCTGAGCCACAGCCCGGAACAGACGCGGCGCGTCGGCGTGCGCTTGGGCGAGATGCTGCACGGCGGCCACCTGGTCTGCCTCGCCGGGGACCTCGGATCGGGGAAGACGACCCTGACGCAGGGCATCGGCCGCGGTTGGGGAGCGCTGGACTCGGTCACCAGCCCGACGTTCGTCATCGTCAACGAATACCACCGGGCCGACGCCGAGGTGCTGGTTCACGTCGACGCCTTCCGGCTGGCGACGGCGGACGAGGCGAACGCCATGGGCCTGGCCGAGGTCCTCACCCAGGGTCGGGTCGTCGTCATCGAATGGCCGGCCCACATCGACTCGATCGTCCCGCCCGACCACCTGCGGGTCGGCATGAGTTGGGTCGACGATTCGAGGCGGTCGTTGCGATTTGAGGCCGGCGGCGCCGTCCACCTGCGCCTGCTGGGCGAGTTCCGCAAGGCCGCCTTCGGCGGTTGACATGCTTCTGGCCGTCGACACCGCCACCGAGATGATCGGCCTGGCCGTCACCGACGGCGAGCGAATCCTGGCGGAACAGGTATGGGCCGCGCCGCGTCACGCCACGGCCGAGCTGGCGCCCGAGGCGGCGCGTCTGCTGCGCCGGATCGGCGTCTCGGAGGATCGACTGGAAGGATTGGCGCTGACCATCGGCCCCGGTTCGTTTTCCGGCTTGCGCATCGGCGTGGCCTTCGCCAAAGGCCTGGCGTTTGGCCGCGGGCTCAAGGTCGTCGGCGTGCCCACGTTGGAAGTGCTGGCCTTCGGCCAGCCGTCGCGTTCCGAACCCATGCTGGCGCTGCTCTCGGCCGGAAGAGGACGCTGGGCAGGCGCATGGTACAAATGGAGCAAGCGCAAGTGGACGTCCGACGGCCCGATCCGCTTACTCGACGCGCAAGCGCTGATGGACGCCATCGACCGCCCGACGTATGTCTGCGGCGAGATGGACTCCGAAATGCGCAAGGCGCTCGCCGAACGCCATGCCATCCTGGCGCCGCCCGAGCTGTGCCTGCGGCGACCGGCGGTGTTGGCCCAGATCGGTTGGGAGCGGCTGCGGACGCGCAAGGCCAGCGATCCGGTCGCCCTGGTTCCCCTGTACCCGGGTCCGGCCGACGGCGGGCAGGCGTGAAAGCGGGGCCGGATGGAATCGTCCTGCGGAGCATGACGGTCGACGATGTGGCGGCGGTGGCGGCCATCGATCGCCTGTCCTTCCCGCTGCCCTGGTCGGAAAACAGCTTCCGCTCCGACCTGACGACGAATCCGGCGGCGCACTTGCTGGTGGCCGAGCAGGCGACGGGCGACGTGCGGCGGATTGCCGGCTATGCCGGCTACTGGCTGGTGATCGACGAAGCCCACCTGAGCACGCTGGCCGTCGATCCGGGCCTGCGCCGCCGCGGCGTCGGCGAGCGGATCCTGCGCGAGGCGATGCGGCATGCCGCCCGCCAGGGGGCCGAGCTGATGACGCTCGAGGTGCGGGTGTCGAACGATCCGGCCCGCCGGCTGTATGCCAAGCTCGGATTCCGCGTCGCCGGCCGCCGGCCGCACTACTACAAGGACAATCTCGAAGATGCGATTCTCATGACGCGCGATCGGCTGACCGAGGCGGTGCGAGTGAATGGACGAGGGAATGCTGGCTGACACGGAGCTGCGCCAGTTGGCGGCGACGATCCAGTCGTGCACGGATTGCCAGCTCCATCAGGCCCGCAAACTGGCCGTGCCGGGCGAGGGACCGGCCGACTCGGCTGTCATGTTCATCGGGGAGGGGCCGGGCTTCCACGAGAACGAGCAGGGCCGGCCGTTCGTCGGGGCCGCCGGCCGCTTCCTCGAGGAGTTGCTGGCCGGCGTGGGTCTGACGCGTCAGCAGGTATTCATCTGCAACGTGGTCAAATGCCGGCCGCCGGGGAACCGCGATCCGCTGCCGGAGGAGACCGACGCCTGCGCCAAGTACCTCGAAGCGCAGATCCGCATCATCAACCCCCGCATCATCGTCACCCTGGGCCGCTTCTCGATGGCGCGCTTCTTCCCCGGAGCCCGCATCAGCGCCCTGCATGGCAAGGCGCGCCAGATCGGCGGGCGGACGGTGGTGGCGATGTATCATCCGGCGGCCGCCCTCCACCAACCTTCCCTGCGGACCACGGTCGAAGCCGATTTCGCCGCGCTCGGCCCGCTGCTCCAGGCGGCGGCCGCGCCGCCGGCGGAACCCGACCCGGCCGCCGACGCCAAGCAGCTCAGCCTGTTCTGATTCCGGTAGCAACGAGGAAACCTCGCATGGTAGCGCACGAGACGAAATTGCCGCCCGCCGCCGAGTCTCTGATCGCGCGCTTCGGCACGCGCCGCGCCCGGGTTGGGGTCGTCGGGTTGGGCTACGTCGGCCTGCCGCTGGCGGTCGTCCTGGCCGAAGCCGGCTACAGCGTAGTGGGGGTCGATCTGGACGCGGCCAAGGTGGATGCCCTCACTCGCGGCGAAAGCTATATCGAAGACATCCCGGCGGCGACCGTCGCCGCCCTCGTCCGGGCGGGGCGTCTGGAGGCCTCGACCGAGTTCAGCCGCCTGTCCGAGGTGGACGGAGTCAGCATTTGCGTGCCGACGCCGCTGCGCAAGACGGGCGACCCCGATCTGTCGTTCATCGTCTCGGCCGCCCAGGCCTTGCGCCCGGCGCTGCACGCCGGGATGGTCGTCATCCTCGAATCTACAACCTACCCCGGGACGACGCGCGAGCTGGTGCAGCCCGAGATGGAGGCGACCGGGCTGCGCGTCGGCCGGGACTTGTTCCTGGCGTTCTCGCCGGAACGGGTCGATCCCGGCCGCTCGGACTGGACGACCAAGAACACTCCCAAAGTCATCGGCGGCATCACGCCGGCCTGCACCGCCGTCGCCGCGGCGATGTACGAAGCGGCGATGGACAGCGTCGTGCGGGTTTCGTCGGCCGAGGTGGCCGAGATGACGAAGCTCCTGGAGAACACGTTCCGCGCCGTCAATATCGCCATGGTCAATGAGATGGCGCTGATGTGCGATCGCCTCGGCCTGGATGTGTGGGAAGTGATCGACGCCGCCAGCACCAAACCTTTCGGGTTCATGCGCTTCCTGCCGGGACCGGGCCTGGGCGGGCACTGCATTCCGATCGATCCGCTGTATCTGTCGTGGAAGATGAAGTCCGTCAAATACAACGCCCGCATCATCGACCTGGCCAGTGAGATCAACACCAACATGCCGCGGCACGTGGTCGGACGCGTGCAGGATGTGCTCAACGAGCAGGGCAAGGCACTGCGGGGGTCGCGCCTGCTGGTGGTCGGCGTCGCCTACAAGCCCGACATCGGTGACACGCGCGAATCTCCCAGCCTGGACGTCATTGGACTGCTGCGGGGCAAAGGGGCGGAGGTCACTTACTACGATCCGTTCGTGCCGGCCATCGAGCACGAAGGCTGGGGAATGTCCTCGGTGCCGGACCTATTGGCCGAGGCCCGCCGCGCCGATTGCGTCGTGATCGTCACCCACCACTCGGCCATCGACTATCGCGCGCTAGCCGAGGCCTCCGTCCTGGTCTTCGACACGCGCAACGCCGTCGGCGCCGCCGGCGTCCACGACCCGAAGGTCATCCGCCTCTGATGGCCGAGTACCTGGTGACCGGCGCCGCCGGGTTCATTGGCGCGGCGCTGGCCGAGCGTCTGCTCGACGACGGGCACCGGGTGACCGGGGTCGACAACCTGAACGACGCGTACGATCCGCGCTTGAAGGAGTGGCGGCTGGCGCGCTTGCGCCGGCGTCCGGCCTTCGTTTTCCAGCCCGTCGACATCACCGATCGCCAGGCGCTGGCGGCGGCTCTGGGTGCGACGCGCTTCGACGCCATTTTCAACCTGGCCGCCCGCGCCGGCGTGCGTCCGAGCCTGCGGAAGCCGGAGATCTACTTCGAGACCAACGTCGACGGCGCCCTCAATCTGCTGGAAGCCGCCCGCGCCCGCGGCATCCCCAAGTTCGTCCAGGCCTCGACCTCCAGCCTGTACGGCGCGCGCAACCCGCGGCCGTTCAGCGAGACCGCCGATACCTCCCGCCCGCTCTCGCCCTACGCCGCCTCCAAGGGCGCCGCCGAATTGCTGTGCCATAGCTATCACTACCTGCACGGGCTCGACGTCACGATCCTGCGCTACTTCACCGTCTACGGCCCGGCCGGCCGGCCGGACATGAGCCTGTTTCGCTTCATCCAATGGATCTGCGAGGATCGCCCGCTCCTGCTCTACGGCGACGGACGACAGGAGCGCGATTTCACCTATCGTGACGACATCGTCGCCGGCACGGTGGCGGCGGTCCGACCGCTCGGGTTCGAGGTCATCAATCTCGGCAGCGACCAGCCGACGTCGCTGCTCGACGTCATCGGCCGCCTGGAAGGCTTGCTGGGGCGTCGGGCGCGTCTGGAGTTCCGCGACGAGGCTCCCGGTGATGTACGCGCCACCTGGGCCGACATTACACGCGCCCGCGCACGGCTGGACTGGTCGCCGGCGACGCGGCTCGACGATGGCCTCAGCCGCTGCGTCGAGTGGTACCGCGCCGAGCAGGCGTGGGCCAAGACGATCGATACGACGGATTGAG
>CAZMVJ010000095.1:0-10564 GCA_964569445.1 uncultured Anaerolineaceae bacterium | reverse complement strand
ATCGGAGGCTGGCATGCGCCCGCGAACCTGGCTCCTCGCGCCGCTCCTGATCGTGGCGGCCGCCATCAGCTGCGACCTGCCGGGAGCGGCGCCCCCGACGGCGTTCGTCTTCCCGACGCCCAACGAAACGTTAACGGCGGTCTTCGCGCCGACCACCACGCCGGGCGCCTCCAGCGCCACACCCGCGGCGCCTCCCCCGACTATCCCGGCGACGGTCGTCACGCCAGCCGGCCCATCGGCTCCGGCGACGGCGACCGCCAGCAGCCTCAGCACCCGTCCCAACGGAATCGTCGTGCAGGCGGAGCGCCTCGAAAGCGCACCGGCGATCGACGGAGACCTGGGCGAGTGGGCCGCCTTCCCGTACAGGGCCGACCAGATCGTGTTCGGCGCCTCGCGCTGGACCGGCGCCAGCGACGCCTCGGGGGTCTTCGCCGTCGGATGGGACGCCGCTTACCTCTACCTCGCCGTCCGGGTTACCGACGACAAGTACGTCCAGGGCGCCACCGGCGATGACATCTGGATGGGCGACGAAGTCGAAGTGCAGCTCGACGCCGATCTGCCGGCCGACTTCTACACCGCCTCGCTGTCCGCCGACGACTATCAGATCGGGATGTCTGCCGGCAACTTCGCCGGAATCGCACCGCAGTCCTATCGGTGGTATCCGGCGTCGAAACAGACGTCTCTGACGACGGTGACGGTGGCCGGCAAGACGACACCGCAAGGTTACGAGCTGGAAGCCCGCATCCCGTGGACGACGTTTTCGCTGACGCCGGCCGAGGGCGCGCGCTACGGCTTCGTGCTGTCGATCTCGGACAACGATGCCGCCGGCACCACCGCCCAGCAATCGATGGTCTCCAGCGTCTCGACGCGCAAGCTCCTGAACCCGACAACGTGGGGGACGCTGGCGCTTGGGGGTGTTGTGCCGAAGTAGCCTGTCATTGGCTAGGGTCCCGCCGCAGGGCAGAGAATTGATTCGTGGGGCAAAGGCGCACCTGGGCCTGTCCCATACAGAAAACCGTAGGGGCACGGCATGCCGTGCCCCTACCATCTCTCAGTCAAACCTCCCCGCGAGCTTGAAGCTCACGGGGGGCTGATCGACCCGGCTCTTTTTCAGAACAAGATCGACGCCAACTCGTCCCGGTACGATCGGGTCAGGGGATCCTCGTCGCCGAGCAGGGCGAACAAGCCCAACAGGGCGAGCCGTGCTTGCCCGCCGCGGTAGTCTTTGTCGCTGCGCAGCACGTCGAGCAGCCCGTCCATCGCCGCCTCGAGGTTACCGCGGGCGATCAGGCGCCCGGCCTGGAGGTATTGCGCCAAGACGGGATCGTCCGGGTCGACGGGCTCGAGCGAGGCGGCTTCGGCCAGCAGGTCCGCCAACGGCCGCAGCTTTTCGGCCGTGGCCCACTCCGTGCTCGGAGGGAAATCGACGAGCACGGCCTTGGCCTCCCGACCGCGGCCCTGCATCAGCAGACACTCCACCAGCCCGAGACTGGCGGCCGGGTTGGCTTCCTCGCGCTCCAAGACCTCGCGGAAGGCGGCCTCGGCCTCGACCCAGTGTCGGGCGGCCTGCAGGCCGAGCGCCCTCACCAGGGCGGCATCGACTTCGGCCGGGGCGATCCGCTCCAGGAATCTGCGGACGACCGGCTCGGGTTGGGCGCCGACGAACTCGCTTACGACTTCCCCTTGCCGGAAGGCTTTCACTGCGGGAATCCCCTGGACTCCGAAGCGGATCGATAGCTGGGGATTGTCGTCGACGTTCACTCGCGCCAGGCGGAATGCTCCACCGGCCTCGATCGCCGCCCGCTCGAGAATCGGGCCCAGCGTGCGGCAGGGCGCGCACCACGGCGCCCAGAAATCCACGATGACCGGGACGTCGAACGAGCGCTGGAGGACTTCGTCGCCGAAGGTCGACTCATTCACGTCGACGATATGCTCGGAGAGACTCAACCTGTCACCTCATCCCAACCCCGCGCATTGTAGCACGCCGGCATAAGCGGTGTATAAGCGAGCTGCACCCTTCCCGGCCGTCACTCGTCCGGGTCGGGCGCCCCCGGCGGCTCCTCGACCCGCACTACTTCGCCGTGCAGGTCGATCACCACGCGGAACCCCATCATCCCCAGCCAGGCCCGGGCGTCCTCGGGGAGCCCCTGCGCCAGCAGCTGGTCGAACTGCGCTTCCAGGTTGTGCAGTGAAGCCTCGATGGCCGCCTTGGTGAAGATGTCTTCCTGGCCAATCAGCTCCATCGTGCCGCGGCTGATGAAGTCTTCGTGGCCCTCGATTCGCTCTTTGAGCGTTGCCAGGACCTGGCGGTCGACTCGCTCGCTTTCGATGTGGCGGCGGAAGCCCTGATCGTCGACAACGTAGAAGGCCTCGTCGCCGACGGTCACCACCGGCACCGGGCTGTCGGTCTGGTCGACGACCAAGCCGCCGAAAAGGGCATGACGGGCCATCCGACAATTCTAATGGGATACGGAATCCGAGCAACGGGAAGTGCAGGGGGCTGGCCACAGATCCGGGAAGTTGTGCGGCTCATCCTCAAGCCCCCACCCCTTACCCCTCCCCCTGCAGCTGCCGGGCTCCGCGTCCTCGGGATTCGCGCAGGGGGAGGGGGATTGTTCTTTGAAGGGAGGGGGGAGCTACGCTCCCCCCTCCCTTCAAACCTCTTCCCCCTCCCCGCCACGCACCTCACACGTTTCCCATCGTAGCGCTCGAGCGCGGAGCCGCCTCAATCCATCTCCCGCGATCTCCCTGAGCGGAGGCCGCCTCGCTTCATCACACGCGAGAGGCGCGCCGGCGCGGCCGCAGTCCCTCGCAACGCCTCGGGATGATATCGAAGGGCCGGAGGGGATCCCCTGAGCAGAGTCGAACGGTCGAAGGGCGTTTGGCTCACGGGCGCGCTTCGACTGCGCGCCGCGCCTCCGGCGCGGCGCTCCGCTCAGCGCGGAGGTTCGGGTTGGCGTCTGGAGGATCCTTGCCTAATCGACGATCCGCACGCCCGTGCCGCCCTCGGTCCACAGTTCGTCGAGGTTGCCGGGCACGATCGGGTGGGTCCAGCGGTAAAGCCACTTGGCGGCGGACGGGGTCATATTGAGGCAGCCGTGGCTGCGCGGCGTGCCGTAGTCGTTGTGCCAGTAGGTGCCGTGGAAGGAGATTCCTTCCTGCGTGATGTAGGAAACCCAGGGGACGCCGGGCAGGTCATAGCCGGTGGCCAAGTTGCCGGCGGCCATGTGCCGCGAGCCGCGTTTGCGGAACGTGTTGAACGCCCCGGTCGGGGTGTAGGCATCGCCGGCATCGTTCAGGGTGCCGCTCGAAATGCGGGCGGTGAAGACCTCGGTCGATCCTTCGTAGCAGCGGACGGATTGCTCGAGCAGGCTGACTTCGATCCGCTTCTCCGCCGCAGGCACTTCCGGGGAGATCGGCGTCAACTCCGCCAGCGGCACCGGACGCAGACCTTCCGCCATGGCGAAGTAGTGCTGGCCGATGCGGTCGTCATAGATACGATACCAGGCCCGGTCCTTCTGGTCCCACGACAGCCCGTTCACCCAGTGCGTCGAAGCGTAATAGAAGCGGTAGGCATGCTTGCCCTTCTTGCTCGGCTCCCAATAGGACTCGATATACGGCAGCGTCACCTCCGCCAGCGTTCCCAGGTAGGGAACGTAGCGCAGAGGTTTCTGCAGCTCGGCCCGCACCGGCTGGACCGCCGAGGAATGGACGAAGCCGAGATTCTCGAGCTCGTACCAGACCCGGTTCGTCTCCGGCCGGGGATCGCCCATCACCGCCGAGAGGATCGGGTTGACCTCGTCTCGCCACAGCGTCTTGACGTGGCGCGCCAGGAAAGTCGGCTCGACGTAGATGTCCGCTTTCTCGATCAGGATGCGGCCCAGTTGGCCGTCGCTAGCCTCGAGGTTGGAACGGGTCCAGCGCAGCGGGACGCCCAGGCCGAGCAACCCCATTCCCGAGAGGTGGAGGAATTCCCGCCGCGACACTCGCTTCGGCAGCTCGAGCGGAAGGCGATCCAACGCCGGGCGGTCAGGGATGGACATTGACCAGCGTCCCGACCGAGGCGAATCCGAAGAGCCATTCGGCTTCCGGAGTCCGCATGTTGATGCAGCCGTGGCTCATCGGCGTCCCGAAGTTGTCGTGCCAGTAGGTGCCGTGCAGGGAGTAACCCTGGTAGAAGTACATCGTGAAGGGCACGCCAGGGAGGTAGTATCCCGGGCCGGCCATCGGCGTGGCCCGGTACTTGACATAGATCCGGAACTGACCGGTGAGCGTCGGATGGAAGCGGGTGCCGGTCGAGACGATGAACGACTGCACCGCCTGGTCCCCTTCGTAGGCCGTCACCCGCTGCTCGCTCAGGTCGACATCGATCCAGCGGCCTTCGTCGGCCAGCTCGGCCGGATTCTCGGAGTAGACCCAGGAGACATTCGGACGGGGGGTCGGCGTCGGCGTCACCGTCGGCGTAGGCGTTGCGGTCGGGGTCGGCGTCCAAGTCGGGGTTGGGGTCGGGGTCGGCGTATCGGTTGGCGTCGGGGTGAAGCTGGCCTTGGCGACCGGCGACGATTCCTGCTGCGGCTGGCGGGCGTCGGCGGGCGGGCTGCCGGCCCACAGGCCGACGGCGGCGACGATCGCCAACGCCGGGACGGCGGCGCGTGGTGAGAAGAAACGGCGCGACGTCAGCGCCTCCAGCGGCACTACCCGGACCGCCAGCGAGGTCGGCAGTCGGAGCTCGCGCAGGGCTTCGGGCCGCTCGCGCCGCGGCAGCTGGCGCACCGCCCAGCGAATCGCCCGCCGCGCCGGTTGGCTGCGCGGATTGACTTCCAGGGCGCGCGCGGCGTAGGCCAGCGCCGGCCGCGGTTCGGACACCGCCGCCAACGTCAGCCAGGCGGCCTCACTGTGCGGATCGAGGCGAACGGCGCGCCGGGCCAGACGGCGGGCGGCAACCTTGTCGCCCCGGCCGAGGGCGACCCTCGCCTGCTCGAGCAGAATCCGCAGCGTCGCCGCCGGGTCGCTCATGGCGAATCAGGCGGCGCCGCCGGCTCGTTGTTGATGTAGCACAGGATTCCTTCGGCGATCCCCCGGGCGGCCCGCTCGGGCTCGCGCGTCAGGAACTCCCGATCGAGGTAGAGGAAGCCGGTCTCCAGGATCGCTGCCGGCGTGTCGCTGTGGACTTCGTAGAAGGAGTGGTACTCCGTCATGTCGCGGGTGATGCTGTCGGCGCGGAAGGGCAGGCCGGTGGCGGCGCCGTAGCGGTCCGCCAGACAGTCCACCAGGCGGCCGGCCCGGTCGGGGATGGCGGTGTCGAGCGCGGCGGCGACCTTGAATCCGGTGGCGTCGTCGCTGACGAAAACGCACGAGTCGGCGTGGATCGAGACCAGGGCGACGGCGCGGTACCCCGTCAGGCGCGGATCCCACTCCTGCAGCAGCTCGGCGTTGTAGCCTGCCGCCTGCAACGAGCGGACGACCAGATTGGCAATGTTCTGGTTGACTTCCAACTCGGTGAGACCGTCGTCACAGACTGCTCCCGGATCGACGTAGCCGGTGGACGGATACGGCCCGGAATGCCCGGCGACGATCCCGACCCGCACGCTGCTCTCGGCCGGGACGATCTCGCCGCCGGCGGATGGCTCCACGGCGGCCGGCCTGGCGGAGGCGGCCTCCAGCAGCTGCTCGACGAACTCGCCGGGCGAGAGGCTGGCAGGGGTCCAAGCGGTGAACGCCGTGGCGAAAACGGCGGCGGCCGTGAAGACCACGCCCATATGGCGGAGCACGCCCCGAGCCAGGGGCGCGCTTTCACCCTCCCCCATATCCGGGGCCCGACGGTTCGACATCAGGGGCGATGTCTCCTTGTGGCCGTCATTATATCAACCAGGCAGGTTGGCACGACAGGAAAACAGTCACCCTACTCAGCAAGGACTGTGCCGCCCGGGCTCGAACCAGCGCAGATCTGCCCAGCTTGACAGCCATTCTCCAGACATGATAATATTGATGAAGATTATCAGAGAAATCCACGGTGGTCTTCTACTTCCTCCTCTGCTCCTGTCCCTAGCGGGAGCGGCCAAGCGCCCCAACCGGCCAGCCACGGCGGCGCCCCGCTCCCGCACGATCCCTTGGGACGTGCGGACGCGGGACTCTCGTCTCCGTCCGCTGGCCGCTTTTTTTTCATGAGGACGGAATGACCGCCACTTCGCTTACATCTCCGACATCGATCCAACTTGCGCGCACCACCATGCCGCGCGTCGGCAACACGCCCCTCGTTCGCCTGGAGCGGATCACGACCGGGCTCATCGACTCCGTCGAGATCTGGGCCAAGGCTGAGTGGACCAACCCGTCGGGCTCGGTCAAGGACCGCCCGGCCTATGCCATCTTGCGTCAGGCCCTTGACCGCGGGGCTCTCGATGATGGACGGATCCTGCTCGACTCGACCTCGGGCAACATGGGGATCTCTTACGCCACATTGGCCGCCCCGCTCGGCCTCCCCGTCCACCTGGCCCTCCCGGCCAACGCCAGCGCCGAGCGCCTGGCGATGCTGCGCGCCCTCGGCGCCCAGCTCACGCTCACCGATCCGACGGAAGGCTCGGATGGGGCGCGGGAGGTGGCGGCGCAGATGGCGGCCGAGCAGCCGGACCTGTTCTACTACGCCGACCAGTACAACCATCCGGCGAACTGGGAATCGCATTTCCGCACCACCGGCCCGGAGTTGCTCTCGCAAACGCACGGCCGACTAACCCACTTCGTCGCCGGGTTGGGCACGACGGGAACCGTGACCGGCGCCGGTCGATTCCTGCGCCAACACGCGCCCGGAGTCCGCACCGTCGGCGTGCAGCCGGCGACGCCGCTGCACGGTCTCGAAGGCCTGAAGCATCTCGCCACCAGCCCCATCCCGGGGATCTATGACCCGACCGTCGTCGACGAGATGATCGCCGTCGAGACTGAAGAGGCTTATGCGATGGCGCGGCGCCTCGCCCGCGAGGAAGGTCTGCTGGTGGGTGTCTCCGCCGCCGCCGCCGCCGTCGCCGCGCTGCGCCTGGCTGCCGGCCTCGAACGCGGCGTGGTCGTCGTGCTCTTTCCCGATTCGGGCCTCAAGTACCTGGGCCACGAGTTCTGGACCCGGCCGTGACCCTCGTCCTTGCCTCCGACCTGGCCGACGAGATCCGGCGACACGCCGAAGCGACCTATCCCGAGGAAGCCGCCGGGCTCCTGCTGGGGTCCGTCGACGACGGGGATCGTCGCCGCATCACCCAGGTCATCACCCTGGCCAACCGTTGGGAAGCCGGGGCGCGCCACCACCGCTATCGCCTCGAGCCGCGCGATCTGATCGCGGCCGAAGATCGGGCCGAGCAGGAAGGGCTGATGATCCTGGGGATCTTCCACTCTCACCCCGATCATCCGGCCCAGCCCTCGGCCTTCGATCTCGATCAGGCGCTGCCCTTCTACACCTACCTGATCGTCCGCGTCGACTCGGGCGCCGCCGTCGAGAACCGCGCCTGGCGCCTGGCGGAAGACCGCAGCCGGTTCGATCAGGAGACCCTGGACCTTTCTACCCACGACCTTCCTGCCCACCGTAAAGGGAAACCATGAGTACCGTTCGCATTCCTACGCCATTGCGCCCCTATACCGACGGCCACAAGGAGATCGAATGCGCCGGGGCCTCGGTGACGGCGGCGCTGCAGGACCTGACCTCCCGCTTCCCGGCCCTCGCTCCACACCTGTTCAACGGCGACGGCCATCTGCGGCCCTACGTCAACGTCTTCGTCAACGACCAGGATATCCGCAGCTTGCAGGGTGAGGCAACGGCTCTGGCGCCCGACGACCGTGTGATAATCGTTCCCAGCATCGCCGGTGGGCGCGGAGGTCCGCCGCTGCGACCGGTGGACCACGCCGCGCTGCGCACCAACCAGGCGGTGATCATCGGCCTGCTGATAGCGGCCTACATTGCCGACGCTCCCGTTGTGGTGGCGGCCGTCGGGCTGCTGATGCTGATCGGTGCGGCGCGCACGCGCCCCGCCTTCGGTTGGTTCTACTCGTGGCTGCGGCGTCCCGGCTGGCTGAGGCCGGACATCGTGTCGGACAACCCCGAGCCGCATCGTTTCGCCCAGCTGCTCGGCGGGGTCTTCCTAGGCCTGTCCACGCTGGGCTTCGCCGTCGGGTGGCCCGGCGCCGGGTGGATTCTGGCGGCGCTGGTAGCTCTGCTGGCAGCAGTCAATCTGTTCGCCGGCGTTTGCGTCGGCTGCGCTATCTACTACTGGCTGGCGCGCTTGCACGTCCCCGGCTTCTCGAAATCTCCGCCGCCCGGCGCCCTGCCGGGAAGACGGCCGGCAGCGTGACCGATGGTTGAGCGCGCGCTGATCCTGTTGGTCTTCGCCGCCGCGGTGATGGCGACCTGGTGGCTCGTCCAGCGGCGGGCAGCGCGCAAGCGGGACGTGGCCGGGCTGCACTCCATCGGCTACCGGCGCGGCCTGCCCGCGGTACTGTACTTCACGGCGCCGGGCTGCTCTCCCTGCGAGACCGAGCAGAAGCCGGCGCTGGCACGCCTCGAGGGACGATTTCTGGGACGATTGCAGATCCTGGAGGTCGATGCGACGGAGAAGCCGCATTTGGCGGACGCCTGGGGGGTCCTGGCCGTACCGACGACTTTCGTGATCGATTCCGCCGGCCGCCCGCGGCGGGTCAACCACGGGCCGACGCCCGAGCACAGGCTGATGGCCCAACTGGCGGAAATCGACCCGGGACTAGAATCGGCCCGAGCGCCAGAGGCGGCTGTCGTCTCCCGCCCCGGCACGGAGGAAGGGAAACCGCATGGATCGACCGCCCGATTCGGGTGACGGCCCAGCCCTCACCCGCGAGGAAATCCTGCGCTATTCGCGACACCTGCTGATGCCCGAGGTCGGGCTGGCAGGCCAGCGCCAACTCAAGGCCTCCTCGGTCCTGCTCGTCGGCACCGGCGGCCTGGGCTCCCCGGCTGGGATGTACCTGGCGGCGGCCGGCGTCGGCCGGCTGGGGCTGGTCGACTACGACGTCGTCGATTTCACCAATCTGCAGCGCCAGATCGTGCACGGCACATCGGCCCTCGGCGAACGCAAAGTGGAGTCGGCCCGGCGGCGTCTGCTCGACATCAACCCGTCGATCCAGGTGGACGTCTACGACGAGCCCTTCACCTCCGAGAGCGCCATGCGGATCAGCCAGGGCTACGACCTGATCCTCGACGGAACCGACAACTTCCCGACGCGCTACCTGGTCAACGACCTGTTCGTGCTGACGCACCGGCCCAACGTCTACGGCTCGATCTTTCGCTTCGAGGGCCAGGTGAGCGTCTTCTGGGCCGACCGCGGGCCGTGCTATCGCTGCCTGTTCCCCGAGCCCCCGCCGCCCGGCCTGGTGCCGTCGTGCGCCGAGGGGGGAGTGTTCGGCGTGCTGCCCGGGACGATCGGGACGCTGCAGGCGACCGAGGCTTTGAAGGTGCTGCTGGGCATCGGCGAGCCCCTGATCGGGACGCTGCTCCTTTTCGATGCTCTGGCGATGACCTTCGACCGCGTTCGCCTGCGCAAGAACCCGGCCTGTAGGGTGTGCTCGGCCTCGCCCGAAGTAACCGAGCTCATCGACTACGAAGAGTTCTGCGGCGTGCCGGGACACGACCGTGAGGGAGAGAGCCTGGCCCAGGAGTGGGAGATCGAACCGGAGCAGCTGGCAGAGCGCCTCAAGCGCGGGGATCCAGTTCGGCTGGTTGACGTGCGCGAGCCGCACGAGCTCGAGATCTCGCGCTTGCCGCAGGCCGAGCTGATCCCGCTCGGCTCGCTGGCGGCGCGCATGCACGAACTCGACAGCGCCGACGAGATCGTCTTCTTCTGCAAGAGCGGCGGACGTTCGGCCCGCGCCGTCGAGCTGATGGCCGGCGCCGGGTTCCGCAAGATCAAGAACCTGCGCGGCGGCATCAACGCCTGGGCGCAGCGGGTCGACCCGAAGTTGCCGGTGTATTGAAGAAGTGGTCAGTGGCCAGTGGTCGGTGGCCGGTGGCCAGTGGCCAGTGGTCAGTGGTCACGCGCTTCGACTGCGCTCCGTCCCTCGCCGAGCCTCGGGATGTAGCTCCGCTCAGCGCGGGGGCACCTTCCCATAGAAGATCGCGACCTCCCTGAGCGGAGGCTGCCCCTCGCCTTCTCCCGCGAGAACCCGCGCCTGCGGCCGCAGTCGAAGGGCGAAGGGCTCCGCATAGGGCGCGCTTCGACTGCGCTACGTCCCTCGCCGAGCCTCGGACGTAGCTCCGCTCAGCGCGGGGAGCAACCTTCCCATGAAAGATCGCGACCTCCCTGAGCGGAGGCCGCCCCGCGCCTTCACCGGCAAGAACGCGCGGCTGCGGCCGCAGTCGAAGGGCGCAGGGCTCAGCGGGGGAACGCCCTCTTGACTTTGAACCGGAAAGCGGAGTAATCTAATCCGTAATCGAATAGTCACAGGCTTCGACGAGGACGAGTACCCACCGAAGCGGCGGCCAGCGAGCGGGGGCATGAGTGAGAACCCGCACGAGCGCCGGTGGGGAATGGACCTCCGAGCCGCAGGGTGAAGACTGCTG
>CAZMVJ010000094.1:0-10621 GCA_964569445.1 uncultured Anaerolineaceae bacterium | reverse complement strand
TTGTGCGCCCAGCTTATTCAGGAGATTGGTCAGACCGCATGAAACGCTTCTTCGCCTTGGCCGCATTGTTCGGCGGAGCGCTGGCTGTCGCTTCGTGCACGCTCATCGGCGGGCCCTCCGGTCCGCTTCCGCTGGAAGCCCCCTCGCCCACGCCGCTGCCGGCGGCCGAGGTCACTTTGTGGGCGGTGGCTCCACCTTCCACGCCTACGAATGCGGCGCTGCAGGTCGAGTTCTTCGACGAGCTCGCCGGTTTCTCGGCGCCGGCCTCGGTCGTGGCGATGCAGGGGGACGGCGCCGGAACCTGGTCGGTTGAGTTGACGCCGCCCTCGGGGAGCGTGCTGTACTATCGCTACGCGCGCACCGCCCCCGACCCAACCGTCGAAGGGGATGCGCGCGGCAATGCGATCGTCACGCGCCTGGCGCTGGTCGACGGCGCAACGCAGATCCACGACGTCATCGCCACCTGGGTCGACGCGCCGGAGAACCTGTCGACGGGTCGGGTCGTCGGGAGGTTGACCGATGCCGCCACCGGCGCGGCCCTGGCGGACATCCTGGTCAGCGTCGGCGGCCGGTCGGCCTTCAGCGACGGTCAGGGCGGGTTCCGCATCGATGACCTGGCGCCCGGCCTGCATACCCTGGTGGCCCTCAGCCCAAGCGGCGCTTACCTCCCCGCGCAGCAAGGGGCCATTATTGCCGCCGAGAGCGAGACGCCCGCCGTCTTGGCGATGACCTCCGCCCCACCGATCGTGGTCACCTTTCAAGCCACCGTCCCCCCCGACACGCCGGGCGACGTGCCGCTGCGTGTCGCCGGAAACGTCCTCGGCCTCGGCAACACCTTCGCCGGGCTTTCTGGAGGACCGAGCGGCAGCGTCGGCCACATGCCGCAACTGGTGAAAGTCGATCCGACGCACTATCTCGCTGTCGTCCAACTCTACGGCGGCGCCGACCTGCGCTATCGCTACACGCTCGGCGACGGGACCTGGAACGCCGAACGCGCGGCATCGGGCGGCAGCCTGACGCGGCAGGTTGTCCTGCCGCAGACCGACCTCACGCTGGACGATGTCGTCTCGACGTGGCACGGGCCGTCGGGCGAAGCCGTCAGCTTCCACATCACCTCCGCCGACGGTCTGCCGCCGGCCGATCAGGTGAGCCTTCAGCTCCGGCCGTCGACCTGGTACGAGGCGATTCCGATGTGGCCCGCCGGTCCAGCCGAATGGAGCTACAGCCTGTTCAGCCCGCTGGAGTCGGGGAGGAGCCTCGGCTACCGGTATTGCCGCAACCAGCTGTGCGGCATCGCCGACGATACCGAGACTCCCGGCGCGGATCCGACCGGGCGGCCGGCCACGCCTTCGGGCACTCCGCAAAGCCTGAACGATACGGTCAACGGGTGGTCGTGGTGGCAGGCGGACCTGGGCGGCGCCGTCGTCGTCGCACCGGAGATCACGCCGCGCGCCGACTACGAAGTCGGGTACGAAGTTGCTCCGGCCTACACGCCAACCTGGTTGTCGAGCGCCGCGCCTTCCTTGAGCACCATCGCCGACAGCGGCGCCAATGCTGTTCTCTTCTCGCCGGCCTGGGTGCTGCAGGAGAATGCTCCGGTCCCTCAGATTCTCTTCGACACACAGCACGCACCGTTGGGCGACGAGCTGGTCCGGCAAATCGATCAGGCCGCCGGGCTCGGGTTGCAGGCCGGGCTGCATCCGGCCTTGATCGTGCCCGACGGTTCGCTGGAGGACTGGTGGGAGCAAGCGCCGCGCGACGGCGCCTGGTGGACGGTCTGGTTCGAGCGCTACCGTTCTTTCTTGCTGACCTACGCCGCGCTGGCGGAACGCGCCGGGGCCTCCAAGCTGGTGGTCGGCGGGCCGGAGGTGGCCCCGGCGCTTCCCGGCGGCGTGCTGGCCGACGGATCGCCGTCGGGGGCGCCGGTCGATGCCGAAACGCGTTGGCGAACCCTGTTGGAGGAGGTCCGCTCCGTCTACCACGGGCCGCTGGCCTTTGAGATCGACTTCGGTCGCACGCTTCAGCCGGCGCCGCCGTTCCTCGACGCCGTCGATGAAGTCCACGTCTACTGGCACGTCTCACTCGGCGAGGGCCTCGAGCTTCCTGCGGCCGATATGCAGGCGGCGGCCTATTCCGCTCTCGACGGGTCGCTCCTGGCCGATCCGGCGCTCGAAGGCAAACCGATCGTGCTGAGCGTCGAGTACCTCTCGATCGACGGAGGCGCCACGGCCTGCGCCGCCATGGTTGACGGCAGCTGTCGCCCACCGCAATCGTTCGATGCCGGCGCCGATCCCGAGCCCGATCTGGCTCTCGATCTGGCCGAGCAATCCGACGCGCTCAATGCCGTCATCCTGGCAGCTTACGCCCGCGACGAGATCCAGGGCTTCTACGCCCGCCGCTACTATCCACCGGTGGCGCTGCACGATAAGTCGGCCTCGGTCAACGGCAAGCCGGCGGGCCAGATGCTCGGCTACTGGTACTCGCAGATCACCGGACCGTGACGATGACCGAGCTGGGGGGACCGTTTGACTGACTTCGACTTCGGGGGTCCGATCGTGTGGACCCCCGATGCGGCTTCCGCCTCCGCCACACACCTCGGCCGCTTCATGGCGGCGTATCGGGTGGGCGGTTTTTCCGAGCTGCTCGATCGTTCGGCGGCCGACCCGGCCTGGTTCACCGACGCCGTCCTCCGTTACCTCGACATCCGTTTCGCCACGCCCTACACCCAGGTCCTCGACCCGTCGCGGGGTCCGGCCTGGCCGCGTTGGTGCGTCGGCGGAATGCTCAACATCGTCACCTCCTGCCTGGACAAGCATCTCGACGGACCGACGTCCGCGCAGCCGGCTCTCTTGTATGAAAGCGAGGAAGGCACGACACGGTCCCTGAGCTACGCTGAACTGGCCGCCCAGGTGAGCCAGGCCGCTAACGGGCTGCGGGACCTTGGGCTCGGTCGGGGCGACGTGGTCGGGCTCTTCCTGCCGATGACGCCCGAGATCGTTGTGGCGATGTTGGCGGTGGCCAAGATCGGCGCGGTCATCCTGCCCTTGTTCTCAGGGTTCGGCGCCGGCGCGGTCGCCGCCCGGCTGGCCGACGCCGAAGCGCGCCTCCTGTTCACGGCGGACGCCATGCCTCGCCGGGGCAAGACCGTCTTCCTCAAGCCGGTGGCGGACGAGGCGGCCGCGCGCCTCCCCTCGCTGCGGCGCATGATCGTGGTGCGGCGCACCGGCGATCCGGTGGCAATGCAGCCCGGCCGCGACCAGTGGTGGCACGAGTGGATCGAGCACCAACCGGCGAACGCTCCGACCGAGGCGACGGCGGCCGAAGACACGCTGATGGTGATCTATACCTCCGGCACGACCGGACGGCCGAAGGGCGCCGTCCACACGCACTGCGGCTTCCCGGTGAAGGCGGCCCAGGACATGGCTTTCGGCACCGACGTCCAGCCGGGGCAGCGGGTCTTCTGGGTCACCGACATGGGCTGGATGATGGGCCCCTGGCTCGTGTTCGGCTCGCTGCTGCTAGGCGCCACGATGCTCCTGTTCGACGGGGCGCCGGATTACCCCGGGCCCGATCGCCTGTGGGCGATGGTCGAACGCCATCGGCTGACAGCCCTTGGACTGTCGCCGACTCTCGTCCGGGCGCTGGCCCCGCTGGGCGAGGGGCCTGTGCGTGCTCACGACCTTTCTTCCCTGCGTTTGTTCGGATCGACCGGTGAACCGTGGAATCCCGACCCCTGGCGCTGGCTGTTCGAGGTGCCGGGTGAATCGCGCCGGCCGATCATCAATTACTCGGGCGGCACGGAAATCTCGGGTGGGATCCTGATGGGGAACCCGCTGCTCCCGCTCAAACCGTGCGCCTTTTCGGCCCCCTGCCCCGGCATCGCCGCCGACGTCTTCGATGAGGCCGGGCGCCCCGTGCGAGGTCAGGTAGGCGAGTTGGTGATCAAGGCGCCGTGGATCGGGATGACGCGCGGTTTCTGGAAGGACCCGGGGCGCTACGAGTCGACTTACTGGAGCCGCTGGCCCGGGATCTGGGTCCACGGCGACTGGGCGGCGATCGACGGCGACGGCATGTGGTACATCCTGGGGCGATCCGACGACACGATCAAGGTCGGCGGCAAACGGCTGGGTCCGGCCGAGGTCGAGTCGATTCTGGTCGAGCAGCCGGAAGTCGTCGAAGCCGCCGTCGTCGGCGTGCCGGATGCGATGAAGGGCAGCGTCGTGGTCTGTTTCTGCGTCCTGCGTCCCGACCTCTCCCCGACCCCGGCCCTCGAGCAGGCGATGCGGGAGCGTGTGATCGCCGAGCTCGGCAAGCCTCTGGCGCCGAAGACCTTCTGCTTCGTCCCGGACCTACCCAAGACGCGCAACGCCAAGGTCATGCGCCGGGTGATTCGTTCCGCCTATCTTGGCGAGGATCTGGGTGACACGTCGTCGCTCGTCAATCCTGAGTCGCTGGAGGCGATCGTCCTGGCCGGCGAGGCGGCGCGCCGACCGAGCACCTGATTTCCATTCCATCGCAGCCGCTCCCTCGTCCGGGTGCGATCCCAGATCATGTCATTCCGAGGCCCCGAGCGTTTGCCCACTGTTGCGGGACACCAGCAACGCGGGGCCGAGGAATCCCCATGATCCTCTCCCTCTCGCACTCGCGGGCGCGGAGCCCAGCCGCGCCTCGGGGATTCCTCGCCCCGCCCTTCGACAAGCTCAGGACGGGGCTCGGAATGACATCGAAGGGGGTGCGCCTCGTACGGCGCGAGGATTTGCCACGGATGTAGAATCCCTCTCGAGTCGCGCCTCTCTCCACTCTCTCCTCACCCCCGGAGGGCACCCGCATGGATTTCAATCTCACCGAAGAAAACGAACTGTGGCGCGCAACGGTCCACGAGTTCGCCGACAAGGAGATTCGGCCCACGGCGGCCGAGTTCGATCGGGAGGCGCGCTTCAACGAAGCAGCCTTCCGCAAGATGTCCGCCATCGGCCTCCTAGGATTGAACATCCCTGAGGCTCTGGGCGGGGCCGGCGTGGACGCCGTCGGGGCGGCCCTGGCGATCGAGGAGCTCGGCTGGGCCGACGGCGGCACGGCCCTCTCGGTCTCAGCGCACAATGGCCTGGGCTGCGCCCCGATCGCGCTGTTCGGCACTTCCGAACAGCAGGCACGCTGGCTGCCGGGGCTGGCGATGGGGGAACGCGGGCTGGCGGCGCTGGCCCTCACCGAGCCGACCGGCGGATCCGATCTGGCCGGCTCGGTCCAGACGCGCGCCGAGAGTCAGGGGGACGCCTGGGTGCTGAACGGCGCCAAGGCCTGGATTACCAACGCCAGTGTGGCCGAGGTCATCGTCACGCTGGCCCGCACCGATCCCAGCGCCGGCAAGCATGGGCTGTCGCTCTTCGTCGTGCCGCGCACCGCACGTGGCCTCACGGTCCATCCCCCGGAGCACAAACTTGGCGTGCGCGCCTCACCGACACATGCTTTGACCTATGACGGCGTCCGCATCTCTGCCGACAACTTGCTCGGCGCTGCGGGGGATGGTTTACGGCAGACGTTACAGATTCTCGACGGGGGCCGCGTTTCGATCGGCGCCCTATCGGTTGGGATCGCCCGGGCCGCCCTCGAGGAAGCGCTGCGCTACGCCATCGAGCGGCCGGCCTTCGGCGTCCCGATCGCCTCGCACCAGGGGATTCAGTTCTTGTTGGCCGACGCCGCCACCGAAATCGACGCGGCGCACTGGCTGGTGATGCACGCCGCCTGGTTGAAGGCCAAGGGTCTGCCTTTCAGCCGGGAAGCAGCGCAGGCCAAGCTCTTCGCCAGCGAGGCGGCCGAGCGCATCTGCCGCAACGCCATCCAGGTGCTGGGGAGCTACGGTTACAGCACGGAGTATCCGGTCGAGCGCTTCTACCGCGATGCGCGCTTGATGACCATCGGCGAAGGCACGAGCGAGATTCTGCGGATAGTGATCGCGCGGAGGCTGGGAATGGGGGAATAGCCGACCGAGTTCGGAGAAAGCTGTCGATCCAAGGTAGGGGCACGGCATGCCGTGCCCCTACTCCCTCAAGTAGTACGGAATATCCACAATCGCGCGCACATGCCCGAAGCGGCGCTTGCGATAGAGCAACGCCAGCTTTAACAGAAAGGCGGTCTGGTTGTGCAGCAAGACCTGCCACCAGCGGGCCGGGACAAACTCGGGAAGGACGATCGTCGCCAGTTGTCCATCGTTGTGCCGGGCGTCCTCGGCGTCGATGAACTCCAGGATGGGGCCGATGATCGATCGGTATGGTGACGGAACGATCTCGAGCCGCGCCTCGAACCTCCAGCGCTCCCATTCCTGGCGGACTCCCTCGGCGGTCCCTCCGTCGGTCTCGACATAGACCGCCTTGATGTCGCTGCTGATCGACTCGGCATAGCGCAGCGCCTCGATCACCCCCCGGTGGACCCCGGAAATCGGGATAATGACTCTCGGCTTCGGCAGGGCTCGCAGGCTCGGCGGCAGGCCACGCAGGGTGAGCTCCCTGCCGACCTCGCGGTAGTGCAGGTGAACCGCGCGAAAGACGAGGGCCAGGCTGGGGATGAGGATCAGGACGATCCACGCCCCTTCGCGGAACTTGCTGTAGGCGACGATCAGGAAGGTGGCGGCGGTGACGGTTGCGCCGAGGCCGTTGACCAGCGCCTTGATCGGCCATCTCCCTCCGCGGGCCTTAAACCAATGGACGACCATCCCGGCTTGCGACAGGGTGAAGGCCAGGAAGACACCGACGGCAAAGAGCGGGATCAAAGCATGCGAATCGCCGCCGAAGACGACGATCAGGACCGCCGTCAAGACAGCCAGCACGACCATCCCGTTCGAGAACACCAGCCGATCGCCGAGATGGGCGAACTGATGGGGAAGGTAGCGATCGCGCGCCAGGACCGAGGCCACGCGGGGGAAATCGGCGAAGGATGTGTTGGCGGCCACGGCCAGGACGAGCAAGGTGGCTCCCTGGACGATGTAGTAGGCGAAGGAGTCGCCCAGGATTCGCCGCGAGAGGGCGGAGAGGATGGTCTCACCAGCCTGCGGGAAGACGGCCAGGTACTGTGTCAGACCAATCGAGCCAAGGAACAGAAAGAGCATCAGTCCCGCCATGACCCACAACGTCCGGCTGGCGTTGCGAGAGACAGGCGGACGGAATACAGTGATGCCGTTGCTCATGGCCTCGATTCCGGTCAGCGCAGTGCATCCGGCGGCGAACGTGTGGAGCAACAGAAAGGTCGTAATCGGAACGCCGTTGAAGGGAATGGCCGGCCAAGTCCCGGGACCATCCCGCAAGGCCGTCACCAACCCGGCGATCAGCATCGCTCCGAACGTGGCCAAGAACAGGTAGACCGGGACGGTCATGAAGGTTCCGGCTTCCCGAAGACCACGGAGGTTCGCCAGGGTCAGCGCGACGAGGATCAGCAGCGCCAAGGGCACACGATACGGCCAGAGGAAGGGAAAGGCGGAAGCGATCGCCGCTACGCCGGCGGTCAGGCTGACGGCCGAAGTCAGGACATAGTCGATCAGCAGCGCCCCGGCGGCGATCAGTCCGGGGGTCGCGCCCAGGTTCTCCTTGGCGACGGTATAGGAGCCACCGCCGGACGGATACGCATACAGCGTCTGGGAGTAGGAGATCGCCACCACCACCAGCAGACTGCCGATGGCGACGGCAATCGGCCACGTGTAGACCAGGCCGGCGGCGCCGACAACGGCCAGCCCGAGGAAGATCTCCTGATTGGCGTAGGCGACCGAGGAAAGCGCGTCCGGCGACAGGGCGGCGAGGGCCTGGGTCCTGTTCAGCCGCTCCGACTCGAGCCGAGCGGTCGGTAGCGGCGCGCCAAAGACGATTTCAGCGAGGTTTCGAAGGATATGCGGCTCCGTCGAGGCGCCGCAAGTCTACCACCAGGCGCCCATCACCGCGCAGGAGGTCAGCCCGTCGCCTGCTCTAGGGCAGCTTCGAGGGTGGCGGCGTCGACAAAGCCGATCCACTGTTCCAGCACCAGCCCGTCCCCGTCAAGTAGGAACATGTGCGGCTGGACGCGATAGCCGAGCTGCCGCTTGAACGGCTCGGTGGCGGGGTCATCGATGTCGAGGTAGACGAATTCGACCTGCTCGCCCCACACCGCTTCGAGCCCGTGCACGACGGGCGCCAGCCGTTGGCAGGTCGTTCACCAAAAGGCGAAGAACTTGACCAGAGTCGGCCTGCCGGAGGCAAGATCGACGGTCGACGGGTCGGTGGCGAATTGTCCGCCGGCACCGACAAAGACCGCCTCGGTCGGCGCGGCTTCCGGGGGACTCGTCGGTGCGACGGGTGCACCCGGGACGAGCGTTGGCTCGACCGGGATCGAACCTTCCGTCTCGACCGGCTCAACGGCGATCGGCGTCGCCGCAGGGGCGCAGGCGGCTGCCGCCAGTGACACCAGGAGCAAGATGGGCAGGATCAGGAAGGGACGCGGCATTCGCACTCGGCCATTCTAACGGGTCGCAAGCCTAGCGGCGGGCCAGTTCCAGCGGCCCGTGGCCGGCGTCTTCGTGGCAGCGGACGCAGGCCGGGTAGACCGTGTTGGCCAGATCGAGAAACGCCCGAAGCTCCGATCCTGGGACCTCGATGTGGGCCCGATGGCAATCGACACACCGCACCTCGGTCGGGCTCGGTTCGACGACCAGGGCGGCCGGCGGCAGGTCCGGGGTCTCTATCGGTGCATGCAGCTCCGCGCCGGCCTGCCATAGGTCGTAGGCCTCGGGGAGCTTGTTGTGGAAATGGTTGTTAAACCCGACCTCCAGGAGAGCCTGCGCGTGACACCGCGTGCATGCCGCCGTCAGCAGGCCTGGCACCACCAGTTCCGTCTTCTCGATCGTCTCGTCGGCGCGGCCGCTGACCCAGATCGCCGTATCGCGCGCCGCCAGGGCCAGCGTCGTGACGCGATGAACCAGGCCCTGGTCCCCGCGGTGGCAATCGATACAGTGGAACGTGCTTTCCATGCCATAGTGCGCGCTGCTGAGATCGGCGAACGGCGCGCCGTCCAGCGTGGCAAGGGCTTGCTGGGCCCGCTCGTGATAGGTGACCTCAGGAAGGGTGTGACAGGCGATGCAGAAGGCGTCCCGCTCTTCAAGGCGTGAGATCGTGAGCGCCGCTGCCAGCGCCAAGGCAAAGACCGCGCCCAGCACCGCGATCGGCGCCAGGGGAAACCGCCGGACCGCCGCCGTCACGCTTCAGGCCACCGTGACCACGACGGCATGGATGTTGTCGGTCCCGTCCGGGTAGGCGCTGGAGAGGATCGACTGGCCTTCCGTCGTCTGGACGAAGCCGGTTTCGTCGGTCGCCCGCACGGCGATCTTGTGCCGTCCCTCGGCGGCCGCCCAGTCGAACGACCACTGCGTCCAGACCAGCGACGAGTCATCCTGCAGCACGCGGGCATGGGTCCAATCCCCGTCGTCGATGCGCACCTCGACCTCGGTGATGCGCCGCAATCCAGCGAAGGCCACCCCGAAGACCGGCGTCGACCCGGCCGAGAGCCGGTCGAGGTCACCCGGCTGGCGCACGATCGAGTTGGTTTGGACGGAGGCCACGTCCGACCAGCCGCGCGACTCCCAGTATCCCTGGTGACCGTAGTCGATGAACTCGATGTCGCGAATCCACTTCGGCATCTTCTGGCCGTACAACCCGGGCATCAAGATTCGCAGGGGGAACCCATGCTCCCTGGGAAGCGGTTCTCCGTTCATCTCGTAGACCATCAGCACGCCGGGCTGGGTGATCCACTTCAGCTCGACGCTGGTCTGGTAGTCGTCTTCGGCTTCGAACTTGGCGCGCGTGGCTTGCGGCAGGATGCCAATTTCACGCCACAACGCTGCGGCTTCGCACCCGCCCCAGCGCACGTTGCCAATGAGGGTTCCCCCCACCGGGTTGCCGATGCACTCCAACGTGCGCAGCGACTCCACTTTCGGGAATGCACGGAGTTCCTCCAATCCCAGCGTCCGTTCCTGGGAAACAAGGCCGTGCACGCGCAGCCGCCAATCGTCAGCGGCGACGGTCGGGGTCCTCGAATAGGACTGGGTGTAGAGCGAGCCGGTGGGGGTGATGAGGATCTCGGTCGGCGTCTGCGGCAAACTGCCGACGGGCGCCGTCGCCGCCGAGGCGCCACCGGCGGGGGGCGAGGTTTCGTTCTCGATCACCTTGCAGCCGGTGAGCAAGGCCGCCCCGGCGCCACCGGCTACCATGAGGAAAGTGCGACGCGTAATCTCTACCATCACCACCTCCGCTACCAGACCTATCCGGCAGATTCTAACCCGGATGGTCCCAATTTGGATGAGAATGCGCTGAATCACCCGGTCGGCTCGGCCTGGCCGCGTCTATACTTCCCGCCGGCACCATCACCAAGCCTCGAGAGTCCCATGAGCCAACCCTGGATCGAGTGCGTTCCCAACTTCTCCGAGGGTCGCCGGCCCGACATCGTCGAGTCCCTGCGGGCCGCCATCGCCGGTGTGTCGGGCGTCCTTGTTCTCGACGTCCATTCCGACGTGGACCACAACCGCAGCGTGATCACGTTCGCCGGTCCGGCGCCGTCGGTCGTCGAGGCGGCCTTCGCCGCCATCCGCCTGGCGGCTCGCCAGATCGAT
>CAZMVJ010000093.1:0-10762 GCA_964569445.1 uncultured Anaerolineaceae bacterium | reverse complement strand
TCTTCATCCCCGTCGTGATCGGCGGCATGCTCGTCTTCGTCGTCGCCGATGTCATCCGGCGCATCCTCAACCGCCGCCCTGAGCGAAGTCGAAGGGCCAGTCCTGAGCGACCGCGAAGCGTCCCCGTTGGGAAGTCGAAGGGCCCGCCATGAGTAAGGCGCCGCGCCGCTATCTCCGCTTCCGACGGCCGGATCGGGCCGAGCACTTCATCCTGCTGTCGAGCTTCACCATCCTGGCGATCACCGGCCTGGTGCAGAAATTCGCCGAGGCCGGCCTGTCGCAGGCGGTCATTGCGGTCCTGGGGGGCATCGAGAGCACCCGCACGATTCACCACTTCGCCGCCGTGGTCCTGATGCTGGAAGCGATCTTCCATCTGGGCACCGTCTCGTACAAGGTTTTCGTACGGCGGACGCGCCTCGACATGCTGCCCGGGCTGACCGACGCCAAGCGCGCCTGGTTTGCCTTTCTCTACAACCTCGGTCTGCGGCGCCACCCGCCGCAGCAGGGTCGCTATACCTTCGCCGAGAAGGCCGAGTACTTTGCCGTCGTCTGGGGGACGCTGCTGATGGCGGTCACCGGATTCATGATGTGGAATCCGATCTCGACGACGCGCTGGCTCCCCGGCCAGATCATCCCCGCCGCCAAGGCCGCCCATGGCTTCGAGGCAATCCTGGCGGTGCTGGCGATCCTGATCTGGCACATGTACCACGTCCATCTGCGGCGCTTCAACCGGAGCATGTTCACCGGTCACCTCAAGGAAGACGAGATGATCGAGGAACACCCCTTGGAGCTGGCCGATATCAAAGCCGGGCTGGCCGAACGGCCGGCCGACCCCAAGGCCGTCGCCCGCCGGCGGCGAGTTTTCATTCCCGTCTACGCCGTCGTGGCCGTGCTGCTCCTGGCCGGCGTGTATGCCTTCGTCACCTTCGAGCAAACGGCGATCACCACCCTGCCCGAGCCGGTCGATGTGCCCGTCTTCGTCCCACTCACCGCCACACCGTTGCCGTCGCCCGCGCCGACGGCCACCCGCGCGCCGACCGCCGCCCCCGTGACGGGTGCGACCGAGTCGCCGACGACGGTCACGACGACCTGGATGAACGACATCGCCCCGATCATCGTGCCGCAGTGCGGCACCTGCCACGCCGCAGGCGGTGGGATGGCCGGCCTCGATCTGACCAGCTACGCCGGCGCCATCCAGGGCGGGACCTCGGGCCCAGCTGTCGTCCCCGGCGATCCGGCGGCTTCGTGGCTCGTCAAACGCCAGCAGGCCGGAAACCACCCTGGCCAGCTCACTTCCGAGGAATTGGCGCGCATCATTGCTTGGATCGAAGCGGGCGCCCCGGAGTAGACACAGTGGACAGTGGTCAGTGGACAGTGGTCAGAGCGTCATTGCGAGGCGCCCTGAGCGAAGCCGAAGGGCGCCGTGGCAATCTCCTCATAGAAGAGATCGCATCGCCGGGAACGCTCCGGCTCGCACAGACCACTGACCACTATCCACTGACCACTGCTGTTGACAGGAGACCTTAGCGCATGAAACGAGTGCGACGCACCCTTCGACGATTCTTCTTCCCTCCTCCGGGATCGCGGTTGTGGATCCGGCTCTTGCCCTACGCCACGCTGGGGGTGCTGACCATCGTGGTCCTGACCGGCAGCGTCTTCACCTGGGACTACACCAACTCGCCCCAGTTCTGCGGCACGGCCTGCCACACCATGCCGCCCGAATACACCTCCTATCTGACTTCGCCGCACGCGCGCATCGACTGCGTCGAGTGCCACATCGGCCGCGGCTTCATCGCCACCCGCATCTCCCGCAAGGCAGGCGACCTGCGCCACGTCGTGCTCAACATCACCCGCCGCTACGAGTTCCCCATCCGGGCGGCTTCGATGCGCCCGGCGCGCGAGACTTGCGAGCGCTGCCACTTCCCCGAGAAGTTTTCGGACGACAGCCTGCGCCAGATCGAGCACTACGCCGCCGACCCGGGCAACACGCCCACGACGACCTACCTGGTGATGAAGACCGGCGGCGGCAGCAAGCGGCTGGGTCTGGGGCGCGGCATCCACTGGCACATCGAGAACCCGGTGGTCTACTGGCCCAGCGACGAGCACCAGCAGTCGATCCCCTACGTGCGGGTCGTCGACGATCAGGGGCAGGTGACCGAATACATCGACATCGAGGCGGGAATCAACCCGGCCCAGATCCCGCCGGGCGAGCTGGTGCAGATGGATTGCATCACCTGCCACAACCGGATCACCCACCTGGTACAACCGCCGGCCCAGAGCGTCGAGAAGCTGATGAGTCTCGGACAGATCTCGGCTCAGATCCCGGACATCCGGGCCCAGGCGGTGCGAGTCCTCGGCGCCGACTACGCCACGGATGAAGAAGCCCTGGCGGGGATCGCCTCCTTGAGCGAGACCTACCGCCAGAGCTACCCGGAGTTCGCCTCCGAGAACGGCGCCGCCATCCAACAGGCGGTCGATGTCTTGCAGGATACCTATCGTGGGTCCGTCTTCCGCGACCAGAAATCGGACTGGAACACGCATCCCAACAACATCGGGCACGACGACTCCCCCGGCTGCTTCCGCTGCCACGACGGCAAGCATCTGACTGCCCAGGGGGAGTCGGTCCGACTCGAATGCAACCTGTGCCACTCGATCCCGGTCGTGGTCGGGCCGGGCGACCTGGTGGCCGACATCGAAGTCAGCCGCGGGGTCGAACCGCCGTCTCACCTGACGTCGAACTGGATCAGCCTGCACCGACAGGCCTTTGACGCCACCTGCACCAGTTGCCACACGACCGCCGACGCCGGCGGCATCAGCAACAGCTCCTTCTGCTCGAACAGCGCCTGCCACGGCAGCGTCTGGACCTATGCCGGGTTCGACGCTCCGGCGCTGCGCGAGATTCTGCAGCAGCAACTGCCGACGGCGGTGCCGACGACCGCCGCGCCGGATGTCGCCACGATCGAGACCCCGGCCGAAGTCACCTGGGATGCAACCATCGCCTCGATGCTGACGCGCTGCCAGGCATGCCACGGTGAGGGCGGAACCCAGGGCCTCGACCTGATGACCTACGTCTCGGCGCTGGCCGGCGGCGCCGGGGGGCCGGCGATCATCCCGGGAAATGCCGCCTCCAGCCTGTTGGTCGAGAAGCAGAGCGGCAGCCAGCCGCACTACGCCCAGCTCACGGCGGATGAACTCGAAATCCTGATGACTTGGATCGAAGCTGGCGCCCCCGAAAACTGAGAAATCCTCCTCCTCCGTGCCCGGCCTGCCGACCCGCCCTGCTTAGCGGGTCGGCCTTTTCTTGACCATCCCCAAGGATGCTATTGTGAATAATAGAGCAATTAGACCCGAACGTGACGGATATCACAATTGTGCGGGAAGGTGGCCACTGAGCGCTCTATTGGGTTGCGCGGACACTACCCAGCAGGGTGAGGCCAGTCCGAAGTCCCTATCCCGTCCAGTCGGCGCCGGCGGCCTGCTCGCCGCCACAGGAGAAGAAGTTCATGGACGATTCTGCGACCCATCCTGAGCCAAGTTCCTCCCCCTTCCCGCGTCGCAGCTTCCTGGGCCTTGCCGTCTGGGCTGCCGGTGGTTTGATCGCCGCCGTCTATGCCATCCCGGGGGTGGCTTACCTGATGGGGCCCGCGCTCCAGAAAGCCCAGGCCGAGGAGTGGATCCCCCTCGGGCCCGTTTCGAAAGTCGAGCCCGGGGTTCCCACCTTGTTCCGGGCCGACGTTCGCCGCCAGACCGGCTGGATCGTCAACGACGAACAGCTGACCGTGTACGTCCTGACGGACGACGGGCGGACCTACATCGCCCTGTCGAACGTCTGCACCCATCTCGGCTGCCGAGTGCGCTGGGTGGAGGGTGAACAAGAGTTCTTCTGCCCTTGCCACAACGGCGTCTTCGATAAGCAGGGTCAGGTCGTCTCCGGCCCTCCTCCGCGACCCCTGGACCCATACCCGGTCAAGGTCGAAGCCGGCCAGATCTACATCCAGGCAGCCTGAGATGATGAACCGGATCGCAGATTGGCTCGACGAGCGCCTCGGTTGGCGCAAGGCCTGGGAGGCGATCTTTCTGCGCAAGATCCCGAAGGTCAACTGGCTCTACACCCTGGGCAGCGCCACTCTCTTCGTCGCCCTCAACCAGATCATCACCGGCATCCTCCTGACGGTCTACTATGTGCCGACCCCTGACCACGCGTACGACAGCGTCCAATTCATCACCACCGGAGTGTCGGCCGGCTGGCTGATCCGCGGCCTGCATCATTGGGGCGCCAGCGCCATGGTCATCCTGACGGTGCTCCACATGCTGCGCGTGGTTTTCACCGGGGGCTACAAGTTCCCCCGCGAGGTGACCTGGATCACCGGCGTCGCCCTGCTGCTGATTGTGCTCGGCTTCGGCTTCACCGGCTACTTGCTCCCCTGGGACCAGAAGGCGTTCTGGGCGACGATCGTCGGGACGCGCATCGCCGGGGTCGCTCCCGGCGTCGGATCGACGATCCTGCGGGCCTTGCGCGGCGGCGAAGAACTGTCGGCCGTCACGCTGGCCCGTTTCTACGGTGCGCACGTCTGGATGCTGCCGGCGGCGCTGCTCACTCTGGTTGGGCTCCACCTGTACCTCATTATCCGCCTCGGCATCTCGGCCGCCCCCGGCCGGGAGGACTAGCGATGAACGACCAAGAGAAGCGCCAGTATCTGGAGCGCTATCAGTCGCAGAAGGCGAAGGGCCGCCCCTTCTTCCCGGACGTCCTCTTCAAAGACGCCGTCGTCTCCTTGCTCGTCCTCTTGGCGCTGATCGCCCTGGCGTACTTCGTTGGCGCTCCCCTTGAAGGGCGCGCCAATCCGAACGACACAAACTACACCCCGCGGCCGGAGTGGTACTTCCTGTTCCTGTTCCAGCTGCTCAAGTACTTCCCCGGCCAGCTGGAAGTGGTCGGAGTGTTCCTCCTGCCGACGGTCGTCGTCCTGCTGCTCTTCGCCCTGCCGTTCCTCGACCGTTCGCCGAGACGCCACGCGGTAGGCCGGCCAATCGTCACGGGCCTGGCGCTGCTGACGATCGTCGCCGTCCTGCTGCTCTCCGGCCTGGCGGCCCTGGAAGCGCCCCCGCCGGCCGCGGCCGACAGCGGAGGCGATCCCACGGCGGCCCTGTATGCCGGCAACTGCGCCGGCTGCCATGGCGCCACCATCGAGGTCCCGCCCGAGACGAACCTGACCCAGGTCATCGCCCAAGGGAGCCACGCCGGGATGCCGGCCTGGAGCGGCGACCTGACCGCCGATCAAATCGATGCCCTGGCCGGTTTCATCCTATCGCCGGGGGGCAGCCAGATCTTTACCGGGGAATGCAGCGCCTGCCACGCCGCCCCGGCTCAGCTGGCCGCCGACCCCGCGCAACTGACGGAGGCCCTGGCCCAAAGCTCCACCTTCGCGCCGCATGCCGGCCTGGATATCCCGGACTGGTCGGCAAGCCTCTCGGCCCAGGAACGGACGGCCTTGATGAATTTCCTGGCCGCCCCGGACGGACAGCGGCTGTTCGCGATCTATTGTGGGGGGTGCCATGGCCGCGCCGTCAGGTTCAGCGGCAGTCGGGAAGCCTTGCACGACCTGATCGGCGCCGGCGGACTGCACCTCGAGATGCCGCCGTGGCGCGAGCGGCTTACCGAAGCCGAGATCCAGACTCTGGCAGCCTACGTGGTCGATCCGGAAGCCGCCCCCGAAGGGACCACGCTCTTCCGCCAATACTGTGCCGAGTGCCATGCGGCGCGGGTGCCGGCGGCCGGCGGACTGGCCCAGGCCCGGGAGGTCATCGCCAGCGGCGGGCCTCACGAGACGATGCCGGTTTGGGGCGAGGTCCTGACGCCGGAACAGCTCGATGCTCTGACGAGCTACACTTTGTCGGCTTCGGCCGGCGCCCCGGCCGAGCTTGGGGGTGAGCTGTTCGCCCAGAACTGCACTGCGTGTCATGGGCCATTCGGCGAAGGCGGCCCCAATCCGGCGCGAGCCGGGGACATCATCGCCCCGATCTCTTCGGCCGAGTTCCTGAAGACCCGGGACGACGTCACCTTGCGCGCCATCATCGCCCAGGGCCAGCCGACCTTCGGCATGTCCCCCTTCGGCGAGGCCTACGGCGGGCCACTCGGACCGGACGAAATCGACGCCCTGGTCGCTTACCTGCGCGGCTGGGAGGCGAACCCCCCGGTGACCTTCCCAGACGAGGTGACGATGACCACCACCGCCGTCAACGGCGAGCAGATCTTCGCCGATGTTTGCTCCCAATGCCACGGCCCGGACGGAGAAAGCATTGGACCGGCTCTGCACGACCCGTCCTTCCAAGCGGAAAACACCGATCAGCAGATCTTCGACACGATCAACCTGGGACACTCGGCGACGGGAATGATCGGCTGGGGCGAAATCCTTTCCGGCGACCAAATCCAGCAGCTGGTGCTGTTCATCCGCCAGCTGGGTGGTTCGACGGCCCCGGGCCCCACGCCGTCGTCGGCTCCGTCGTTCGGTAGCGAAGTCGCTCCCTTGCTGCAGCAGGCCTGCGGCTTCTGCCACGGGGGCCTGGGAGGTTGGGAGGCGTCGACCTATGACTCCATCATCAACAGCGGTGACAACGGCCCGGCCGTGATTCCGGGGGACATCCGGGGCAGCCTGCTGGCCCAGAAACTGCTCGGCACGCAATCCATCGGCGGCCCCATGCCGCCCGCCGGGGGCCTCTCCCAGGGTCAGATCCAGCTCATCCTAGACTGGATCGCCAACGGTGCCCCGGACAACTGAAACTCCGTCGAGCAACGCCGGCGGGGCCGTGCCCACGCGCCTCCCCGCCCGGCGGCCGCTCAGGCAGGTCAGCCTGCGCGGTCGCGTGGCGATCGGCGTCGCCTTGCCGGTCCTCGTGGCGCTGGCCGGCTTCTCCCTGATGAACTACATGCGCGAACAGCGACTGCTCGAAGGGCAGGTTCGCTCGATCGCCACCCAGCTCGGCGATGTCATGAACGGTGCGCTCCGGCAGGCCATGCTGACCAACGACCGCGATTTGCTTGAGAGCATGGTTGCCGACATCGCCGCCATGCAGGCCATCGAAGCGGTGCGGATCGTCGACGACCAGGGGACCATCCGAATCGACTCCGGCGGCACAGAAACCGGGCAGTCTCTCCTGCCGTCGTCCCCCGGGTGTGTCGAGTGTCACGCGCAGCCGCCGCAGGCCCGCGAGCGGACCGTTCGATTGACCACGCCCGAAGGGATGCTGCGCATCGGCGCTCCGATCGACAACGAAACCCCCTGCCAGGGGTGCCACACCTCCAGCCCATCGCACCTGGGGATGGTGCTGGTCGATGTCCCATTGCAGGCGCTGCAGGCCGGGACGGTGCGCGACCTGACGATCGACCTGGCGGCCTCGGTGGCGGTGGCCCTGGCGGTCAGCGGCGGGGTCTATCTTCTCGTCCACCGCTTGATCGTCCGCCGGCTGGAAGACATGCGCGCCCCCCTGACCAGCTACGCCGCCGGCGACTTCACCGTCCGCCTCCCGGCCGGCGAACCTCGCGATGAGATCGGTCTGCTGGCGGCCAGCTTCAACGCCATGGCCGAAGACCTGGCCCGCAACGCCCGGAGCGAGCGACGGCGCCGCAACCTGCGGCAGCAGGCCGCCGTCGAGGAGCGAGACCGGATCGCCCGCGAACTCCACGACGGTCTGGCGCAGATCCTCGGCTACGTCAACACCAAGGCCCAGGCGGTGCGGCTGTTGCTGGCCGGCGGGCAGCCGGAAGCCGCCCAGGGACAACTCCAGCAGCTCGAAGAGGCGGCAAGAGAAGTGCTGTCCGATGTCCGCCAAGCCATCCTCGGATTGAGGCTGAGCGCGCGGCCGGATCTCGACCTGGCAGCCAAGTTGCGCAGCTTCGTCGACCAGTTCCGCCGCCAGAGCGGCCTCGCCATCCATCTCGATCTCCCCACCCAACCTGGCCAGCTGCGGCTGGCCCCGGCGACGGAGATCGAACTGCTGCGCATCGTCCAGGAGGCGCTGGCCAACATCCGCAAGCACGCCGACGCGCGCTCGGCCTGGCTGCGACTCGAATCGGCCGAAACCGGTCTGGTCCTGACGATCGCCGACGACGGCAGCGGGTTCGACCCGCTCCAAGCGACGGGCGACGACCATTTCGGATTGCTCAGCATGCGCGAACGGGCGGCCGCCATCGGCGCCGAACTCGAACTCGACTCCGGTCCCGGCCGGGGGACGCGCGTCACCGTGCACCTCGCCGCGCCGGAGGAATGACGATGCGCGTCCTCGTCGCCGACGATCATTCGTTGTTCCGCGACGGCCTGGTCAGCCTGCTCGAGGCCGCCGGCCATCAGGTCGTCGGCCAGGTCGGCGATGGGCAAGCGGCGGTCGAGGCCGCCCGTCGGCTCGACCCCGAACTGATCCTGCTGGATGTCTCGATGCCCAACCTCGATGGGCTGGCGGCGCTGCGCCAGATCAAAGCCGAGCGGCCGCACGCCAAGGTCGTCATGTTGACCGTTTCGGATGACGACACCCTATTTGAAGCGCTAGAGGCAGGCGCTCAGGGATACCTGTTGAAAAGCCTGAGCGCCGACGAGTTCCTGGAGATCCTCAAAGGCGTGGCTCGGGGGGAAGCGGCCCTCACCCGCAAGACCGCCACCCGCCTCATCGACGGCCTGGCTAAGGGCAAGCGTCGGACCGAAGAGCCCCAGCACCGCCTAACCCCGCGGGAAACGGCGCTGCTTGAATTGGTGGTGTCGGGGATGTCCAACAAGGCCATCGCCAAGGAGATGTCAATCAGCGAGAACACGGTCAAGTACTACATGAAGAGCATCCTGCAGAAGCTGGGCGCCCGAAACCGGACCGAGGCCGCAACCCTGGCGTTGAGGGAAGGCCTGATCTCCCAGCAATAGGGATTTTCCCGCCCTACCCGTTCGGGTAGACTCGTCGCCGAACCGCCCTACTCGAACGGATTCGGGGGAGTAGCCCAAGGGTAGGTGGTCGCACTTCTCACATTGCATTAATCTTCACAAAGGGTGGTTGCGACCGAACGCGGGTCATCGTGGATCGGACGAGCGTCGTGATTCTATCGGGGCATACGCTTTTCACCGAGGGCGTCGCCGCTCGGCTGCGGAAGCATGAGGACTGGCTCGATCTGCACATGGTCGACGCCGATCGTGGCGATGCCCTGCAGCAGGTCGTTTCCGCCAAGCCCAGCGCCGTGATCCTCGACGCCGACGACCCGCAGGTCACGCGCCACTGCTCGCTCAGTGAGCTGTTCCAGGAGCTGCCCAAGGTGCGGGTCGTCCGGCTCGATCCCGAGCGCGACCAGATCCAGTTGCTGACCAGCGAGCACCTCCTGGCGGCCGACATCGCCGACTTGATCAACGTCATCCAACCGCCCAGTGCGGCGGAAGGGGTGGAATGAAGTCGAAGGGCAGGACAGGATCAAGTCCGGCTCCTCACCACCTTGCAGAGGAGCGTCAGCGAGCCGATGAGACTTGTCATCACGGGCCTGGCGCCGGCCTGAGCCGACGATCCCAGTCGGCTGCGAGTTCTGCGGGCCTGCGACCCGACCAGGAGGGAGGCCCAACCGGAACAACCCAGCTGTAGTGCGACAGAACGTCGATTCGAGACGAGAAGAGGAGAATGGACCTATGCAAAGACGAACGCTCATTCTAGGTTTAGCCCTGGTTGGCGCCGCACTCGCGCTAGCGGCGTGTGCGGGAACCGAGGGGCCTCCCGGACCGGCGGGGCCAGCCGGCCCAGCCGGTCCCGCCGGAGAGCCGGCGGCAGCGGCGGACCTGAGCTGCACGGAATGCCACAATGACACGACGTTGATCGTCTCCAAGGAAGCCCAGTTCCGTGAGAACTCCGTTCATGGAACGGGCGAGTCCTTCGTGCGAGGCGAGGGCACCGACTGCGCCGGCTGTCACGGCACCGAGGGCGCCAAGGCGCGCATCGACGCCGGCCTGTCGCCACATGACGAGTCAGTCACCGGTATCGTGAACGTCTCGCCGTTCGACTGCCGCACCTGCCATGAGATCCACACCAGCTACACAGGCGCCGACTGGGCGCTGACGGGCGGTGAAGCGCCGGTGGTGTTGGAAAGGACCGGCGGTACCTACGATGGTGGCGCCGGCAACCTGTGCGCCAACTGCCACCAGGTCCGCAACCCAGCGCCCACCGTGGCCGCAGGAAACGTTGCGATTACATCCGCACGGTTCGGCCCCCACTACGGCATACCAGCCCCGATGCTGCTCGGCGAAGGTGCACTGGGTGTGACCGGCAGCCCAAGCGCCCACTACTCCACGGTCGCGGACACCTGCGTTGCCTGCCACATGGGAGAAGAATTCAGCCACACCTACGTGCCCGATGTGGAGCGTTGCCAGGCCTGCCATGCCGATGCCACAGACTTCGACATGAATGGCACGCAGACGGAAGTCACGGCGCTGGTCGACGAACTCCATGCCCTATTCGTCGACATGAAACTGTTGAATCCGGAGACCGATCTGTGGGGGATCTACGACGCGGCGACTGGCAAGTGGAGTAATCCCTCCGCGGATGCTCCCTTGACAGTTCCCGAGGCGGTCGCCAATGCCATGTGGAACTACAAATTCGTAGTCTACGATAAGAGCATGGGCGTCCACAACGCGGCCTATACCAAGGCAATGCTCGGGTCGGCCCTGGAAGCGATGAAGTAGCAGATCCGGTTCCGGGCAAGAGACAGCAAGACCGGGCGCCCTTCGACTTTGCTCAGGGCGCCCGG
>CAZMVJ010000092.1:1404-10975 GCA_964569445.1 uncultured Anaerolineaceae bacterium | reverse complement strand
AGCGTTCGGTCTTGGTGCGGTCGGTGGTGCCGCGCATCAGGTCCAGGTAGAGGCGGATGTTGGTCAGCGGCGTGCGCAGCTCGTGCGAGACGTCCGAGACGAACTGCGACTTGAGCCGCTCGACCTCCTTCATGGCGCTGATGTCATACAGCACCGAGACGATGTTGGTGACGGCGCGTGTCTCGTCGGTCAGCGGCGTGGCGGTGAGCGCCACATCGTAGGTCGAGCCGTCCTTGCGCCGGTTGACCAGCTCGCCGCGCCACGTGCGCCCGCCCAGCACCGTCTGCCACAGATCGGCGAAAATTTCCTCCGGGTGCATTTGACTGTCGAGCAGGCCGGCCGGCTGGCCGACGGCTTCGCCGGGGAGGTAGCCGTTGAGGCGCTCCCAGGCCGGGTTGACGTATTCGATGACCCCGTGGACATCGGTCACGAAGACCGCGTCGCCGATGTTCTCCAGGATGGTGCCGATGCGATCGCGTTCCTTCTGCAGCGCCGCTTCGAGCGCCTTGCGCTGCGAGATGTCGAGCATGAGCACGGTCGCCCCCTGCGGCTCGCCGCGCTCATCGCGGATCAGGCTGGTGCCGACGAGCATCGGCACCAGGCGGCCGGAGCTCGTGGGGTACTGGATTTCGACGACCTCGCGGGTCGGTCGCTCGCCGCGCAGCCGCTGCTGCAGCACCTCCATCGGGTGCGGCGACACGTTGGCCGGGACGAGGTCCACCAGCATCCTGCCGATGAGCGCCTCGGGAGTCGTCTCGAGCATGTCGGCCAGGGCCCGGTTGGCGTAGACGATGCGGCCGTCGCGATCGAGCTGCTCGATGCCGGCGATGGACAGCTCGACCAGCGCCCGGTAGCGGGCTTCCGACAGGGCCAGGTCGCGCGTGCGCTCGACCACTTCCGCCTCGAGGCGCGAGGCCTGGGATTGAATCTGCCCGAACAGGTGGGCGTTCTCGATGGCCACCGCCGCCTGTGCGGCAAAGGCCGCGAGCAGGTCGAGGTCCTTTGGATAGAACGGGCGCTGGAAACCGTCGCGAACTACCACCATGACCCCGGCCGTGCGCTGGCGGACCGAGAGGGGGGCCATCAGCAGGCATTCGGGCTCGTCGGCGGGGGTCCCCGGCACGACCACCGCCCGTGGATCGGAGACCGGGTCATTGGTCAGCAGCGGCTCACCGGTCTGCATGACCCAGCCCACCAGGCCCGTGCCCGGCTCGAGTTCGAGCGACGCCAACTCGTCGGGGTAGGTGTCGTTGGCGACGACCACCTTGAGCACGTTGCGCTCCGGGTCGAGCAGATGGACGCGGCTGCCGTCGGCGCGCAGCAGGTCGCGCGCCTGATCGGCGATCAGGCTGAGCACCGTGACGAGATCGAGGGAGGCCGTCACCGAGCGGGCAGTCCGGATCAGGGCCTGCGATTCCTCGGCGCGCGAGCGGACCTCTTCGAACAAGTGGACGTTCTTGACGGCGATCGCCGCCGTGCGGGCGATGCTCTCGGCCAGCTCCACCTGGTCGGGGCTGAAACGCTTGTCGGGATGCAGGCCGAAAAGGGCCATCGCGCCGAGAGTTTCATCGGCGAGCAACAGCGGCAGTCCGAGGAAGGTGCGCACCCCGGCCGCCACAAAGCCCGGCGTCGCCTGCGGGTCGGCCGGATAGTCGTCGAGGATGACGGGGGCCCTGGACTGGAGGACGCGCCAGATAACTCCTACGCCGGGCGGTCCGGTGGAAAGCCGAGGATCGTTGGGCAACCCGACGAGGTACGGCTGGGTCTGCGGCTGGCCGTGCGAGTCGACCAGAACCACTCCGCCGGCATCGGCGCCCGTCATCTGAACCGCCAGGCCGACGACCTGCTGGAGGACTTCCGACAGGTCGCGCGTGCTGGCCAGCGTTTCGGCCACCAGGTTGCGCATGCGCTCGCGATCGAGGGCGCTGCGCATCTCGGCCCGCCCGGCGACATGCTCGAGGGCGATCGCCACGTGGTCGGCCAGCGCCGCGACCATCGTCACGTCGTCGGGCGTCAGCCAGTGCGCCGTGACGTTGAGGATCCCCAAGGTGCGGCCAGAGGCGAGCAGCGGCGCGTAGACGACCGGATGGTCCCCCAGCAGGTGGACGATGCGTGGAAGAAGGGGTCGTAGGGCGGCGGGCATCATCTGTCCGATGATCGGTTTGCCGCTGGGGTGGAACTGCGCCAGGCCGGTTTGCAGGACCTCCTGGTAAGCAGGGACGTCGCGGGGATCGAACTGGTAGCCAGCGATCTCGAGGCCGGTCAGGCGGCGCAGCGTCGTCTCGACCGCGGGGCTGACGGACCGGGTGCGTACTTCCAGGCGGCCGTCGCTACGGAGCATCGTGACCGAGCCGCGCAGGTTGAGGCGGCGGAAGCCTTCGGTGACGGCGCGCAGAACGTCGGCTTCACTGGAGCTGCCCTGGCGCGCCACGGCCGCCGTGGCCTGCAGCGCCGCCGCCCAGATCGTTTCGATCTCCGGAGGTCGACCGGTGGAGGCCGCGCGACTCATCGTGACTGGGGGCTCTGCCGGTGGCAGTGTATCACAACGGTCCGAGCGGGCCTACCGAAGCTGATGCTGCCGGTACCATTCCGCCGCAGCCAGCGCCGCCGGTTCGTACCGGCGCGGCGGATCGAGCCCCAATTCGCGGCGGGCCTTTTCACCGCTGTAGTAGAAGTAGACGCCCGCCTGCTGCAGCAGCTCGGGTGCGATCGGCAAACGCAGCAGCCGCGCCGCCGCAGCGACCAGCGCCGCCAGGGCGCGCGTCGTCCGGAGCGACAAACGCAGGCGCGGCTCGGCCCGTCCGATGAGGCGCGCCGTCGTCCGGATGATGTCCGCCAGCGTCCGATTCTCGCCGCAAAGGATGTAACGCTCACCGGCGCGTCCTTGGGCCAGGGCGGCGACCGTGCCGGTGGCCACGTCTTCGACCGCCACCACGTTCAGGCCGCCCGGGATGAGCGGCGGCACACGTCCGCGCAGGATCTGCCAGATCAGGATGTTGGAGACGCGGTTGCGGTCGCCCGGCCCGATGACCAGCGCCGGGTTGACGGTCAGCGCGCCCAGCCCCTCGTGCGCCGCCTGCCGGACCCATTGCTCGGCCTGATGCTTGGCATACCCGTAGGGCCAAAGAGCGGGGTCGCCGCGCCACGTATGCGATTCATCCAGCAGCGCAGGGGCGGCGGTCTCCGCTGGAGGGCGAGGCGGGATCCCGAGGGCCGCCACGGACGAGGTGTAGACGAATCGCCGGACTCCGGCGCCGGCGGCCGCCGCCAGCATGTTGCGCGTGCCGAGGACGTGGCTCTCCAAACGATCCTCCGGGCGACCGCGGCCCCTCATCTGGGCGGCACAATGGACGACCGCCTGCATGCCATCGCAGGCCGCCGCCAGCGACGCCGGGTCGAGGATGTCGCCCAGAACGTGGTCGGCGGGGAGGTCGTCGATCAACTCGGTGGGACTGTCGGGGCGATGCACCACGCGCAGCGTAGCACCACCGGCGATCAGCGCTCGCGCCACGTGGGAGCCGATGAATCCGGTGGCACCGGTTACCAGGACGCGCACACAGGCCTCATCGTGAAGGGTCGCTGCCCTCACTCCCTTTCCCCCTCTCCGCCTCCGGCGCACACCCTCCCGGAGTTGACCTGGCGGAGAGGGGGAGGAATCTCGAAGGGAAGGGGAGCTTTGCTCCCCTTCCCTTCGAAAACCCCATCCCCTCCCCCAGCAGGTAGTGATCGGTCATGCGTTCACCTTGCTGCGGGGGGAGCCCCACTGGGCTGCTTCGCGAGGGCAAGGGGAGGGGGGTGGAAGGAGAGTATGCAAGGGGGTCGGGCGCCTCAGCCGATCCACTCGACGATCGTCGCTTCTCCCTGGCCGACGCCGACGCACAACGCAGCCAGGCCAAAGTAAGGGCGCGCCTCATTCGGGGCCCGACGGCGCATCTCATGCAGCAGCGTGGTGAGGATTCGGGCGCCGGAGCACCCGAGCGGATGGCCAAGGGCCACGGCGCCGCCGTTGACGTTGGTGATCTCGTGCGCCAGCCCGAGCTGGCCCATCACCGCCAGCGATTGGACGGCAAAGGCCTCGTTGAGCTCGACCAGACGGATATCCTCCAGACCGAGGCCGGCGCGCTCGAGCACCTTGCGCACCGCCGGGACCGGGCCGAGCCCCATCGTCCGGGGCGGCACGCCGGCGGCGGCCGAGGCCATGATGCGGACCATCGGGCGCAGCCCGTGACGGGCGGCATAGGCGTCGCTCGTCAACACCAGAGCCGCCGCGCCATCGTTGAGCCCGGAGCTGTTGCCGGCCGTCACCGTCCCGTCCTTGCGAAAAGCCGGCTTCAAACGGCCCAGCGACTCGGCCGTGGTATCGCGGCGCGGCCGCTCATCGACGGCGACGAGCAATGGGTCGCCCTTGCGCTGCGGCACCGGGACGGGGACGACCTCCTCGGCGAAGCGGCCGGTGTCGATGGCGTCGATCGCCCGCCGATGGCTTTCGACGGAGAAGGCATCCTGTTCGGCGCGTGAGATCGTCCGCGTCATCTCGTAGATATTCTCGGCCGTCTCGCCCATCGATTCGGTGCCGTACAACTCCTGCATCCTCGGGTTCGGGAAGCGCCAGCCCAGCGCCGTATCCCAGGCGGTTAGGTTGCCGAAGGCGAAGGGCTGCTCGGCCTTGGGGACGGCATACGGCGCCCGCGACATGCTCTCCACGCCGCCGGCGACGAAGACCTCCCCTTCACCGACCTTGATGGCGCGCGCGGCGGCGTTGACCGCCGCCAGGCCGGAAGCGCACAGGCGGTTGAAGGTGACGGCCGCCACTTCGACCGGGAGTCCCGCCAACAGCGTCGCCATACGGGCGATATTGCGGTTGTCTTCGCCGGCCTGGTTGGCGCAGCCGAAGTAGACCTCCTCGACCGCCGCCGGATCGACCGCCGCCCGCCGCAACGCTTCAGCCACGACCAACGCCGCCAGGTCATCTGGGCGGACGGCGGCGAGCGCGCCGCCGAGCGCGCCGATCGGTGTGCGGACGGCCGAGACGATGACCGCTTCGGTCATGAGAACCTCCGAGGTGGCGCGGATTGTACCCTCACCCCTCACCCCTCTCCCGGGTCTCTTGCCTGGGAGAGGGGCCGGGGGTGAGGGCGTACCGCCGGAGGAACGAGTCCATCGACATCCACAGGTCGGTCCGGCGCAGCGATCCCGGGGATCTGTCGCGGACACTGAGCGGGTTGAAGGCGGCCATCAGCCCCAGGGCGTACAGGTTCTGCCAGGCTTCGAGCAGGCGGCGGCGCGGGCGCGCATGCGGGAGGAGTTCGAAGCCAAGGCGCCGCAGCAGAAGCTCCGCCGACTGGCCGTCGACCAGGATCGTCGTCCCGCCGAGGAGCCTGGTGTCGCGCCATGATGGTTCGACCTGCACATGACCTGCCAGGTCCCGCAAGGAGCGGCGCAGTCGGTGGGCCGCCTGGGACGCCCAGGCCAAGTCCGGCCCGGTCGGCGGCAAGGGAGGCACACGTTCGTTCCACAGGTGGAGCTCAAGGACAGGTGTACCGGCCGGGAACAAGCCCTCGGCCAGGGAGAGAGCTCGCGGCAGACGAGTTCGTCGAAGGCGCAGGAGGCAGTCTGAGTCGGTGGAGAATTCGAAGACGCCCTGGACGCGCCGCACCAGGGTGTCGAAGCTGCGGATCACCCGGCGCACGTTAGTTCCGGGCGACGAGGAAGATGCCGATGACGATGACGCCGGTTCCCAGCCACTGCACCGGCGAGATGGATTCGTGGAAGATCATGGACGCCGCCGCCACCTGGACGCCGATGACGGCCAGGCCGGTCGTGACCGGGAAGGCAACGGCCAAAGGGACAAACCTCAATAGCCCGGTGAGGGCCAGGACGGTGAGGAACCCGGCCAGGTTCCCCGCCACCTGCCAGGTCAGGAAGCCGCGCCAGTTCGGACTGAGCGCGGCGGCCTTGAAGCTGGCGTTGGCGACGATGTTGAAGATGGTGCAGCCGATCGTCAGGGCGGCGACGAAAGGAAAAAGGGAGGCCGTCGCGGACCCAAAGCCGGGGTCGACTCGGGTTCGAAGCATGGGACCGCTCCTGCGCGGGGCGCGGCAGGCGCGCGTTTCGATCTTATACCCGACGGGCTGGTTTGCGCGTCAGGGCCGGGAGGCCGTCACTTCTGTGACGTCAGCAGGCGCACGTACTGGGCCCGCTCGTAGGCAAGCGGATTGGGGCTCTCCTGCTGGCTGAGCTTGCCGCGGAAGTCCTCCAGCCGCTGATACGAATGTTCCTCCATCCACCCATCGAGCTGGCGCAGCATCGTCGAGAGATAGGGGATCCCGTGCTGCAGCAGGGCCGAGGCGGTCTGCACGACCTGGGCCCCGGCCAACAGCGCCTTGGCCGCGTCCAATCCCGAGTGGACGCCGGTGCTCAGCGCGATCTGCGCTCGCACCCGGCCGTAGAGCAGCGCCGTCCAACGCAGCGGGAGCCGCAGTTCGTCGGGGGTCGACAGGACCATCTCGGTCAGCAACGATTCGGTGGCGGGATCGATATCGGGTTGCACGAAGCGGTTGAACAGGACCAGGCCGTCGATCCCCAGTTCGTCGAGGGCGTGGGCCACATGGCTGACCGAGGTGTAGAACGGGCTGAGCTTGACCGCCAACGGCAACTTCGTCTCGCCCCGGACGGCGCCGACGATGTCCAGCAGCTCGCGCTCGATCTGGCCGGCGGCCCGCCGCGGATCGGCGGCGACGGCGTACACGTTCAATTCGAGCCCGTTCACACCGGTGCCCTCGAGCTGCCGGGCGTAGTGGACCCAGCTGCCCGGCGCGGCGGCGTTCAGACTGGCGATGAGGGGGATCTGGACGGCGATGCGCGTCTTCTCGATCCAGTGCAGGTGTTCCTCGGCCGCGCCGGGGTGGATGTCGGGGAAGTAACTGGAGGCCTCGGCGTAGCTCTCGGCGCCCACTCGCAAGTTTTCTTCCATCTTGAGGGCGTCGACCTGGATTTGCTCCTCGAACAGCGAGCGGATGACGAGCGCCCCGGCGCCGGCCTGCTCGGCCAGACGCACCCTGTCGATCATGCCCGAGATCGAGCTGGCGGCAACGACCAGCGGCGAAGTGATGGGAATCCCCATATAGGAAGTCGTCAGGTCCGTCATGGCTCCTCGGCCGGCCGTCGGGTGCTGCAGCGGGCTTCCTTAATGTGGCGCGGCCGCTCTCTTCTCAATAGTGACAACTGTCCTCCGGTTTCGGTTGCGCTTCTCCACTACGAGGGGTGGGGGCGGGGCCTACACTCTTGAGCGACCCTTCGGCTCCGCTCAGGGCGGGAAGCGCCGCGGCCTACCGTTCGGTTCTTTGCCGAGGGCTGCGGCGCTTCCCGGCTATGGCGCGTGCTTTGCCGGCGCAAGGGAAAGGGGTTGTTTCATGGGGCAAGTCTCGGGCGGCCGCGAGCGGGCGATGGTCGAAGGCAACGCCGCCGCGGCGCACGTCGCCTATGCCGTCAGCGAGGTCATCGCCATCTATCCCATCACGCCTTCGTCTTCGATGGGCGAGATCGCCGATGAGAAAGCCTCCCTGGGCGAGAAGAACATCTGGGGGACGGTGCCGTCGGTGGTCGAAATGCAGTCGGAAGGCGGCGCCGCCGGCGCCGTGCACGGCGCCGTCACGACCGGCGCCCTGACGACGACCTTCACCGCCTCGCAGGGCCTGCTGCTGATGATCCCCAACATGTTCAAGATCGCCGGCGAGCTCACGCCGACAGTCTTCCACATCGCCGCCCGGGCCCTGGCGGCGCACGCCCTGTCGATCTACGGCGACCACAGCGACGTGATGGCCGCCCGCTCCACCGGGTGGGCGATGCTGGCTTCGAACAGCGTCCAGGAAGTGATGGACCTGGCGCTCATCGCCCACGCCGCCACGCTCGAAGCGCGCCTGCCGTTCCTGCACTTCTTCGACGGCTTCCGCACTTCGGCCGAGATCCAGAAGATCGAGATGCTCAGCCACGACGACCTGCGGGCGATGATCCCGGAGGAACTGGTCTTCGCCCACCGCCAGCGCGGCCTCTCCCCCGAACGTCCGGCGATACGCGGTACCGCCCAGAACCCGGATGTCTACTTCCAGGGGCGGGAAGCGGTCAATCTCTTCTACCTGCACGCCCCGACCATCGTCCAGGCGGTGATGGATCGCTTTGCCCGGCTCGTCGGGCGCGCCTACCACCTCTTCGACTACGTCGGCGCGCCGGATGCCGAGCGCGTCGTGGTCGTCATGGGTTCGGCCGCCGAGGTGCTGGAGGAAGTCGTCGGCGCCCTGAACGCCGGTGGTGAGAAGGTCGGGCTGCTCAAGGTGCGGCTGTATCGGCCGTTCGACGCGGCCGCCATGGTTGCCGCGCTGCCTCAGGGCGTTCGCCGGATCGCCGTGCTGGACCGGACGAAGGAGCCCGGCGGCGCCGGAGAGCCGCTCTACGTCGACGTGCAGACCGCCGTCGCCGAAGGGCTGGCGGCCGGAACGATACCAATGACGAACCTGCCGACGGTTTTCGGCGGTCGCTACGGCCTGGCGTCCAAGGACTTCACCCCCGGGATGGCCAAGGCCGTCTTCGACAACCTGGTCCAGGATCGGCCGAAGAACCACTTCACCATCGGCATCGATGACGATGTCAGCGGCACCAGCCTGCCGTGGGACGCGCACTTCGTCAGCGAGGCGAAGGAGACCCACCGGGCGATGTTCTTCGGCTTGGGCGCCGACGGTACGGTGGGGGCCAACAAGAACTCGATCAAGATCATCGGCAAGGCGACCGATCACTACGCCCAGGGCTTCTTCCACTACGACTCGAAGAAGTCCGGATCGATGACGATCTCCCACCTGCGTTTCAGTCCGCACCTGATCCACAGTACCTATCTGATCGATCAGGCCGACTTCCTCGCCTGCCATGCCTTTCCTTTCGTCGAGCGTTTCGAGATGCTCAACCACCTGCGTCCGGGGGGAACCTTTCTGCTCAACAGCCCGTTCCCGGCGGACCAGGTTTGGGACCACCTGCCGCGCCAGGTCCAGCAAGCCCTGATCGACAAGCAGGCGGCGTTCTACGTCATCGACGCCTACGATCTGGCGCGCTCGCTCGGGCTGGGCGGGCGCATCAATACCATCATGCAGACGGCCTTCTTCGCCATCTCCGGCGTGCTGCCGGAGGCCAAGGCCAACCAGATGATCGAGCTGGCGATCGAGGACAGCTACGGCGACAAGGGGGGCACCGTTGTCGAGATGAATGTGCGGGCGGCGCAGCTGGCGCGGGAGCGGATCCACCGCGTGACGGTGCCGGCCCAGGCGACCGCCATCGCCGACATGCGCGGCGCCGTTCCGGCCGACGCCCCCGAGTTCGTCCGGCGCGTGACCGCCGAGATGATCGCCGCCCGCGGCGACGCCCTGCCGGTTTCGGCGATGCCGGTCGACGGCACCTATCCCGTCGGCACCTCGCGCTACGAGAAGCGCAACATCGCCTTGGAGATCCCGGTCTGGGACGCCGAGACGTGCATCCAGTGCAACCAGTGCGTCTTCGGCTGTCCCCATGCCACGATCCGGGCCAAGGT
>CAZMVJ010000092.1:0-1304 GCA_964569445.1 uncultured Anaerolineaceae bacterium | reverse complement strand
TGCACCGGGTGCGGCGCCTGCGTCCATCTGTGCCCGGCCTACGCCAAGGATGAGACAGGCGCCAAGACCGAGCGCAAAGCGATCACGATGCAGCCGCAGGCCTCGCTGCGGGAGCCCGAGGCCGCCAACTGGGATTTCTTCCTGAAGATCCCCGACCCGGCGCCGAGTCTGGTCAATCCGTATACGACCAAGGGCTCGCAGTTCCTTCCGCCGATGTTCGAGTTCTCCGGCGCCTGCGCCGGATGCGGCGAGACGCCGTACATCAAATTGCTGACGCAGCTCTACGGCGATCGGCTGCTGCTGGCCAACGCCACCGGTTGTTCTTCCATCTACGGCGGCAATCTACCGACGACGCCCTACACCACCCGCGCCGACGGCCGCGGCCCGGCCTGGTCGAACTCGCTGTTCGAGGACAACGCCGAATTCGGCCTGGGCATGCGCCTGACAGTCGAACGCCTGGGTGCATTCGCCCGCGAGCTGCTCGAGCAGGTCGAGCTGAACGGCGCCTCGGACCTGAAGCAGGCGATCCTGCAGGCCGATACCTCGTCGGCCGAAGGGATCGAGGCCCAACGGGAACGACTGGAGCAGATGCGGACGCATCTGCGGGGCAGCGCCGATCCGGCCGCCCGTCGCCTGTTGAGTGTCAGCGAGTACCTGACGCCGCGCTCGGTGTGGATCGTCGGAGGGGATGGCTGGGCCTACGACATCGGCTACGGCGGTCTGGATCACGTGCTGGCCTCCGGCCGCAAGGTGAACGTCCTGGTGCTCGATACCGGGGTCTACTCCAACACCGGCGGGCAATCGTCCAAGGCGACGCCGCGCGGCGCCATCGCCAAGTTCGCCGCCGCCGGCAAGGACATGCCCAAGAAGGACCTGGGCGCTATCGCCATGAGCTACGGCAACATCTACGTGGCCCAGATCGCCTACGGCGCCAACATGACCCAGACCGTGCGCGCCTTCCGCGAGGCCGAGGCCTACCCCGGGCCGTCGCTGCTTATCGCCTATGCCCACTGCATCGCCCACGGCATCGACATGGAAACGGGCACCGACCTGCACAAGCTGGCGGCGGACACCGGATTCTGGCCGCTCTACCGTTTCGACCCGGCCCTCCCGGCGCAAGGCAAGTCGGCGCTCCAGCTCGACAGCAAGGCCCCCAGCGTCGGCCTGGACGAGTTTATGTACAAGCAGCATCGGTTCCGCTTGCTCCGGCAGTCGCAGCCGAAGCGGGCCGAGCAGCTGCTCGAGTCGGCGCGCCGGGATGTCGCCGGTCGGTGGAAGTACCTGGAGCAGATGGCGGCGCTGGA
>CAZMVJ010000091.1:8351-11218 GCA_964569445.1 uncultured Anaerolineaceae bacterium | reverse complement strand
TGTTGTCGTTGAAGTAGGCGTCGTTGACGGTGTAGTTCATCGACCCGGTCCACACCTCCCGGCCGTCGATGACGGTGAACTTGTCGTGCATCAGCGGCGGGCGTCCGTCGGCCACGACCGGGATCCCGGCGGCGATCAGATCGTGCAGCGCCGGCGTGTCGAGATTGTCGCTTTCGACCACCAGCCGCACCGGCACACCGCGGCCGTCGGCCCGCAGCAGCGCGTCGCGCACCGCCTCCAGGTCCAGGTCGTAGATCGCCATGTCGACGGACTGTTGGGCTGCCTCGATGGCCTCGACCAGGGCCGTCTCCGGTCCGCCGCGCAAGATCTGCGGCCCGACCTGGTTCGGCCGGGTGAAGCGGACTTCCACCTCAGCCGAGAGCACCGGGTCCTGGGGGACCGTTACCGAGAGAGAGTCACGCAGGAAGGTGAAGAGGAGAAGGGACAGCAGCGCGGCAAAGGCGAGCGCCCGCAGGCGCACCGCGCTCATGGCCCCTCAGACGGGAGGCACCACAATTCCGGAGCGTCCAACTCGACGGTGAACTCGATCGCCTCGAGCTTGTCGTCGCGATCCGCTTCGATCGACAAGACGACAAAGCGCGCCAACGGAGCGATCTGCTCCGGCAGAACCGTCGCACCGCGGAGCGGCTGGGCCTCCCCCTCGTCGAGCGCCGGCGTCCGCTTGAGGAAAGCCACGCCGAGCGCCACCGCCTGTTCGACGCCTGAGGTGTAGGCCGGCACGACGAAGCGCACGGGCTGGCTCCAACGCGGTTCGGGCGCAGCGTCGCGGCCGTAGCTTTCCCGCCGGCTGAACCGGACCCTCCCCAGCACAACCCAGAACGGCTTCCACACCCGGCCCTGGCCTTCCGCCGCGGCGGCGCGAACGGTGATCGCCTTGAGCCCGTCGACCTCATCCAGCAGCAAACCCTGCCCGCAGTTCTGGCAGACCCAGGCAACCTCGTCGGGTTCCGCCGGGACCGGCGTGCTGCAGCGGAGGCACTGGAGTGCCACCAACCCGGGTCGCCCCGTCATGGCCTCCTGCCTCCCATCAACTCGCGCGTCAGGTCGCCCCACGCCCGCCACGGTTCGCCCAGGGTGGCGGCGCCCGCGCGCCGGCGGCGGAAGGATACCCGGTGCTCCAACAACTCCCCGAAGCGGAATCGGCGATAGGCGGCCAGCATCAGCGCGCCGCCCAGCGCGATCGGAACGAGAACGATCAGGAACGAGTCGGAGTTATCCGAGTTCAGCACGAGGCGGCCGGCCAGCGCCGTCCCGTCGACCAGAATCAGCGCCCCCAGGGCGAAGCCACCGACCAGGGCCGCGGCGCGGAACCAGATGTTCCCCGGCGCTTTGCCGTAGAGCACTTTGCCGCTGGTTCCGTCGACGACGATCTGATAGGAACGGTTGCGGAAGGTGTAGCGCGCCACCCACAGGGGGAAGTAGACCAGCGCCCGCCGGCTTCCCAACCGTTCGATGCGCTCGGAGGCGATGACCTCGAGCGCCGCCTCACCGCGGATGTCGGCGTCGACGGCCGCCGCCGCCTCCGCCCACGCGGCGCCGGCGGCCGAGACCGGCTCGAACACCATGCCATCACCATGCAAAGACTCGGCATCGAAAGCCTGCAGCGACTGCCCGGCGAGAGAAATGTCGCTGACGCCGAACTCCTGTACGTCGCACGCCGCCTGGTTCCAGGTGCGCGTGCCCATCAGGCGCACCTCTTTGGGCACCAGGCGGCGGTTCTTGCCGCTGCCGACCCGCTTCTTGCCGAAGAACCAGGCCGCCACTTCCGCCCACTCGGACCAGAAAGGAAGGTAGACCACAAAAAGATCGGTGAAGTCGGCCTGACGGGAGAGGCCCGGGGCGCGATCCAGTCCGCGCAGAAAGCCTCTGGCCGTAGCCAGAGCCGCCTGGCGATCTAGGCGGCGCGGCACCTGGTAGCGCAAGACGCCGCGTTCCCCCTGCACGAACGAGCGCTGGTCGCAGTACGGGCAGCGAATGATCCGGACGCCTTCCGGAATCTGGAGCCGCCCCTGACAGTTCGGGCAGGCCAGACCGAACGCCGCCTCGCCCTCCTTCGGACGGGCGCCGCCATCGGACCCGGGCGTCGATCGCGCCTTGGCCATGATCTAGACCCGCGCCGCGATCCAGGCTGCAGCGGCGAACAGGAGCGGCGCGGCGATGAGGCCCAGGCCGACGCACAGCAGCGCGCCGATGCCCAATCCCTGTCGCGGGTCGAGCGCCAGTCCGCCTAGAGGCAGTGCCGCCAGGCACAGGAAAACCACGGCCGCGGCGAAAGCCACCGTCCGGTAGGGCGCCTCGGCCTTGGGCGGATAGATGTTGGCGAAGACTTTCCCCGAGACTCCCTCGACGACGGCCACGAAGCTTCGTCCGCGGTAGTCGTAATGGAAAGTGTAGACGGGGATGTGAACCAGGGAGACTTCGGTCACTTGATCCCGTCGGACCCCGACCTGCTCGACCCAGGACAGCATCGCCTCCAGCGGAACCGTCGGTGTGACGGCCTGCGAGTCGAGCGAGGGCTCATAGCGCACCAGGTCCCCGGCCGGGAGTTGGACTCGTTTCAGCTCGCTGACGGAAGTGGCGGCGGCCGGCTCGAGGCGTACCGTCTCGGCATTGCCGGATCCGAGTCGGAGCAGCCACAACGGAAAGTAGGCGAAGGCGACGGACGTGACCTGCGACCTTAGGTCCAGGTCCTTGACCGTCTCGTTGCCTGCCATCCAGCGCCGCAGCGCCGCCCCGGCAGCGTCCTCATTCAGCGTCGGCCGAAGCTGCCAATGGAAAACGACTTGCGACTTGTCCAGGAAGACGGCCGAGCCGCAGTAGGGGCAGACGAGGAAGAACTGGCCCTC
>CAZMVJ010000091.1:0-8251 GCA_964569445.1 uncultured Anaerolineaceae bacterium | reverse complement strand
CATGACCTTCCGCGGTCTCGGCGATGACGCCTTCCACCTCCGCAGGCGGACCATAGGTCCTATCTTATGGTTAGCCTTAACTTTCCAGGGTGTGCCATGTCGGCCATCGGGCCCAGCCCGGAGATGTACCTGAAGTCGCTGTTCGAACTCTCCCCGGCCGATGAGCCGGTGTCCATCGCCGCCGTCGCCGGCCGCCTCGGCGTCACTCCGGTCTCGGCCAGCGAGATGATCCACCGACTCGAACGCGGGCGCCTGGTCGTCCACCGTCGCTACCGCGGCGTGCATCTCACCTCCGGCGGTCGCCGGCACGCCGTTGGACTGATCCGGCGACACCGCCTGTGGGAGTGCTTTCTCTACAGCGAGCTCGGCCTGCCGTGGGAGTCGGTCCATGACCAGGCCTGCGAGCTCGAGCATGCCGCCACCGACGAGGTAACGGAAGCTTTGGCGGCGCGGATGGATCACCCCGCCCGTTGCCCGCATGGCAACCCGATCCCCGATCGACAGCGGCAGCTGCAGCCGCAGACGACATTGCCGTTGACGGAGCTGGAAACAGGGGACGAAGGCGTTCTGGTCTCGGTTCACCCCGAGACGACGGGGACCCTGGCTTATCTTGCCGCGCACGATTTCCGCCCAGGTCGGCCGTTCCTGGTGGAGCGGATCGAGCCGACGGACCGCCTCTACCTGCTTCGCCACCAGGCCGGAACCATCACCGTGGGTCCTGAGTTGGCCGGTCGATTGAACGTCCACCGGGCGGCGGCGGCAAAGGAGGAAGGATGAGCATCAGCCGACGATCCTCCAGGAGGGCCCCCCTTGTCTTGCCACTCGATTGATGATGCCGTCCTCGCCGGCGAAGGGACGGTGGCGCTGGTCGGCCAGCCGAACGTGGGGAAGTCGGTGCTCTTCCACCAGCTCACTGGCCGCTACGTCAGCGTCGCCAACTATCCGGGGACGACGGTCGAGATCGCCCGGGGCGCGGCGCGCGATCTCCCGGGCGTGGTGATCGTCGACACGCCGGGCCTGGTTTGCCTGCCGTCGATCACAGAGGACGAGTCGCTGACGGCGCGCCTGCTGCTGGAAGAACCGCTGCAGGCCGTCGTCCAGGTGGGTGATGCCAAGAACCTGCGCCGGACGCTCCTTCTCACGACCCAGCTGGCGGAGATGGATCGGCCGCTGGTCTTGGCCCTCAACATGGTGGATGAGGCCAAGGCCAATGGCCAGGCGCCGGACGCGACCGCCCTGTCCGCGCAGCTGGGCATCTCGGTCGTGCCAACGGTGGCGGTCAACGGCAAAGGGATTGCCGACCTGACGCAGGCGATCACCTCAGCAAGACGGCCTCGCCTCCGTCTCCCTTACCCCCAGGCGGTGGAGGCGGAGTTGGCCTGGTTGGAGCCAAGGCTTCCGGCATGCGGCCTCGGGGCCAGGGCCCTCGGCCTGTTATGGCTCTCCGGCGAATCCGCCATCAACTCTTGGCTCAGCACGCGAGTCGATCCGGCCCTGGCGGACGAGATGGCGGCCCATCGGCAGGGTCTTCAGGCGAAATCCCGCGAGCCTCTGGCCGAAGTCATCCAGCGGGCGCGCTCCGATTGGGTCGACCGGCTCCCTGTGCACGATGGACCCGAGCGAACGCAGGCGAGGTCCGGTTGGGCCGCCCGATTGGGGCGACTGGCGACCCACCCGATCTGGGGGATCGTCATCCTGGCGGGGATCTTGCTCGGGGTATACGGCTTCGTCGGCATCCTCGGCGCTCAGTTTCTGGTCGGCTGGTTGGAAGGGGTTCTGTTCGGCGAAGTCATCAACCCATGGGTGATCGGACTGACGACCTCCCTTGCGCCTCCTCTCCTGGCCGAAGTCCTGGTGGGACCCTTCGGCCTGTGGACGATGGGGATGACCTACGCCCTGGCCCTGATTCTCCCGATCGTCACAACGTTCTTCCTGGCCTTCGGTGTTTTGGAGGACTCGGGCTACCTGCCGCGGTTGTCGGTTCTGGTTGATCGCCTGTTCCGCATGATCGGGTTGAACGGCAGAGCGGTTCTCCCGATGGTGCTCGGGCTGGGCTGCGTGACGATGGCGACGGTAACCACGCGCATCTTGGAAACTCGCCGCGACCGCTTGCTGGCGATTCTCCTGCTGGCCCTCGCCATCCCTTGTTCGGCCCAGCTGGGCGTGGTGATGGGGATGCTGGCAGGCGTGTCGTTCTCCGCCACGCTGATCTGGTTCGCGGTCGTGCTGGCGGTTCTGTTCGGGGTGGGTTGGATCGCGGCGCGGCTCATCCCCGGCCAGCGCACTACGCTCCTGGTGGAGATCCCGCCGCTTCGGCTGCCGCAGCTCTCCAACGTCATCGTCAAGACCGGGGCCCGCCTCGAGTGGTATCTGAGGGAGGTCGTGCCTTTCTTTCTGGCCGGGACCTTCCTCGTCTTCTTCCTCGACAAGATTGGGGTGCTGACCCGGCTGGCCGCATTGGGCGAGCCGCTGGTGACCGGCTGGCTGGGCCTTCCGCCGGAGGCCGGCGTGGCTTTCCTGATGGGTTTCTTGCGCCGCGACTTCGGCGCCACGGGCCTGTTCGTCCTGGCAAACCAGGGATTGCTCAATCCCCTCCAGATCGTTGTGGCGATGGTGACGATCACTATCTTCATCCCGTGTGTCGCCGCCGTCATGATGATCGCCCGGGAGCGAGGCTGGCGGACTGCGCTGGCCATGATGGCATTGGTCTTCCCCCTGGCCTTCCTCGTGGGAGGCGTCGTGCGCTACGCGCTCATGGCAACCGGATGGGCGGCATGACAGCGACGACGGTCCGCTGTCCCCTGTGCGGTCTCGCCTTCGACCCGAGCAGCCTGGCAGCCTGCCGCGCTTGCCCTCTGGGAGCCGGCTGCCAAGTGACTTGCTGCCCGTCTTGCGGGTACTCGTGGGTCGAGCCTGAGCAGACGCGCTCGGGTCGCTTTCTCCGTCGCTGGATGCGGCCGAACCGGGGCGGCGCGCCTCGGCGCGCCTCCGCACCGGCAACTCTGGCGGAAGTCCCCGCCGGCTGGAAGGCGCGGCTGTCCAGCTGGGAGGCGACCCCGCCGCGGCGACGGCAGCAACTGCGAGCCTACGGCTTGGCCGAAAGTGGTTGGATCCTCGTGCTGCAGCACAAGCCAACGACGATCGTGCGCATCGGACTCACCGAGCTGGCCCTCGAGCAGGAGCTGGCCGCCACCATCCTCGTGGAAGATGCCCGCCAAGTCGGCGCGGAGACCGATCAGCCTTCGGTCAACCTGTGATTCGGCTCGGCGCCCTTTGCTCGTCCCTGTCATTACAGGCATCACGCTGTTCGGTCTAGCAGCTTTGGGCGTGCTGGCGGCCCGGAGGATCCCAGGCAGGACCCCATTCTTTGGCAGGTTGAGTACGTGGCCCGACTATGGCTGGCCTCTTGCGCGGCCGGATACCGGATCAAACCTGCGACCGCGCCGCAGTCCGGCCATCTCTTGGTGGGAGTGACCCCCTTGCGGTAAAACAGGAAGGTTGGTGTACAATCCGGCCCGAGAGCGTGCCCCGGTAAGCGCGCCAACCATGCGGATGGGAGGAGAACCCATGCCAGCGAAGTCCAAGAAATCCAAGAAGAAGGCCACCAAGAAGTCCGTGAAGAAGACGGCCAAGCGCTCGGCCAAGAAGACGGTGAAGCGGTCGGCCAAGAAGACCACCAAGAAGAAGGCCGGCAAGAGAACCGTCAAGAAGACCCTCAGGAAGCCGGTGAAGAGGGCCGCCAAGAAGGCCAAGAAACCGGCGAAGAAGAAGACGGCCAAGAGGGCCGCCAAGAGACCAGCGAAGAAGGCCGCCGCCGTGCCGGCGCCCCGCCCCGCCGCCCCCGCCTTCGGCTCCTCGATGCCGATGGGCAGCCCGCCAGCAGCGATTGGCGCCCCGAAGCGGGTCAAGGCCGAGCACACCGTCGCCGTCGGTGATTCGCTGCGGCTGATCGCGCTCAAGTATTACGGGCCAGGCGGGCAGGAAAACTGGAAGGTCATCTACGACGCCAACAAGGCCGTCATCGGAGAGAATCCGTACATTCTCAAGCCGGGACAGGTCCTCAAGATCCCTGAGCTGTAGGCGCGCTTTTGGAAGAGAAAGAAGCCCCCTTCGGGGGGCTTCTTGGTTTTCCTTCGACGCAACCTCGCCGCACCCCAGTCGGTAGCCGCAGGCTTTAGCCTGCGCCGTCGTACATTCGCCACGAGACGCCGGCTAAAGCCGGCGGCTACACCTCTTGCCTTGACGCCCCGCGCATCACGCCCGCAGCAACCGACCGACCAGCCGCGGGCCTTGGTAGACGAGCGCCGAGTAGATCTGGACCAGACTGGCGCCGGCATCGAGCATCGCCCGCATCTCGTCGGCGCTGGACACTCCGCCGCATCCGACGACGACGAGGCGACCCTCGCCCCAGCGCACGATTCGGTTCACCTGCTCCAGCGCCACCGGGAAGAGAGGCTGTCCACTCAGGCCGCCCGTCTCGGCCGCATATCGCCCTCGCAGACTCGGTCGGGAAGTCGTCGTGTTGGTGGCGATTACGCCTTCGGCCCGCCCGACGCATGCGCCAAGGGCGTCCTCCAATGCCTCCGCCGTCAGATCTGGCGCCAGCTTCACCAGGAGTGGTGGCCGGCGCCCGGGACCCTCCTCCAGGCCGTGCCGCACCTGCGTCAGCAGCCGCTCCAGGTGGTCCCGGCTTTGCAGCCGGCGGAGGCCAAGAGTGTTGGGCGACGAGACATTGATTGTGAGATAGTCGGCCAGCGGCCGGAAGGTCCCGACAAGGGAGAGGTAATCCTCGGCCGCCTCTTCCAAGGGCGTGCCCGCCCCCTTCCCGAGGTTGACCCCGATGATCACGTCCGGCGGCCGATCCCCTCGCAGCGCCCGCGCCACGGCGGCCGCCCCGCGTGAAGGGAATCCCAGCCGGTTGATCAGCGCCTGGTCTTGTTCCAGGCGGAATAGGCGCGGTCGCGGATTGCCCGGCTGCGATTGGCACGTGACGGTGCCGATCTCGAGGTGCCCGAAACCCAGGCTGGCCAAGCCGCGCAGGGCGGCGCCGTCCTTGTCGTAGCCGGCTGCCAGACCCAGGCGATTGGGGAAGTGCAGCCCCAGGCAATCGACCCCGTCGCCCTTGGGTGCAGGGCCAGCCAGATTGCGCACGATCGAACGCCCGGCCCGCGATCTCCCGAGCAAACGCAGCAGGCCGAGTGTCCTGCGGTGCGCCGACTCCGGGTCGAACCGAAAGAGGAAAGGCCGCAGCCGCGGGTAGAAATCCAGACTCGCTGAACGGCTCATCCGTTGCGCGCCAGGAACTGCCTTACCGCCCGCGCCTCATCGGGATGGATTCCTCCCGACCGCTCCCACATCTCCAACAGTTGTTCCAGCGTGAAGACGGAATGCAGGCGGAGCCCCTGCGCCTCCAGCGCCTCCGAGGCGCCGGATTGTCGATCGATCAGGACGACGACGTCCGTCACGCGCAGGCCGGCCTGGCGCAGCCGCTCGACGGCTTCGAACTTGCTGCCGCCGGTCGTGGCCAGGTCGTCGATGACGACGGTCGTCTCGCCGCTCTCGAACGCGCCTTCAACGCCGCGCTCCCGGCCATAGTCCTTGACATCGAGGCGTGGGTAGATCATCGGCTTGCCGGAGGCCAGGGCGATGGCAGTCCCGATCGCCATCGCCGCAAGAGGAATCGCCGCCAACCGATCGAAAGCCAAACCATCGAGCACAGCCTGATACGCGGCCGCCGCCTGGCGCAGCACCGCCGGATGCGAGGCCAGCAGTCGCAGATCGAGGTAGAGGGGAGAACGGATGCCGGACTTCAGCGTGAAATCCCCGAAGCGGACACAGCCGGCGTCGATCAGAGCCTGCGCCAGGCGGGCGCGAGCGTCCCCCGCGGGACGAATCCGCCGGGGCGCAGCTTGCCCGCGCCGGATCTCGTCTCGCAGACGGCGCGCCTCGGCGGCCGGGTCGGTCGCCCGGGCGATCTGCCGGGACACTGGCACGAGCAGCCCCAGGCCGTCCGGCCGCAGCCCGGCCTGTAGCGCCGCTTCAAGCGATCCCCCTTGGTCACCCACTCCGGGCGCCAGGATCCACAATCCCGGCACGACGTCCCGGACCTGCTCCAGCGCCGACGGATCGGTGGCTCCCACGACCAGGCCAACGTTGTCGCGTGCGTTCCACTCCGACGCCAACCGTGCCACTCGCAGGTAGAGCGCTTCCCCGGTCCCCAGCGTCAGCCCTTGCAGGTCGTCCGATCCCGGGTTCGATGTTTTGCACAAGAGGAACACGCCGTGGTCGGCCTGGGCCAGGAACGGCTCGACTGAATCGCGGCCGAGGTAGGGACTGAGAGTGACGGCGTCGGCGCCGAGCAGGTCGAAGGCCGAGCGCGCATAGGCCTGGGCCGTGCTGGCGATGTCGCCGCGCTTGGCGTCAAGGACCACTGGCGCGTGTCGGCGGGCCGCCAGGATCACTTCCTTCAGGGCCGTCCAACCGTCTGCCCCCAGCGCTTCGAAGAAGGCGGCGTTCGGTTTGAAGGCGCACGCCACCGGTGCGGTGGCGTCGATCAGGCGCAGACACCAGTCGCGCGCGGCGCCGGCCGTGACACCGCCCACCAACTCAGGATGGGGATCGAGGCCGATGCACAGGAGGGACTCGATGGATCGGGCGCGTTCCGAGAGGCGAGAGAAGAAGCTCATCGTCTCGCCTCGGCAAAGGAAAAACCCCCACCCCCACCCCCCTCCCCCAGCTTTGAAAACCCGTCCGGCGTGCAGACCGGGAGGCCGGGGGAGGGGGTGTATCTGAAAGGGGGATGGGGGCAGCTCCGCTGCCCCCATCCCCCTTTGAACCAACCTTCCCCCCTCTCCGCCTGGATACTTCTCATGTGGGGCAAGGGCTGAAGGCGGAGAGGGGGGTGAGGGGGGTGAGGGGGGTGAGGAGCGATGACATTCTCCACGCGCGCTACGCCTTTCCTAGCACCAGCGCGAGGAGGGCCATGCGGACGTACAGGCCGTACTCCATTTGCCGGAAGTACGCCGCGCGCGGGTCGTCATCGACCTCCATGGCGATCTCGCCGACCCGCGGCAGAGGATGCATCACGATCATTTTCTCCTTGGCGCGCCCCATCGTTTCGGGGGTCACGACAAAGGCGCCCTTGACGCGTTCGTACACCTCCAGGTCGTCGAAGCGCTCCTTCTGCACGCGCGTCACGTACAGGACGTCGGTCTCGGGCAGAACCGAGTCGAGCTCGAGGTGTTCGGCCTGCGCCACCCCGCGCGCCCGCACCTCCTCGATCAGCTCGGCCGGCATGCGCAGAATCTCGGGCGACACGTAGTGCAGACGTACATCGTACAACGAGAGCAGGCGCGCCAGCGAATGGACCGTCCGGCCGTACTTCAAGTCGCCCAGCATCGTCACCGTCAGGCCGTCGATGCGGCCGAGCTCCTCCAGAATCGTGAACAGATCGAGCAGCGCCTGAGTGGGATGTTCCCCGATCCCGTCGCCGGCGTTGATCACCGGCTTGCGGGCGTATTTGGCCGCCAGGGCCGAGGCGCCCACCTCCGGATGGCGCAGCACGATGACGTCGGCGTAGCACTCCAGTGTGCGCACCGTGTCCGGCAGCGATTCCCCCTTCGAGACGGACGAGTAGCGCACCTCATTGATCGGGATGACGCTGCCGCCCAGCCGCTCCATGGCCGAGGTGAAGGACGACGACGTGCGCGTCGACGGCTCGTAGAACAGGTTGGCCAGGATCTTTCCTTTCAGCAGATCGAAGGTGCCCACCCGCTCGACCATGGCGCGCATCTCGTCGGCCACACCGAAGATGTAGCTCAGGTCGTCCCGACCGAATTGCGACACGGACAGGATGTCCTTGCCGTAGAAGGGGGACGCACGATAGTCGCCGAACGGGAGATGGCGGCTGACGGCGCGCCGTTCGGTGGCCGGGACGAAGTTGGTCATGGGGTTCCTCCACTCTGGAGCTTCCCGGAAGCTTGGAGCTTCCGGGAAGCTGTTTAGCTCCCCGCGAGCTTCGAGCTCGCGGGGAGCTTGGTCGCGAACAGATCCCGGCCGCTCCCGGGCATAGCCAGGACCCGTCCGTCTTCGAAGGCCGGCCGCCCGCGCAAGATCACCCGCCGCACCTGGGCCGGCAGCCTCCACCCCTCGAAGGGACTCCAGCCGCAGCGCGAGCTGAGCCGGGCGCCATGGACTTCCCAGGCCGCCCGCGGGTCGACTTCGATCCACGACTCCGGCTGCTCGGGGAGGC
>CAZMVJ010000090.1:7193-11253 GCA_964569445.1 uncultured Anaerolineaceae bacterium | reverse complement strand
GCCCGAGCGATTTGCGAGGGCGACGTGGCAATCTCATCCATGATGCGATTGCCACGCCTCCCCTCGCCCTGAGCGAAGTCGAAGGGCTCGGGGATGCTCGCAATGACGAATGAAGAGGGGCCCAGCCCACGGTTGTGCGCCGCGAAAGGTCTCCGTCAGGCATCGTTTCCCGCGGCCTCGGCCGCCAGCTGCTCGAAGAACTGCAGCATCAGCGCCGACCGAGCGCCGCCAATGCGGCGGCCCGGCTCGGTGTGAAGGCGACCGGCCACATGCCGCAGCTTGAAGAGGAACTCGTGATAGGCGCTGTGCGGTTCGCCGGATTGCTTTTCACCGCTGAGGCGGAACGCCGCCGATGGTTCGGCGAAGACGGGCTCGCCGGCCTGGAGGGCGTAGCCGATCGTGCGAGCGACGCCGAAGGCGCCGAGGACATCGAGCTTGTCGGCGTCGTACAAGATCTTCGCCTCGGTGGTGCCGGGGGCCTCGACGCTGCGATAGCGGTGAGCCCGGATGCAGTGCGCCACCCGCTGGATGCGGTCCTCCAGCCAATCCTCACGTCGCAACACTCCGGCGGCGAATTCGGCCGAGGCCTGCTCGTGAGTCTGACGTCCTCCGCCGGGACCGGGCGCCGCTCCGGCGGCGTCGTGCAGCAGCGCCGCCGCCCTCAGGATCTCTGCGTCGGCGCCCATCTCGGCGCCGATGCGTTCGGCCATGTGCAGCACGCGCAGGACGTGATCGAAACCGTGCACCGGGTCTTGCTCGGGATACCACGCACGCGCCTGCTCAATCGTCGGCATGCCGGTCTCCTTGAGGATGCGCCTGGCCATCGATGATACCGGCCTCCGCCCGCCAGCGCTCGAGGGCATCGGCGAAGGCCGGATCGGATCGAAGAACGTCCTCGGGCTGACCTTGGGCGGCGATGCGCCCATCCTCCAATAGCAAAGCTCGCGTGGCGTGTTCGGCGACGAAGCCGGGATCGTGCGTCGCCACCAGGATGGCACTTCCGGCCCGACGAAGTTCGGTCAGGAGGCGGCCGAGCCAGCCCAGCCGGCGGCGGTCCATCCCCAGCGTCGGCTCGTCGAGCACGAGCACCGGCGGCCGGCCGGCCAGGATCGCCGCCAACGCCAGCCGCTGGCGCTCGCCGGCCGACAGGTCGCGCGGGTAGCGCCGGCGAACTGCACTCAGACCGAAGGCCTCCAACCACGCAGCGGCAGGGGCCGATGCGTCTTCAGGGCGGTGGCGCAGCGTCAGGGTGATCTCGTCCTCGGCCGTCTCAGCGAACAGCATCGAAGCCGGCGATTGCGGCACGAAGCCGATCGTCTGGACCATCTCAGAAAGCCGCCGCCCGATGACCGATCGCCCGTCGAGGTCGATCTCCCCGGCGTCCGGCCGCTGCAGGCCGACCAGCGAACGCAGCAGCGTCGTCTTGCCCGAGCCGTTCCGACCGACGAGCGCCAACAGTTCACCCGGAGCGAGGTCGAGATCGATCCCGCGCAGGATCGGCCGACGGCCGAGGGACAGATGCACACCGCGGGCGCGCAGCGACTTCGGGTCGATCCTGCCAAGCTGCGACTGCAAGTCCTGCAGCACGTTCCCATTGGCAGCCGGCGGGGGCCGATCGGTCTCGATCCGACCACCGACGCCGAGCCGGACCCAGCGGTCGATCATCTGTCGCCAACTCTCCACCCGATGCTCGGCCAGAATCACCGTGACCCCTTCCTGCTGCGAGAGCTGCCGCACCCAGGCGGCGACGGCTTGCGAGCCGGCCGGATCGATATGCGTCACCGGTTCATCCAGCAGGAGCAGCCTGGGCTGCCGCGCCAACGCCGCGGCGATCGCCAGGCGCGCTTGTTCGCCGGCGGAGAGGTGCTCGAGACGTCGGCCGACCAATCGGGCCACCCCCATTCGTTCTGCGATCGCTTCCACTCGTGCCGGGATCAGCCGGGACCCGGCGCCGGAGAGTTCCAGGGAGAAGGCGATTTCGTCTTCGACCGAGTCGGTCAAGAAGCGCGCCGGCAGATCTTGAAAGACCATGCCGACCTGCGCCGCCAGCGATTGCGGTGAGGTTGTGCGTGTGTCCATCCCCAGCACCGTCGCCCGGCCGCCAAAACGCCCTCCATAGAAGTGCGGCACCAGTCCGTTGGCGGTACGAAGCAGCGTCGACTTACCCGAGCCGGAGGCGCCTCCGATGAGCACCATCTCGCCGAGCCCGATGCGCAGGTCGACGCCGTCGAGCGCCGGACCGCTCGCTTCGGGATAGGTGTAGCCGACGCGTTCGAGCTCGAGCGCGTTCAAAGTCCGATGACCGCCGCCGGGGCCGCCAGGCAGCCGACCGCCACCAGCGGCGCGACGGCGATCAAGGGCAGATAGGCCGTCGGGTAGGGGTAGTAGCCGAGCTGGCCGTGGCTGGCGAGGACGGCCACCGCGGCGATTGCGCCGGCGGCGAACCCGGTCACCACCGTATCGCCGGCTCGCCAGGGGTCAGGGCGATAGCGCGTCAGCGTCTCGCCGCGCCGGCGGGCGACCCAGTGGGCGCCCACGGCAACCGCCACCAGGATTGCAGCCAGTGCCGCCCGATCCGGCGCCGCGGCGCAGAGCAGGACGGAGGCGCCGATAGCCGTCCAGGCCAGAGCTGCCTCCCACCTTCGATGGCCGGACGGCGATCCCCCCGCCCAACCGCGCGCGGCGAGGGCCTCGGCCTGCGCCATCGCCCGCTCCAGCGCCACGACGACCAGCGGCGTCAGCAAACGCGGCGTTTCGCGCCACGCGCCCGACGTGAGCCCGCGTAGTTGCTGCGCTTCACGTAGATCCAGAAACGCCTGCCGGGCGTGCGGTGCGAAACTCAACCCGAGCGTGGACGCAACACCTACGGTGTAGAGACCGCGCGGGGTTCGGCGGAGCAGGTCGGCAGCGGTCACAGCGCGAGCGAAGACTCCCATCACCAGGAGCAGTGTCGCCACCTGAATTCCGGCCGAAAGGCCGAAGAGCATCGCCTCCAGCGTATACGGGCCTCCCAGCCAGGCCATCGGCAGATGCAGAAGGACGGTGTCCCCGGCGCGGCTGAAGAGCACGTTGATCACCGTCGAGGTCAGGACGATTCCGCCGATCAGGTAGAGCGTCCCTCTCCCCGGCGGCTCCCGGGTCAATCGCCAGCCGACGAAGAGTGCTGCGGCGGCGAGCGCGATCAGGTACCAGGGATTGCGCATCAAGAGCGCCGCGCCGGCGGCACTGGCCGTCCACACCAACCATGCGCTCGGATTCAACCGGAGCAGCCGCGGCGTCCCAGGCGGCTGCAGCGTCACGATCGCTCCGGCTTCCCGACGATCGCCGAGATCAAGAGAACCACGACCAGCAGGAAGCCTGCGCCGAAAAGAACCGCCGTTGCAGCCGCGCCTGGGGCCTGCGCCGATTCCGCCAGGCGCGACAGGTCCGTCAAGTCGACTCCCGTCAGCGCCGGGATGGCCTGGAGCGTGGCCAGGGCGTTATCGCCCGGCGTATCGGCGTTGAAAGCCAAGGCTCCGCTCGGCTGCTGCAGCGCCAGGAGCGACGCCAGCGGATCGCCCCACTGCGCCAGGTCCTGCCCTCCGGCCAGGAGCGCCTGCATCACCAAGGCCGTCGAATTGGCGTCCGTGGTTTCGCCGAAGAGGCTTGGCTTCTGGTAGGTCCACCCGCCGTCGTCGTTTTGCGTTTCGCGGAAGTAGGCGAAGGACGGGATGACTTGCTCGCCTTCGCCGGCGATCAGCAGCGCCTGAACGGCCAGGGCCGTCGTGTTGCTGTCGCCGCTGCCGGGAGTCATGGCGCCGTCGAAGGCGTAACTCCCGTCCGCGTGCCGCGCTCGCACCAGTCCCTCGATCGCCTCCGACCGGACACCGCCCGCGGCCTGGGAGAGCGCCAGGATCGCCAGCGCCGAGTCGTACGGCCCTCCGCCGTAGAAGCCGGTTGCGGCGTTGAAGCCTCCGGCGATGACCGCCGTCAGGTCTGCCTCGCCGAAGGCGGATGGGTCCTCTCCCACCGCGATCAACGCCAGAGCGACTTTGGCCGCCAGTCCCGGTGCGGTGATCTC
>CAZMVJ010000090.1:0-7093 GCA_964569445.1 uncultured Anaerolineaceae bacterium | reverse complement strand
GCTATCCTTACAGTTGCGGGACAGCGCCGGACTTCCACGAACGGCAGGCGTGGGCACCGGCTTCCCCTTGGCGGCCTCCGCATCCGGGCGAGAGGCCACCTCGGCCTGAGTCACTCAGTTGTGGCACCAGTATAGAGTTCGGTCGGCGACCCGTCAAGCGGGTCGCCCGCAGGCGGCGCCGCGCCGTCGAAGGCGCAGCTTTGCTCGATCGGGAGGAAGTCGAATGGGGCGTCGTACGTCGAATAGAAAGAGGAGTCGTCCAAGTCCGGCAGGTCGATCCCGAAGTACGCGCGCAGGACGAGCCGGAAGTTATTGATCGGAGAGCGCGCCGCCGAAAGCGACCGCGGGTCGAGCCCGGGGAAGGTGCCGGCGTTCAAGATCGCCATCCGTTCGGCTCCGGTGGCTTCGTCCGGGCCATGATCCCCGTGGAGCAGGATGATCGGCGGAACGGGCGAATCCTGAATCAATCGCTGCAGGATCGGCAGCAGACGGTCGTTGAGGTACAGAACCTGATTGCGGTATCCGAGGATGTAACCGTCGACCGCCCCGCCGGCGAGATCGGGCAGCAGCGCTTGTTGCGCCGTGGTGGAGTCCGCTTGCGGGGCGAAGAGGTATGGACGATGGGGCGCGACGATATGCGCGAAGACGAACTTCGGTCCGGGGCTCCCCGCCAGCCGGGGCAGGATGTCGAGGTCGAACAGGACCCTCTCCCGGTGCACGTCCAGCGGTCCTTCCAGCGCGCCGCCCAGGGACGGAGGCAGAATGGATCGGGCATCGATCAGGATCGTCAGCGCCGTGCTTTCCAGCAGGATCCCTTCGAAGGCGGTCAGCGGGAAATCGACCCCCTGCCGCGGCGGATGCAGGTACACGTCGGCATCCTGCCACTCGCTGAAGGCGTAGCCGGTCTCGAAGGCGTACACCTGATATCCCATCCGTTCCAGGATCTGGCGCACGGCGCTCTCGCGGACGAGGAAGAGCAGCGGCGTTCGATCGTGGCCGCCGGCTGGGAAGTCGCCCAACCGGTTTAGGTAATCCAGGTTGAGCGTGGTCGCCAGCGTCAGCTCCGTCTGGGCATAGTTGCTCTGGGCGCACTCGGCGACCTGAAAGCCCAGGTCCCGAAGTCCGTCCAGGAATGCCGTGTTGTCGATCCCAAAGCGCGATCGCAAGACGTCCTGGCGGGCATAGGCGTCAAGCACGATGTAGTAGATGTCGGGCGGTCGGTCCGGCCGACGGCCGACCAGCGCGCCGGCTTCCGAACGTGCGCTGGCCTGGCCGCGGCGAAGCTGCACTTGATAGAGCGCCAGCTGCAGCATCGGCAGCGCCACCAGGGCGACGGCGACGATGTTGAGGGTACGGGTGAGCTGCCGGCCGTCTCGCAGGCGGACGATCCGCCAGGCGGCAAACCCGATGACCGCCAGCGAAGCCGGGATCAGGTAGCGATGCCGACCGAGCAGGCCTCCGATCACCTCGACATTCTTCAGCACGTCGTAGACATGTCCGTAGGTGAAGAAGGCCAGAGAGGCCAGCCCGGCCAGCGCCGCGGCGCGATGCCAATCTCGCAGCCGGAGGCGCAGAGCCCCCATCAGCAGCAGGACGGACGCCGCCGATAGCAGCGCCGGCCGCAACGCGCCGCCGGCGTGCACCTGGTCGATATTGCTGGCCAGCAGGGCCAGGATGGGATAGACAGCGAGCAGCAGCGGATAGAAGGGGACCGTCATGGACCCGCGCCGGTCGGACAACGCGACCGATCCACCTGTTGGACCAGAATGTCGTTGCCGTCGTCGACCTCGATCACGGCGATCGGAAGCAGATTGCCGTCGAGCCATCCCTCCGAACGCTGCACCAGCAGATGGCGGATCATTTTCTCCCAATCGGCGATGTACTCGATGCCGGACCGGCACACGAAGTCGAACATCCGACCCTCTTCCATCGCCTGCCGTGCCCCCCGGTTGACCTTCCCGTCCAACGCCACAACCGGCTGCCGGACCCGGTAAGCGATCAGTCCGGCCGAGAAAGCCCCGATACGCGCCTGCGCCGGAAGCTGTCGATCGATGAATTCCGCCGCGCGGTTGAACCCGTCATCGGGGACAGCCTGCTCGCCGGCGACGATCCAGCGATAGCTTCCCTGCCAGACGAGGGCCAGAAAGCCCAACGCCATCCCGCACACGACCAGGAGCAACACAGCCGGAGCCAGCCGCGTGCCGCGCAGCAGCCGCCACACCGCCACCAGGAGCAGCAGATTGAAGAAGACTCCGATCGGCGCCGCATAGCGCTGGAAGAACCACGGTCCGAGGACTACGGCGGTATAGGCGACCGTCATCGCCAGTAAATAGACCCCCCACAGGCCGAGCGCGAGCGCCAGGTGCGACTTTTCGCGCCGGGCGGCCATCGCGACTACCACCGACGCTCCGATCGCCAGCGCCACCGAGGCCAGTTCGGCCGCGGGCAGCTCGAGCGCGGCGAAGAGCGGGATCGTCACCGGCAGGAGAACCGGCACCTGACGGACCCAGGCCGAGGTGAACTCGACGGCGTACTCGCCATAAACGCGCAGGAAGATTTGCGGCGCTTCGCGCAAGGAGTCGGCGATCCCCAGCAGGGGAAGGTCATCGAGCAGAAGCGTCAGATTGCGAATAGCCTGTCCGGACTCAGGCAGCGGCCCGGCTCCGGAGGAGGCCATCGCCCACACCCAGGCGGCCGGCGCGATGAGAGTCCCCAGCAGAAAGACCCCGAGCCGTTCGAAACTCCGTCGGCGAGAAACGTCCGGGGGTCGGCGCAGCAACCGTACGGTCCAGGCCGCGAATCCGGCAGCCAGGAAGAAGATCAGGTCGACACGCGCCAGCAGGCACGCCCCGCTCGCCGCACCGACGAGCACGGCTCTGGCCGGCGTGCCGACAGATGGATCGAAAGAGAGAAACACCAGGGCCAGGACGAGCAGGCCCAGGATCGCCAACGAGGTCTCCAACCCGTTGAGGTTGTGTTTGATGATTTGCGGCGACAGCAGGTAGGCGGCGCAGGCCAGGATCGCCGGAGCCGGCTCGGGAGTGAGTTTCCGGCCGAGGCGGTAGATCACCCATCCGGCCGCCAGGCCGATCAGCCCACCCAACGCCTGCGCGATAGAGATCCGTCCCCGCGCATCCAGCCCGCCCGCCAAGGAGTCCAGCGCCGCCAGCGTTGCACCCCACAGCGGCTGGAATCCGGTCGTCGTAACACCGTCCCCGGAGATCACCGGCCATTGACCCGAAGCCGCGTTGCGGGCGAGGATGAAGTAGTAGAAAGCGTCGTCCGGCAGCGGCATGTTACCGACGGCCGTCGGAGTCGTGTGCCCGATCGCCAGGGCTCGCAGTCCTGCCCCAAGAACGACCAGAACGATCACGGCCCCCGTCGCCCGGCCCCCACGCCGATGGCGTTCGTGCCCAGCCTGTGCTTCCGATCGTTCCATCGGGATCGCTCGCGGGGTCGGATGATACTCCAGGATCCTGCCCGGGGCGCGCCCATTGACGGATCAACGGTCATGTGATAAAAGTCACGGGAACTTGTCTCGGAGTAGGCAGCACGTGAGTACGCGTTCGTCCCATGGGGTGTGTTGGACCGAAGGAACTCCCTGCCTGCTGGCCGACGACGGCCAGCAGGTTTTCGTCCACGATGGTTGCCTGCGCGGTCGGACCGGCCGGCGGGCGTGCGACCTCCCTCAGCCGCGTTGACTCCTGCGCAACCCCGGCGCGCCCCCAAACCGGCGCGGTCCCCCGCCGGGGCGGACAGCGTACGCACGCGCGCCAGCTCCCAGACTCAAGAGAAAAGGAAACGATCGATGAGCAGCAAGACATTGCGCCTGGTGCCCCTGGGGGGCCTGGGCGAAGTCGGTAAGAACATGATGGCGATCGAGTACGGCGGGGAGCTCCTCGTCGTCGATACCGGCATTATGTTCCCCGAGAACGACATGTTGGGGATCGACTACATCATCCCCGACTTCGGCTATCTGAAAGACAAGGCCGACCGCGTGCGCGGGATCATCGTCACCCACGGCCACGAGGACCACACCGGCGCCATCCGCCACGTACTGGAGGCGATCCCGGCGCCGGTCTACGCCACACCGCTGACGCGCGGCTTGCTCGAGGCCAAGCTCAGCCGCGGCGGCGGCCTGGACAAGGCCACGATCCACACGGTGCACGCCGGGGAAGAAGTACGGATCGGGCCCTTCACCGTGGAGTTCTTCCACGTGTGCCATTCCATCCCGGATGGCGTCGGCCTGGGGATCGGCACGCCGGCCGGCCTGATCGTCCACTCCGGCGACTTCAAGTTCGACCACACGCCCGTCGACGGCCGGCCGACCGACTTCGGCAAGCTGGCCGAGTTCGGCGAGCGCGGCGTCCTGGCCTTGCTGGCGGACTCGACCAACGCCGAGCGGCCCGGCTGGACGCCGTCGGAAGCGGTGATCGACGCCGCCTTCGACGACGTCTTCCGCCAGGCCCCCGGCCGGATCTTGATCGGAACCTTCGCTTCGCTGATTTCGCGCATCCAGCAGGCGGCCCGCGCCGCCGCCGCCCACGATCGGGTCCTGTCGTTGGTCGGCACGAGCATGGTCGACAACGTGCGCATCGCCCGCCAGCTCGGTTATCTCGAAGCCTCCGACGATCTGATCGTCCCGCTCGACCAGGCGCTGAAGATGAAGCCGTCGCGCATCGCCCTGATGTGCACCGGCACGCAGGGCGAGCCGTCGTCGATCCTGGGGCGGCTGTCGACCGGCACCAACCGCCAGTTCGACCTGATCCCGGGCGACACGGTCGTGCTCTCCTCCCATCCGATTCCCGGCAACGAGGAAGTGGTCCATCGCACGATCAATCGCCTGCTTCATCGGGGCGCCACGGTGATCTCGGATGCCATCGCCCCCGTCCACGTCTCGGGGCATGCCAGCCAGGAGGAGATGAAACTCCTGCTGCAGCTCGTGCGGCCAAAGCACTTCGTGCCGATTCACGGCGAGCTGCGCCACTTGACTCAGCACGCCGCCCTGGCCCGCCAGATCGGCATCGATCCCGAGCGAATCGCCGTCGTCGAGAACGGCACGATCATCGAGTTCCTCAACGGGAAGATGAAGATCGGCGAACGCCTGCCGGGCGGGTACGTCTTCGTCGACGGCTCGGGAGTGGGCGATGTCGGGCCGGCCGTTTTGCGCGAGCGCGAATCGCTGGCGCAGGACGGGATTGTCGTCATCCAGCTGCGCCTCAACCGCACGACCGGGGCGCTGCTGCGCGAGGCGGAGTTGATCTCGCGCGGCTTCGTCTACGAGCCGGAAGCTGAAGCGCTGATCGCCGCCGCCCGCGACCGCATCCGCCAGGTGGTCGAGGCCTCCGACGGCAATCACCTGGAGGCCGAGGTCGAGCGCGAAATGTCGAAGCTGTTCTATGCCGAGACCAAGCGCCGGCCGATGGTGATCGTCCTGTCGACCCCGATCGGGTAGGCGAAGGACGTTCCTTTCTACTCCTACCCTGCCCTCCCCCGGCATGCGGCGACGTGGCCCGGCCGAGTGATCTCGCCAGAACAGGATGCGTTCCCCCCACCCCCTGCCCCTCGCGAAGCAGCCCTGTGGGCCTCCCCGGGTGCAAGTCAGCTCCCTTTGGGCCGACCGTACCGGGGGTGGGGTTGGGGTGGGGGAAGGATGGAGAGCCGCCACATCCTTCAGTTGGCCGTGGGTATAATCCGCCGCCGCATGAAGCGCAGCACCGCACCCCTCGGCCTCAGTTTGCTCCTCGCCGCCTGCACCGTCGGGCCGATCGTATCGAACCCCAGCCCGACTCCCACTACGATCCCGACCGCGACCCCGGAACCGCTGGCCGCTCAGATCAACGGTCAGGGGATCCTGCTGGCCGACTATGAAGACGAGGTCGCCCGATTCGAGGCGGCCCAGGCCCTCCTTGGCACCGACCTTGCATCATTGGGCGATTACCGGCGCCAGGTTCTCCAGGCTTTGATCGACCGCCTGCTCCTGACGCAGGGCGCCGTTGAGGCGGGGCGCTCTTTCGACGAGGCCGCCGTCGACGCCGAGCTCGAAGCCGTTGCCCAGGCGCGCGGCGGGAGCGAGGCGATGGGCGCCTGGATGGCTGAAAATCGGTACACGCTCGGCTCGCTGAAGCGGGCCCTACGGGAAGATCAGTTGTCGGCGATGATGATCGAGGACATCACGCAAAGCATCGACGAGAACGCCGAGCAGGTTCGGGCGGCTCACATCCTGGTCGCTTCGCGACCGGAAGCCGAGGACCTGCAGGCCGAGCTCTCGGCCGGCGCCGACTTCGCCGACCTGGCGCGCCAGGTCTCCCTCGACGCCAGCACCCGCCCGGCCGGCGGCGACCTGGGATGGTTCCCGCCGGGTTACCTGCTCGTTCCGGAAGTCGACCAGGCGGCGTGGTCGCTGGCGCCCGGCGAGACCAGCGACATCATCGAAAGTGGTCTGGGCTATCATATCGTCCGGGTCTTGGAGCGGGCAGACCATCCGCTCCGCCCGGATGCCCTCCGGTTTCTGCGTGAACAGGCGGTGGTTGTCTGGTTGCAGACCCGGCAGGCAACGGCGCCGATCGAGATCTTCGTCGCGCCCTGAAGACTGGAGGCGATCCGATGGAAGATATCTATAACCCGAAGCCAAGGCGAGGCCTCGGCCGCTTGTTGGTCAACTGCCTGAGCTTTGTCTTCGTCCTGGCATCGCTGATCAGCGCCAGCGGCATCGCCGCCGTCTTCGCCAACCCGGGCTTGATCGAGGTCATCGACCCGTTCCTCCCCGGCCCGGATCTCGAGGCGGCGCCTACGATTCCCCCAACATTGGGATTCCCGACGACCACCAATACGCCGGAGATCCAGCTCCCGCCCACCTGGACCCCGACCCTCACTGTGACCTCGACTCCCTCGCCGACGGCTTCGCCCACCCCCGAGCCGACGGCGACCGACACCCCCATCCCCGCCACGCCAACGGCAGAGGCGACGACCGAGGCGCCGTTCGTCGTGCAGCCGGGAAGCAACGTCCGGGTGGCGAACTTCGCCAACGAGCTGGGCTGCGCGTGGCTAGGTGTCGCCGGACAGGTCTTCGACAAAGACCGCAACCCGCTGG
>CAZMVJ010000089.1:0-11304 GCA_964569445.1 uncultured Anaerolineaceae bacterium | reverse complement strand
ACGTTGAAGCGCAGCGAGTCGCCGTCGGCGTCGCTCGCCTGCCAGGCGATGGTGTGCGCGCCGGCCGCGCCCCAATCCTCGCCTCCGGCTGGCTCGACGATCGACACCTGCGGGGCGTTCGGACTGGCGGCCACCCGTCCGATCTCGCTCAAGTTGTAGAGGAAGACGATCGCAGTCGCCTCGGGCAGGTCGGGAAGCATGATCTGAAAGTACCCGGCGTCGGTCGGCTCGGCGTTGCTGAGCTCGATCACGGTGAAGTCGCGGCTGAACAGGATGCCGCCGGCGGCGTCGTGGAGCTGCGCCGTGAACGGGCCGGGAGGCAAGCCGTCTTCGACGCCCTCGGCCAGCGACGCCCGATAGAACCCGCGCTCGAGGGTGAAGCCCTCAGGCGAGATCGTCCCGCCGCCGACCAGGGCCGGTTTTCCCTCAGCTGCGTAGGGCGCCGCCAGGTGCGCGCTCGACGGTTCGCCGCTCGCCACCGGCAGAGTGCCCAGCAGCGCAAGGTAGGTATAGACCGAGGTCCAGGAGTTGCCTTCTCCACCGCAGTAACCCATGTAGTCGTAACTCGAATCCTTGGGGTAGATCTGGCGCAGCGCTAGGTCGATTCCCCATTCGTCGATAAGAGATGTGCGGCGGCGTGGGTAGCCGCCGTCCGGATTCCCGGCACCGCAACCTGGGGCATGCCCCCGACCGAAGTTGTGTCCGAGCTCCTGCGCGGCCACGACCGGGCCCATACGAGTCCCGCCAGTGGTGACCCCCGAAGCGATGCGCCCGGGCACCTCTCCGCATCCCGCTATCCCGCCGGTACTGGCCGTCCCTGGCACGAGTCCAAACAGGTAGGCCGTCCCGCGGCCACCCCACGCGTAGGCGCCGCGCAGCGCATCCATCATCCCTCCCCAGGAACGACCGCATCCGGCGCCGCTGCTATCCGAAAGATCCCGGTCGCCAGGGAGTGGAGAACGGCCGACGGGCGTCACGCGATCCACCGGAAAGACCCGGGCCAGCCAGTCCGCGAAGTTCCACATCTCCGAAAGGGGGGCCGTCATCCCGTCGGCGGTCACCGGCATGAACATGACGGTTAGCGAACGAGCGGGTACCACCGACACCGACGCCTGCGCGGCGTTGTTGTCGCCGCGCGTCTCGTCGACATCATCTTCCTGGTAGTTGACGAAAGCCGTCATCTCCAGCGTGCCCATCGCCAGCCAGGACGGCGGCACGATGAAGTTGAGCGAAGCCTCCAGACTGCCGCGGTCGTTGACCGACGGGTCGTCATCGTCGTCGGGCGTGATCCGATTGAGGGGCATGATCATCCCGCTGTCGCAGGTCGCCACCCGGCCCTGGCATAGCCGCCCGGAAACCGGCCGGCGCGGCGGTCCGCCCTCGGCGCGCACGTACAGCCGCACCCAGGTCGGCTTGCCGAGCAGCATCGGGACGGCGTTGTCGGAGCAGCGCGGGTTGTCGAGACACTGCACCACCTGGACCACTTCCATCTTGACCGCCTGCAGGTCGAGCGTCGGCATAGGCGTGGGCACGATGATGGTGACGGTGTCGGCGGCGAACTGGCCGGCGCTATCGAAGGCGGTCACCGTCAGCAGGTGAGGGACTCCGGCAGCGACCATCGCTGAGCTGAAATTGGCCCCGGTGAAGTAGGCGGCGGGGTCGGTCAACGACGGAGAGGCGCCCAAGGCGAGCTCCGGGCCGCCGTCGATCTGATAGGCGACACGGTCCAACTCGCGGTCCTCGCGGATCGCGGCGCGCAGATTGATGGTCGTGCCGGGAATCGAGCTGCCATCGGTCGGCGAGGTGATCTCGATCACCGGCGGACGATCCGGCGGCAGGTCTTCCCCGGCATAGACGATCGTCAGGTCGTCCATCAGGCGCCGCTCGGCGATCGAGTTGCCGGTGGCGTCGGTGTATTCCACCAGAGCCCGGGCGATGATGTCGCCTTCGGCGGCGGTGAAGCGCAGACAGTGGATGAGGTCGGTCGGCGCCGCCGGGAAGGAGGTCGAGTCCGATCCCAGGAGCTCCAACTCGGCGCTGCCGGCATGGTAGCCGTAGGCCGACAGAATCGCCGTCACGTCACCGGTGACGTACTGCGGCTCCGGCATCCCGACAAACAAGCCCAGGGCCGAGAGCGGCCGGTCGAAGGCTATCCGGATCGGCAGCATGGCGCTGCCGAACTCCAAGCCCTCGACACTGGCGCCGACCTGGTAACCGGACCGGGGCAAGACCAGGCTGGGACGGATTGCCTGCATCGATCCTTCGAAGCGTACCCCCTGCTCCCGTGCCAGAGGAGCCAGCCGACCGGTGTCGTGCAAGAGCTCGAAGTCGATGATGGTTGCATCCGCTGGCAGGCCCAGCCCGCCGCACGTATCCGGGCGGGGAGTCGCCGTGGGGATGAGGCCGTTCATGAACTGGTAGTACGTCGTGCCACTCGCCGAACATGTCCGGTCGAAGGTTACCGCGATCTGGTTGTAGCCCAGGGCCACTGGATAGTCCCGCACGGTCAGCCGCCAGCGATTCGTTTCGACGGGATCCGGCACAGCCTCGACCGTCGTCCCTGGCGTGGGGTCGGGCCACTGCGTATAGAGGGTGACTGATCTCGGAAGGTAGACCTGGACATGTTGCGTCGTGGGATCCCCCATGACGACCTCCATGACCAGGTCCGCCGTGGCCACGCCGCCGAGGTCGTCGCTATTGAGGGGCGAGATACGAATGATCTCGTCGCGGCAACCGGACAGGGGTGTCACCGAGGGTGTATAGGTGGCTGTCCAGGTGACAGGCACGACCACGCCGGGCAGCGGGGTCGGCGTGCGCGTCCGGGTGGGCGTGATAGTGGCGGAGGGCGGAACGACGGTGAACGCCTGCGAAGCGCACTGTTCGAACTCGGTCGTGTAGCCCTCGCAGGCGACGACGTTGTGAGAGCCGGCGCTGGCTCCGCCCGGGATGGTAATGGAAGTCGACCAACTCCCGGATCCGTCCGGGCCGAACGTCCCGAGCTGCGTCCCTCCCTTGAACTCCCAGAAGATCGCGTACGGGTTGTTCGACATCGTCCAGCCCGAGCCGACGGCCGTGATCGTCATTCCGGGCGGGCCGCTGCCCGGGATCAGCCCGAGCGAGACGGCCGCCAGCGGAGCGGCTTCGGCGGGCGCGGCCCTTCCACCTCCCAGGCTTCCCGCCATGACAACGATCAGGGACAGGGCCAGGACGAACTTGGCGAGGTTCCGGTCACGACGGATCATGCAGTCCTCCGCAGGCCAACGTTCCGAGTATTGCGCCAGGTTAAGCCGGACTCAAGGGGACAATGGGAGCAGAGTTTAGCCAGATTGAGCGCGACGGCAACCACTGGCAAAGCTTCCCGGAAGCTCCAAGCTTCCGGGAAGCTCGGAAGGCGTCATGCTACACTTCGCGCGCCGTGCCCGAGCTGCCTGAATTGGAAGTCGTGCGCGAGGTGCTGACACGTCGCCTCACCGGCCGCCGGATCGAGGCCGTCACGCTGGCGCCCAAGGGCGCGGCGGTGCTCCTGCGCGATCTGACGGGCGAAGGCTTCGTCCCCTTGCTGACGGGCGTCCTGCTGGGCGAGGTCCACCGGCGTGGGAAGTTCCTCTTGTTCGATTTTCCGCGCGCGCCGTTCACCCTGGCCGTCAATCCGAAACTCAGCGGTCGCTTCCAATTGTGCGCGCCAGGCGAGAAGAAGGCCGGCCCGGTGCACGTCACCTTCCACTTCGCCGAGCCGCGGGTGGAGCTGCGCTACGTCGACTCGAAGCAGATGGGGCAGCTCTACCTGACGCGCGACACGCGCCGCATCCCGACCTTCGACGAGATGGGGCCGGATGCGCTCGACATCGGGCTGGAGGATTTCCAGCGAAGGCTGCGCTCTTTTCGCGGGGAGATCAAGGGCATCCTGACGCGGGCGCCGTTCGTCGCCGGCATCGGCAACGCCTACGCCGATGAGATCCTGTGGCAGGCCCGGCTGTATCCCTACCGCAAGCGGACGGCGTTGACGGCCGACGAGGTCGTCGGCCTCCACCAGGCGATGCGCCAAACGCTGACCTACTCGATCGACAAAGTCCGTCAAGAGATGGGCGACGACGTCCACCGCAAGCCGCGCGACTTCTTCGCCGTCCACTTGCGCGGCGGGCAGCCCTGCCCGCGCTGCGGCACGCCCATCTCGGAAATCACCGCCAACCAACGCATCACCTCTTTCTGCCGCACCTGCCAGCCGGGAGGCCTGGTGCGGGGGGTCAACTGACCGGCAGGCCACAGAGCCTCGTTCCGCAGCGGCCGCGGTACACTGTCATCGTCGTCTTTCGCCATCGGTCCCGGGGCGCCGTGTTCATGGAGGCTGACGGCCTCGATGGCGCCTTCGGGCGAGAGGAACTCCCGCGATGACCCGCCCGGCACAAGTCTCGGGTTGCGAGTCTTCCACCGGGAGCCTCTCCCATCCCCGCGCTCCAGGGATTCCTCGCTTCGCCCTTCGACTTCGCTCAGGGCGGGCTCGGAATGACATCGTGAGGAAGCCCTCGGGCCCACCGGCTATGTCATTCCGAGCGCCCCCGAGCCGAGCGAGGGGGCGAGACACTTCACCCCTTGGCACCGCCCACCAGGGCAGGTGTGCGCTTGCAGCGCAGCAGCTAAGTGCAGGTGGGAATCCCCATGATGACCCTCGTGCCTCGGACTCTGGTCCGCGGTTCCGCGGCCGGCCACAGGGTTCACTGCCGCGCCCTGGGGATTCCTCGCTTCGCCCTTCGACTTCGCTCAGGACGGGCTCGGAATGACATCGAGGAGGCCCGTGTTGCCTGAGCTGCCCTCCCGCCGATGGAACGGTTGGGGCGATCCGGCCATCGACTACCCCCTGCCTGATGGTGGTCTCGCCTATCTTCAGCAGAAAGTTGGCGCCGGCACAAAGATCGAGGATGCACCCTACAACCAGGTGCTCGCCTTTCTCCCGCCTTCGCGTCTCGACGCCGCCCCGCTGGTCGAGACGGACGCAGCCGCCCGCCTGACCCACGCGCGCGGCCAGAGTCTGCCGGACTGGATTGCCCTGCGCAGCGGCCGCATCGGGGCCTTCCCGGACGGCGTGGCGTATCCCCGATCCGACCAGGACGTTCGCCGCTTGCTCGATTTCGCCGCGCGCGATGACATCCACCTTATTCCTTACGGCGGCGGGACAAGCGTCGTCGGGCACATCAACCCCACCGCGGGGGACCGTCCGGTGCTGACCATCGACCTGCGCCGTCTGGATCGGATGCTGGCCCTGGATGACGTCAGCTGCCTGGCGACCTTCGAAGCCGGCGTCGGCGGTCCGGCGCTCGAGCGCCAGCTCGCCGCACGCGGGTTCACCCTCGGCCACTTCCCCCAGTCTTTCGAGGGGTCGACACTGGGCGGCTGGATCGCCACGCGTTCCTGCGGTCAGCAGTCGCTGTTCTACGGCCGGATCGAAGACCTCTTCGCTGGCGGGCGCCTCGAGACTCCCATCGGCCCGCTAGAGCTCCCACCGTTTCCTGCCAGCGCCGCCGGGCCGGATCTGCGTCAGATGGCGCTCGGATCGGAGGGGAGGCTGGGGATCATCACCCGGGCCGTGGTCCGCGTCCGCCGGCTGCCTGCCATCGAACGATTCAGCGCTGTCTTCTTCCACAGCTGGGACGAAGGCCTGCAGGCGGTTCGCCGCGCCGTCCAAAGCGGCCTGCCGGCCTCGATGCTGCGACTGAGCGACGCCGTCGAAACCGAGACGACGTTCCATCTGGCGGGCCGGCCGGCGATGGTGAGGTGTGTGAAGCGCGGTCTGGCGACACTCGGCTACGGCGGCGGTCCCTGCTTGCTCATTCTTGGCGCCACCGACCGTCGCCTGCGACCGTTGGCGCTGGGCGGCCTCCCGGCCGGACGTCCGATTGGCGAAATGTGGCGGCGCTCGCGTTTTCGGTCGCCGTACCTGCGCAACAGCCTGTGGGAGGCTGGATATGCGCTCGATACGGTCGAGACGGCCGTCTCATGGGCGCAGGTCGCGCCGTGCGCCGAAGCAATCCTCACCGCCTTGCGGTCCGGACTTCAGGGTGAGGACGAGCGCGTGTTGGCCTTCGCCCACCTGTCGCATGTTTACGCCGACGGCGCCAGCGTTTACACCACCTACCTTTTTCGACGGACGGCCGATCCCGACGAGACTCTGGAGCGATGGCGCCGGCTGAAGGAGGCCGCCATCCGAGCGTTGCTCTCCCATGGAGGGACGATCAGCCACCAGCACGGCGTCGGATCCGACCATGCCCCCTTCCTTTCGCAGGAGAAAGGTCCAGCGGGGATGGCCGCTCTGGCCGCCGCCTGTCGCGCGCTCGACCCGGACGGGCTCATGAATCCCGGGAAACTCCTCGGCTGAGGGTCGATCCGACATGTGGCAGCGCGGCTGGCGCGAGGAGGTCTGGCAACAGGCCGCCGGGCCGTGGGATTTGCTGATCCTGGGCGGCGGAATCACCGGCGCCGGAATCCTGCGCGAGGCCACCCACCTCGGGCTGCGGGCGCTGCTCGTCGAAGCCGGCGATTTCGCCGGCGGCACCTCCAGCCGTTCGTCCAAGCTGATCCACGGCGGCCTGCGCTACCTGCGCAACCTGCAGATCGGGACGACGATCGACTCGGTACGCGAGCGGGAATTGCTCCTGCGCGAAGGCCGCGGGTTGGTCAACCCGTTGCCGTTCCTGATGCCGAGCTTCGAGGGGGACCATCTTCCGGGATGGGTCTTCGGCGGCGGGTTGGCGCTCTACGACATCCTGGCCGCCAAATGGCAGCATGCGCACTATCGACCGGCCGCCTTGGTCGGCTTGTGTCCGCCGCTGCGGCTCAGCGGCCTGCACGGGGGATACCGCTATCTCGACGCCCAGACCGACGATGCCCGGCTTGTGCTGCGGGTGACACGCGAGGCGGTCGGCGCCGGCGGCCTGGCGCTCAACTACGCCCGCGCCGTTTCGCTGCTGCGCGACCGGGCAGGCCAGATCTGCGGAGCGGCATTGCGCGACGAGGCGCCCGAAGGGCGGGGGCGCACGCTCGAAGCGCGGGCGACCCTCGTCGTCAACGCCGCCGGGGCCTGGGCGGATGAGGTACGGCGCCAGGCCGGCGGCCGCGACCGTTTGCGCCTGCTGCGCGGCAGCCATCTGGTCTTCCCCTTCCGCCGCCTGGCCCTGCCTCGCGCCGTGGCCATCCTGCACCCGGCCGATGGGCGGCCCGTTTTCGTGTTCCCCTGGGAAGGCGTCACCATCATCGGGACGACAGACGTCGGGCTGACGGGGTCGGCGCCGGCGGAGCCGGTGATCAGCCCGGACGAGACAGGCTATCTTCTCGAGGCGCTCCGCTTTGCCTTTCCATCCGCCGACCTCTCCCCGGCCGATGTCCAGGCCACGTTCGCAGGCGTTCGCTCCGTCCTGGACACGGGCAAGGCGAACCCGTCGAAGGAGTCGCGCGAGGCCTTGTTGTGGATGGAGAACGGTCTGATGACCGTGACCGGGGGTAAGCTGACGACGTTTCGCCGCGTCGCCGTCCGGGCGCTGCGCTTCGGTCGCCGACGTTTACCCCGCCGCGACTATCGTCTGCGCGAGCGCGTGCTCGATCCCCCGCCGCCGGAATCCTGTCTGGAGGCCCGTCTGTCGCCGGCGGCTTGCCTGCGCCTGGTCGGGCGCTACGGAGCGGCCGCTCCCAGGCTGGCCGCCGCGGCGCAGGCGGGCGAGATGACGACGATCGACGGCGGTCTCTCCTTGTGGGCCGAGCTGCGCTGGGCGGCCCGCGCCGAAGGCGTGGTGCATCTGGAGGACTTGCTCCTGCGGCGCGTCCGCCTCGGCTTGTTATTACCTCAGGGCGGGCTGCCCCGGATGGAACGAATCCGCTCGACCGTCCAGGCGGAGCTCGGCTGGGAGGACCTGCGCTGGGCTACCGAAGTCGAACGCTATGCCTCCTTGTGGCATCGCACATTGAGCCCGGAGCCTCTCCCCGCCTGACACGCCGGAATCAAGGATGACCCGGCGGATTACAATCGCCAAATGACTTTCGCCAAGGCGGACGCCCGAGCGGGGTTCGCGGGCCTCGCCCTGCTCGCGGCGCTTCTCGGCTGCAGTGCTACCGCGCAGCTGCTGCCGGCTCCACGCGCTACTCCGTCCGCCACCCCTTTGCAGCCCCTCGATCCATCCGACGCCCCGACCCAGAGACCGCCTGATACGCTGCCGGACCTGGAAGAGATCCAGGGACAAGTTTCGACTGTCCGCGGGCTTTACCCCACCGGTCCACTCGATCGCCAGTTGATCGCGCCCGAGGAGCTTGGTCAACGGGTGGAGGAAGACTTCCTGGACGAATATACGGCCGAACAAGCCGCCGATGATGTGCGGGTGCTGTCGCTGTTCGGGCTGGTCGAACCGGGGTTCGATCTGCTCGATTTCCACCTCGGCTTCTATGAAGAACAGGTGGCGGGATACTACGACACCGAGATCGAGAGAATGTATGTCGTGGGTTCGCAGTGGGGCGGCGCCGAGCGGCTGACCTACGCCCACGAATACGTGCATGCCCTGCAGGATCAGACCTACGACCTGGAAGGCGGCCTCGGCTACAACGATGAGACCTGCCAGCAGGACTCCGAGCGCTGCGCCGCCATCTCGGCCCTGATCGAGGGCGATGCCACGCTGGCCGAGGAGCAGTGGTGGCAGGCCTATTCCACACAGCAGGACTACGAAGACCTTCTGGCGTCGATCGAGGCCTACCGTGGCGACATCTTCAACGCCGCCCCGGCGTACATCCGCCAGGACTTCCTCTTTCCCTACGACCAGGGGCTCCAGTTCGTACGAACGCTTTTCCGCCGGGGGGGCTGGGCGGCCGTCGACGCCGCCTACCTCGATCCACCCACGACGACCGAGCAGATCCTGCATCCCGAGCTGTATGGGAAGGAGATGCCGCTGCCGGTCGAGGTCCCCGACATGATCGAGACGCTCGGCGAGGGCTGGCACGAACTCGAGGCCGGCGTCCTGGGCGAGTGGTTTACCCGCTTGGTGTTGGACGAGGAGGTCCCCAGCTGGGAGGCGGCCGACGCCGCCGCCGGCTGGGGCGGCGATGCCTACCGCGCTTACGCCAGCGACGCGGGAGATCAGTCAGTGCTGGTCTGGGTGACGCGCTGGGACTCGCCGCGCGACGCCTTCGAATTCGTGGAGGCCTTCCACGCGTACGGCGGCTGGCGCTTCGGCGAGCGTCGAACGGAGCAGACTGAACGCCGCTGGACCTGGCATCACGGCTCCGTTCTGCTCGAGCGTGCCTATGATGAGACTCTGTGGATCGTCGCCCCGGACGAGGCGACCCAGGTCGCGCTCCGGGAAGGGATCGAGTTCCCCGCCCGCTAGCGCAGCCGAAGCTCGACCGCGCCGCCGGCTGAGCGTGCCAGGCGGGCGGCGGCGCTGCCGTTTACCACTGCAACGCACAGCTCCTCACCGCTTCCCCAGAAAGCGATCAGCTCGCCGGCCGGTCGCTCCCCGAACGTGCGCACCAGGCCTTCGATCTCGACCCAGCCCAGACGCACCCCAGCCGGCGTCCGATCGCCGCAGTCCGCGCGCCGGATATTCGTCCGCAGATTCCCAAAGCGGTCGACGTATTCGACCTCGCCAAGCAGTCCTCCCGGCATCGGAACCGGACTAGACAGCGAAAGCCGTACGGGGTCTTGGAAAGGGGTGCCGAGGTCCTCCAGGGCAACCCCGTTGGCCAGGTGGGCCGCCACCGGGGCAAACAGGTCGCGGCCGTGGAAGACGTCGCTCACCTTGGGCAGCCAGCTCTCCGGCCGATCGAGCTGAAAGAACGACGTCGCCTGGCCGAGGCGTTCAGCCCGCTCGATCAACCTCGTGGCGACTCCGTTGTCCGGGCCGACGAAAAAATGCGGCCCCACTCGCGCCGCCATCGGCCGCCGCACCGTACCTACGCCGGGATCGACGACGACCAGGTGAATCGTCCCGTCGGGAAAGTACGGAGCGGTCCGGCCGAGAACGAAGGCCGCCGCCCGGATGTCCTGGGGCCCGATCCCGTGCGAGAGATCGACCAGTTGCGCCTGCGGCGCCAGGCCCAGGATGACGCCCTTCATCACACCGACCGTGCCGTCATCGAGGCCGAAGTCGGTGAGGAGGGTGATGATGCGCGGTTGTGGATCAGTCATGGGCATTCCATCGTCCCGCCCCCACCCCTACCCCTCCCCCTGCATGAACGCAACCCCTCGCAACCAGACCCGGCGCAGGGGGAGGGGAGGGTATTCCAAAGGGAAGGGGGGCAGCGAAGCTGCCCCCTTCCCTTTGAGAAAGTCTCTTCCCCCTCTCCGCCCAGGGACCGCTGGCGAGGGCGCGCCCCTGTGGGCGGAGAGGGGGCCAGGGGGTGAGGCCGAAGAACCGCATGGCGGTGGAGAGCTTGGTGGTCATCGCCCCAACTGCGATTGTGGCCGCGGCAGCTGAAAGACATCCGTCACGCGGCAGTACCCGGCGCCGGACAGGCGTCCGATCGGGCGAAGCGCCGCCAGGTCGATCTTGTCGTCCCCTGCCATCACCGAAGGATCGACGTGCAGGTGGACGATCCGCCCGAGCACCACCGCCCCGGCGCCGGGCTCGGCTCCCAACTCGATGATCTGGTGCACCCGGCATTCGAAGTGGATCGGGCTCTCGGCGACGCGTGGCGGCGCCACCACCATCGACGGCGCCGGCGTCAGGCCGGCCGCCTGGAATTCATCCACCTCAGGAGGGAACTCGGTCGAGGAGATGTTCATCGCTTCGGCCAGCGCCTCCGTGACGATGTTGACGACGAATTCGCCGGTCGTGCGCACATTGCGCAACGTATCCTTCGGCCCGGCGTCGAATTCGCGAATCGTCGGGCAGAAGAGAACCGTCGGCGGACGGGAGGCGACGGCGTTGAAGAACGAGAAGGGGGCCAGGTTCGTCCGCCCGGCGGCGTCGGCGGTCGAGATCCAGCCGATCGGACGGGGCAGGATCGAGCCGATCATCAGTTTGTAGACGGACTTCCACGGCAGCGTTGCGGGATCGGCTTCCATGACGGCACCTGTGTCGGCAACGGTCCCTCCCAACCCCCTCCCCTGCCCTCGCGGAGCACCCCGGAGGAGCTCCCCCTGCACCCATAGACGGCGCAGGGCGAAAAAGCGAGGCAGGGGGAAGGGAGGATTTTCTGGGAGGTGGGGGCGGCAGAGCCGCCCCCACCTCCCAAAGAATCCTCCCCCCTCTCCGCATCTTCCCCCGTCCTAGCCTCCATCCCCCTCCATCCACGACGCCTGGTAGTCCGTCTTCTCGAATTCCAGCGCCG
>CAZMVJ010000088.1:6071-11537 GCA_964569445.1 uncultured Anaerolineaceae bacterium | reverse complement strand
GCTTCATGCGCAAGCCGGTGCGGGTCGAGATCGACAACGCCCGCCCGCCGGAGGCGCTGCGCCAGCAGCTCTACCCCGTGCCGACGCACCTCAAGGTGCCTCTTCTCGCAGCGCTGATGCGCGAGGCGGTCGTAGAGAGCACGCTGGTCTTCACCCGCACCAAGCAGGACGCCGACGTCGTCGCCCGCAAACTGCGCGAGGCCGGCCTGTCGGTGGCCGTCATGCACGGCGACTTCCGCCAGAAGGATCGCGAGCAGGCGCTGGAGGGGTTCCGCTCCGGCAAGGCGGCCATCCTGGTGGCCACCAATATCGCCGCCCGCGGCCTCGACATCGAGGGCATCTCGCACGTAGTCAACTTCGACGTGCCGGAAGAGGCGGAGGACTACATCCACCGCATCGGCCGCACGGCGCGGGTCCACGCCGAGGGCGTGGCCTGGACGCTGGTGACGCCCGAAGACGAAGGCGACATCGCCGCCATCGAATACCTGCTGGGGGAGAAGGTCGAGCGCGTGACGCTGCCGGGCTTCAACTACGACGTGCCGACCCCGGACTGGGCCAAGCCTTCAGCCCGCTCGATCCAGCGCGCTGCCGCCGGCAGCCGCGGGACAATCGCCCGCTGGAAAGCGCTGACCCGGTAAGGCGAAACCGCCTGTCAACTGCGTTCTTGGGGATCCGAGGGCCTCGGGTGACCGGGGCCCTTTCCGCGTTCTAGTCTCCCGCGGTGGGTCCGGTCCGTTCGTGCAGGGGAAGCGTGATGCGGATCGTCGTCCCCGCACCAGGAGCGCTTTCGGCCGCGATCTCGCCGCCGTGGGCCAGCACCAGGTTGCGGGCGATCGCCAGGCCCAGCCCACTGCCGGACGAGTCGGCCGTCTTGTAGAAACGCTCGAAGATATGCGGCAAATCTTCGGGGGCGATGCCCGTTCCATTGTCGACGACGGAGAGCCGCAGCCGGCCCGAGTCCAAAGAAGCGGAGATGCGCACCTCGCCGCCGCGCGGCGTGTGGCGCAGCGCGTTGGCGACCAGGTTGACCAGCACCTCGCGCAGCCGCAGCGGGTCGATCTCGACCAGGGGGCAGTCGTCCGGGACCTCGGCCCGCAGCTCCACGCCTGCGCTCTCAGCCTGGGCGCGGAATGCGGCAGCCACTTCCCCAAGGAGTACGCCTAGATCCGTCGGCTCGCGATGCAGCACCAGCACGCCGCTTTCGGCCAGCGACAGCGTCCGCAGGTCGTCGATCAGGCGCGCCAGCATACGCGTCTCTTCGAGCAGCGGCGTCAGGTGCTCGGCGTCGGCCGGGTAGACCCCGTCGAGCATCCCCTCCAGATTCCCCTGCAGGACCGCGACCGGCGTACGCAGTTCGTGCGTCACGTCGGCCAGGAGTTGGCGCCGCTGGCGCTCGCTTCGGAGCAGACGATCGAGCATCGAGTTGAAGGCGCGGGCCAGGGCGCGCAGCTCGCGCGGCCCGCGCTGGCGCACGCGCGGGGTAAGATCGCCGGCCTCGACGCGCTGGGCGGCGTCGATCAAGTCGCGCAGAGGCAGCGCCAGCAGCCGCAGCCCGCGGAGCAGAGCGAAGAACAGGATGAACGCCAACACCAGCGGGATCGAGATCGCCGGACCGAATCTGCCGCCGGTCTGTCCGCTGAACAGTCCGATCATCCACAGCGTCCCGGCGCAGACCGCCGTCGCCACGACCCACACCAAGATGAGCATGGCGCCCGCTCGCCAGAAGAAACCGCGGCTCGATCGTCGCCAGCGCCCCATCCCTAGCGGCGCCGATGGCGGCCAGGCTTCGTCCTCGGGCCACCAGGGCGGACGGTGATGCGGAGGCTGGCGCCAATGATGCGAGGGGAGGTCGTTCTTCATGACTCGGCCAGCTTGTAGCCGACGCCGTAGACCGTCTGGATGTAGCGCGGCTGGCGCGGGTCCGGCTCGATCTTGCGGCGCAGGTTCTTGATGTGCGTGTCGATCGCCCGCTCGTACGATTCGAAGGCCACCCCGTGGACGGCATCGAGCAGTTGGGCGCGCGTGAAGATGCGGCCTGGCTGGCGGGCGAGCGCCGTCAGCAATTGGAATTCCGTTGCCGTCAGCTCGACGGCGCGGTCCCCGACGGTCAGGCGCAGCCGGGGCACGTCGAGCGTCAGGTCGCCGGCGTGCAGTACGTCGGCGGCTGGTCCGGCGCGGACCTCCGCCCGGCGCAGCACGGCGCGCACGCGGGCGACGAGCTCTTTGGGGCTGAAGGGTTTGACCATGTAGTCGTCGGCGCCCAGCTCGAGGCCGACGAGTTTGTCGGACTCCTCGCTGCGGGCCGTCAGCATGATGATCGGGACGTCCGACTCACGGCGGAGGAGGCGCGTAACGTCGAGCCCGTCGCGGCCGGGCAGGCCGAGGTCGAGGACGATCAGATCCGGCGGTTGGGCGCGGTAGACGGCCAGGGCCGTGTCGCCGTCGGAGGCGCTGGTGACGCCGAAGCCGGCGCGTTCGAGGTAGTCGCGCGCCAGCTGGACGATCTTGGGCTCGTCGTCGACGATCAGGATGGTGGGCATCTATGCCTATTCAACCTTTAGACCTCGCCGCGCGCAAGCACCCAGGCAGGCTCTGTAGATCCTGCTCTCGTCCCCATGTTGTGCTCCTTCTCTTTCAACCCCCTATGGTTCCCCTTTCTCTTTTACCACCCCCCTTTAGCCCCCCCTCCAAAGGGGGGGCAGCGGGGGGCCAATCGCTGGCCCCCCGCACCCCCCTCGCGATGGCTAGCATTCACTCCCGAGCGCAGGTCGGGGAGCTGCGCCAGGCAGTGTTCTTGATTCGGCTTCTGAGAAGGCTCGCTGCGGCCTGGATGGCGAGTCCTCGATATGGCGACTGATTTCTTTGCAAGACGTTTGCCTACCTCATCCCCGGAACCATAGCGGGGGGTGTGGGGGGAATCTGATTCCCCCCACTGCCCCCCCTTGAGGGGGGGCTAGAGGGGGGTGAATAATAGGGAGGAGGTCAGGAGGAGGAAGGCTACGCCTTCCCCTCACCGCCCTCCCCGTGCTGCTTACGGTGCCACTCCTCGGCGCGCCCGAGCCACTCGGCGCTCATCCCCTCGTGCATGAATCCCCGCGGGCCCCAGCCCCCATGGCGGTGCCCCCACATTCCGCCGCGGACCACGAAGCGGAACAGTCCGAAGACGACGAACAGGAAGAACAGCGGGATCAGGCACCCGAGAAACCCGAAACCGAAGTGCGGGGATCCGTAACCGTACATCATCGGGCCGTACGGTGCATAGGCTGGCACCGCGGCCGGCACGACGGCCGGGGCGCCGGCCGCCACGGCCGCGCCCTGCGCCACGCCGGCATTGTAGGCCGCATACCCGATGGCGGCCGCGCCGAGGATCAGGGCCACAACGAGCACCAGCCCGATCGCGAAACGCCAACCATTTCCACCAGACATCTTCTCCTCCATCTCTGACTCCTTTCAGATGCAGGAATTCTGGCAGGAGATTGTGGAGGAATGATGGAGAGGGCGTGGCTCGGCTGTGGCGGACCACTTCGCGGCGCCGGCGCCCTCGGTGGCCAAGGTTGACTCGGAAAGAAACCGGCCCATACTTGACCTGCCGGATGGACGGGCGGCCCCGCCGCCCCGCAGGTTCCCCAAAGTGACCCGTAAAGCGACCAGGGGGTGCATTCACCACGGCCGGACGCTCGGGCGTCCCTCCGCCCTGCGCGCGCTCCGATTCGCCTCTCCCGCTTGAATATGGAAGCCGGTTCCCTGCTCCAGGAGCGCTACCGCCTGCAGGCCGAGCTCGGCCGCGGCGGAATGGCGGTGGTCTACCGCGCCCGGGACCAGCTGCTCGACCGGGACGTCGCCATCAAGGTCGTCCACCGGACCGATCTGGGGGAACAGCACCGGGAGCGTTTGCTGCGGGAAGCGCGCCTGGCGGCGCGGCTCAACCATCCCAACATCGTCTCCGTCCATGATGCCGGGCAGGTTGATGGGACCCCCTACATCGTGATGGAGCTGGTCGAAGGCCGGTCGCTTTACGACAGCAAACCCGCCGGCCTGGAAGAAACCGTGGCTATCGCCAGCCAGTTGTGCCGGGCGCTGGCCCACGCGCACGAGATGGGCATCGTCCACCGCGACCTGAAGCCCGAGAACATCCTGCGGACGGCGGACGGCGCGGTCAAGCTCACCGATTTCGGGCTGGCGCTCTCGGTCGCCTCGCGCATCAGCCGCGACGGGATCATCGTCGGCACGGTTTACTATCTAGCGCCGGAGCAGGTGCAGGGGCTGGAGCTGGACGGCCGCACCGACCTGTATGCCCTAGGGGTGCTGCTCTACGAATGGACGACAGGCGCCCTCCCCTTCACCGCCGACGAAGCCCTGGCAGTGATCACGCAGCATCTGTACGCGCCGGTGATCCCGCCTCGCGCCAAGGATCCGGCCGTGCCGGCGGCGCTCGACCGCTTGATCGTCCGCCTGCTCAGCAAATCGCGCGACGACCGCCCGGCGTCCGCCCGGGAGGTGCTCGAGAGCCTCCAATCGCCCGACCTGCTGCGGGTCGAGGCTCATCCGACCGATGTCCCTCTGCTGGAGAGGATCGGCCGTGGACGAACCACCGGGCGCGAGAGCGAGCTCCGGCTGGCCCGCGGGTTATGGGCGAAGACTGTCGCCGGGAAGAGTCAAACGCTGCTCATCAGCGGCGAGCCCGGCATCGGCAAGACCCGGCTGGTGCAGGAGCTCGTGGCGCTGGCCGAAGTCTCCGGCGGCGGCGTGCTGCAGGGGTGGAGCTACGCGCAGGCGGCCCAGCCTTTCGGCCCGATCAAACAAATGATTCGGGCGGCCTTCGAAGAGTCAGCCGCGGCGCTGGCCTCCGCCCCCGAGTTCGTCCTGGCCGATCTGCTGATGCTGGCCCCCGAGTTTCACACTCGCTTCCCCCAGGCGACTCTCAAGCCGTCGGTCGACACGGCCGAGGAGCGGCAGCGTCTGTTCGAAAGTACGGCTGTTTTCCTTTCGCTGGTCAGCCAGGAAGCCCCGGCGCTCATCGTACTGGAGGACGCTCACTGGGCCGACAGCGCCACGCTTCATCTGCTGCGCTACCTGGTGCAGCAGATGGGCGAGCGCCGCGTGATGTTCGTTCTGACATACCGCCCGGTCGAGTCGGCGGAGGCGCCGACGCTATATGAGGTGCTGCACGACTTCCAACGCGAGAACCGCGCTCACACCCTGGCGCTGGCGCGCCTCGATCGGGCCATGACTGAGGGAATGCTGACCGCCTTGCTCGGCGAGAGCGTCGCGCCCGAACTGGGGGAGGAGGTCTACCGGGTCACGGAAGGCAACCCGTTCTTCATCGAAGAGGTGTCCAAGGGCCTGGCCGAGAGCGGGGCACTGACCGTCGGCGCCGACGGCCGCTGGCAGACGCCGACCCGCAAGCGGCTGGCCATCCCGGTAAACGTCAAAGTGGCCATCGAGGGCCGGCTGCACCTGATGCCG
>CAZMVJ010000088.1:0-6061 GCA_964569445.1 uncultured Anaerolineaceae bacterium | reverse complement strand
CGCTCGAGGCAGCCGCCATCCGCGGCCCTCGCTTCGAGGAGGAAATCGTCCGGCAGGCGACGCAGATGGAGGAGACTGCCGTTGTGGAGGCGCTGGAAGCGGCCGAACGGGCCAAGATCATCGAGGAGATCCCCGGCGACGGTCGCCGCTTCACCTTCACCCACAACCTCATCCCGGCGACGATCGTCGATGAAATGCGCGCCTCGCAGCGGCGCAGCTTGCACGCGCGGGTGGCGCCGGCATTGGCGGCGCTGCGGCCGGAGGAGTTCGAGGCGCTGGCGTACCACTACCGGCAAGGGGGAGAGACAGGCAGGGCGGCCGACTACCTGTTGAAGGCGGGCGAGCGAGCCTACGCGTTGTACGCCTTGCCGGAGACGATCGACAACTACACTACCGCGCTGGAGCTCCTGAAAGCTCTGAACCGGGACGATGACGCCGCGCGGACGTTGCTGCGGCTGGGGCTGGTCTACTCGGCCGATTTCCAGTTCGACAAGGCGCAAGCAGCCTACGAACAGGCCTTCGACCTGTGGGAGCGGCTCTGGCGCTCCGAGGCGCCGACCGAGTCGGCGGAATCGCCTGTCGTCCTGCGCTATGCGGTCGATGAACCGCTGACTCTCGACCCAGGGATGGTCTACGAGGACGTCTCGGCCTTCATCCTGGGACAACTCTTCGAGGGTCTGCTGGAGGTCGACGAGGCGACGGGGGTCGTCCCGGCGTTGGCCCGCCGCTGGGATGTCTCCGACGACGGCCGGCGCTACACCTTCCATCTGAGGGATGGCGCCTGCTGGAGCGACGGGTCGCCCCTCACCGCCGGCGACTTCGAGTACGCGTGGAAACGAAACCTGGGCCTCGGCCCCGGTCCTTCTCGCCTCTTTCTCAGCGTGATCGCAGGGGCCCTCCGCTACACCGAGGGGAAAGCGCAGGCCTCGGAGATCGGCGTGCAGGCGCTGGACGACCGGACTCTTGACGTCCGGCTCGAACAGCCGGCGGGGTTCTTCCCGTTGCTGCTTGCCCATACCTCCACCTATCCACTGCCGCGGCGAGTCGTCGAGGGCAGCCGTCAGCCGTGGACCGACGTCGAGAACCTGGTCGGCAACGGCCCGTATCGACTGACCGAGTGGCGGCCCGGCGAGCGGATGGTCTTCGAGCGCAATCCGTACTACCGAGGGCTGGCGCGCGGGAACGTCGGGCGGATCGAAGCGCCCGTGATCGGAGACTATGGCCCGCTGCTGGAGTTGTTCGATCACGACCAGCTGGACGGGATCAGTCTGATCAAGATGAGCCCGGGCACCTTTCAGCAGCGGGTCCAATCCGCCTATCGCCGCGAGCTTACGATCACACCGGCGCTCTCGACCCTCTATCTGGCCTTTCGCGCCGACCGGCCGCCGTTTGACCGGGCGCCGGTGCGCAAGGCATTCGTCCACTCGATCGACCGCGACGACTTCGTGCGGGAGGCCGCCGTCGTCTACCTGAGGCCCGCCAAAGGGGGCTTCCTTCCCCCGGGCATGGCGGGGCATTCCGCCTCGATCGGACTGACCTATGATCCGGACCAGGCCCGCCATCTGCTGGCGGAAGCCGGCTACTCCGGCGGGGCGGGTTTTCCGGAGGTTGAGCTGGTCTACTCCGGCGACGCCAGCAGCAATATGACGGCGTCGTACCTGGCCCACGCTTGGGAAGCGACCTTGGGGGTGAAGGTGAGACTGTCTCGCCTCGAGTGGGCCGAGCTCTTGCGCCGGGGCCGCGAGGACCCACCGGATCTGACGATCAGCGGCTGGGCGGCCGATTACCCGGATGCCGACGACATGCTGCGGGTGGTGTTCCACGGCCACCCGCTTCGTTGGCACAGCGCCCAATTCGACTCCATCGTGGAAGAAGCCGCCCGGATCGCCGATCGGAAGAGACGAATCGAGCTCTACCAGAAAGCGGACCGGATCCTGATAGCGGACGAAGCGGCCGTGCTGCCGCTGGGCTACGCCCAAGGGCGCCAGTTGGTGAAGCCGTACGTGCGCCTGCCGCGCACGCCGCCGTATCTGCTGAGGCTGAAGCACGCCGTTGTACAGCGACCGCAAGGCTAGAGACCGAAGCCAACGAGGGAAAGGGAGGCAGAACAATGAACATGCAATCAGGTCGAATCCGCGCGTGGCTGCGAGTCAAGGCTGCAAATCCGGAGGCAGCCGCCGTGGCCATCGAGCCGTACTTCAACCAGGGCGGAGACGCCTGGGTCATCGTCCGCGCCGACGTGGTGGATGGCGGGCAGCACAACCTCGTCGTGCCCGTCGATGTCGCCAAGGGAGACGGTAAGGCGTGGGATATGGTGCTGGATATTGTGCGCAAGGCGTCGGGTGTGCAAGACGTCGACGTCGAACGCGTGGTCTCGCACTACCCCACGCCGACGCACAAGGCGCACAGCTTCGTCACCCAGAACGAGGTCGAGGCCTGGCGGGTGCCGGAGTTCGAGAAGGCCGGCCGCCATCCACAGAGCCCCGGCGCGAATCCCTGGGGGTAGGCGGACAGAGCCGGCTATTCCTTTCCACCCCCCACACCCCCTGCAATGGCTTGAGCTCGTCGGAGATCAGGGCGTGAGGATCGCGCCAGACGCTGATATCCGTTGGAAACCGACAAAGGGCTGATGCCTTCCCCAATGTCGAACGCAAGCCTTGCTCCTGGCGCAATGTGCGCGCCTTCCTCGGCCGCGGACCCCGGCTATTCCTTTCCACCCCCCTTTAGCCCCCCCTCAAGGGGGGGCAGTGGGGGGAATCAGATTCCCCCCACACCCCCCGCTATGGTTCCGCGGCCGAAGAGACGCCTAACCTGCAAAGCGATATGTCCTTCGGTTGACCCAAGGTGTGTCCCAATGATGCCAGGGATCTCAGGTCGAAGCCTCGTCCCTCGCGACGGGAAGCACCATCCTCGATATCGAGTTGAGAGCATCCTCCGACGCAGCTCCTCGCGACTCCTTGGCAGTCGAAGCTAGCCATCGCGAGGGGGGTACGGGGGGCCAGCGATTGGCCCCCCGTTGCCCCCCCTTTGGAGGGGGGGCTAAAGGGGGGTGAAGCAAGAACCCGCCGTATAATCGAATCGGAGGTCCACATGGCTGAAGCCAAGCGAAGTCATGAAGGCCCGTGGGCGGGCCACCTTCCGGAAGACACGCGGGAGCACCTCAAGTCCGCCCGCGATGAATTTCGCAAGAGCATCGAGGGCATGATCCCGCCGGAGTTCCTCGAGCACCGGCGCGCAGCCCGCAAGGAAATGCTGCTGGCCGCCCGCAGCCTGATCGACCACGCCCTCAAGCGGATGGACGACGCCGGGAAGGCCTAGCGCCTCCCGGTCGCACGCCCCGTCGAGCAGTGACGTTCGGGGATCCCTCGCGGGAACCTCTCGCCCGCTCCGTTGCCGCCGCGCCTACCGGCGCAAGATCGTCAGTCCAGCCACTAGCGCCAGAATCCCCGCTACCGCCGCCAGCGCCTGCGCACCGTTGATGTAGAGCAGCGCCCCCACCAGCAGCAGCGCAGCAAGCACCACCGCCGCCACGAGGGAATTAATCGCCCGGGTCAACCTCGTCAGGCTGCGGTCCAGCGCCGGATCGGCTTTGGCTGTGACCGTCAACCTCCCGGCCTCGAGGTCCGCCAGGGCCGAATCCAGCCGGCCGGGGAGTGAGAGCAACGTCCTCCCGTTCTCCCCCAGCCACTTCAGGACCCCGCCGAGCCAGTCCCCGCCCTCTTCCTTCAATAGATCGCTGGCGAAGGGAGCGATGCCTTCGAAGAGGTTGAAGTCCGGGTCCAGCCCGGTGCACATCCCTGAGAGGATCGCCAGGCAGCGGCCGAGGAAGATCAGGTCCGTCGGCACCTGGAACGGCATTTCGTACATCACATCGCGGAACTGCGCCGTGAAGGCACGCATCTCGCGCGGGTGAATGGCCGTCAGCTCGCGCATGCTGCGGCCCCAGAAGTGGTCGAACAGTGCCCGCTGTGCCTCCTTCAGGCGCTCGAGATCGGCGCCGGGCAGCAGCACTCCCAACGACTGGTAGCCCTTGATCAGCCGATCCAGGTCGCGCGTGCCGAGGGCGATGACCATGTCGCGCAGCCCGGCCTTGGCCTGCGGCGTCAGCCGGCCGACCATGCCGAAATCGACGAACACCAGCCGCCAGCCGTTCTCACCCTCCGGCGGCTGGACGAACAAGTTGCCGGGGTGGGGATCGGCGTGGAAGAACCCCTCGACGAAGACCTGGCGCAGGTATGTCCGCATGAGCCGGTCGGCCACTTCCTTCCGGTTCACACCCGCCGCCTCGACCTCGGCGTAGTCCGTGATCTTGATGAAGTAGACGTCCTCCAGCGTCAGCACCTTACGGGTGGTCTGTTCGGCGTGGACGGCGGGGATGCGCACCATCAGGTCGTCGGCGAACATCGCCTGAAAAATACGGGCGTTCTCGGCCTCGGCCAGGTAGTCGAGCTCGGCCCACAGCGTGCGGCTGAACTCCGCCAGCAGCGCGTCCAGGTCCGCCCGCCGCGTGATCGCCTTGTATCGTTTCAGCCAGCCGATGACGCGTTTGAGCGCCGCCAGGTCGACCCAGATGATCCGCTCGATCCCCGGGCGCTGGACCTTGACCACCACCGGGTGCCCGTCCGGCAGCCGGGCGCGGTGAACTTGGCCGAGCGAGGCCGAGGCCAGCGCTTGCGAATCGAACCAGGCGAAGGTCTCGGCGATCGGCCGGCCGAACTCGGCCTCGACGACGGCCGTCATGTGTTCGGACGGTTCGGTGGGGACCTCGTCCTGCAGCCCGGCCAGCTCGTCGGTGATGAACCCGGGCAGCACGTCGACGCGCGACGACAGGAACTGACCCACCTTGATCCACAATCCGCCCAAGGAAACCGCCAGTTGACGATAGCGCCGAGCGACCCGGCCGTAGCGGCCGGCGGCCGTGCGGCGGGCGAGGCGTCGCAATCCGACGCGCCGCAGGAACACGTCCCACCACAGGACGCCGAGCCCGGTGCGGGAGGCAAACAGCATGACGCGCCAGTAGCGGAGGCGCAGGGAGCTGCGGGAGGGGAGGATGGCTTTGCTCATGGTTTGGAGGGTGGCCCGGGAAGCGTGTCGGTGGCCCGATTCTAAAGCGGATATTCCCTTCCTCCCTGGTTGTCTCCCTCTCCCTTTCTCAGGGGACAGGGGGGAGGGGAAGTACTTTCCCCTCCCCCCTTGTCCCCTTGCCCCAAACCCCTCTCCCCCGTAAGCGGCGGTGGGTGATGCCTTGCGCTAGCGGTTTCGATCCGCCGCTTTAGGACGAAAAGAGGTGGGGGCTTGTATCTACGGATCGTGGCGCCAGCCGCGCCTCGGCCGCGAAGGGCACCTCATAGGTGTGTCCGGAAGCGGCGCATCGCAGTAGCATGCGCACAGTTCCTTTCAGCGCCGCTTTCAGGGGAGGGGTGACGGGGGTTTGGGGGCCTGAGGGGAAGGGGGCTGTAAGCCCCCGCCCCAAGGCCCCCAAGAAAAAGAGAGAGCGTAAGCCCCTCCCCAAGACCCCCGGAATGAGAGAGAAGTGGGTCCTGGGGGTGCTACGCGAGGGAGGGGGCTGTAAGCCCCCTCCCCAAGGCCCCCAGAATAGAAGAGCAGAGAGGGGAACCTCAACGCGCCAGGCGGCGTCTGTCCAAGTAGACCAACCCGATGGTCTACGCCGTGGAGGATCCTCCATGTTCAAGCTCCCGCCCTCTCTACTACTGATCCCGATCGTGTCCCTGACCACTCTCGCTGCGGCGCCGCCGTCCCTGGCCGAGCCGAGGAGCCCCTCTTGCCCCTCCGACCCCGACTACGCCGACGCCGTCCAGCGCACCTCCGACATGGTCTGGGACGAAGATGCCCTGCGCCTGGCCCAGGACCACGGCCTGGACCTCGTCAACCTGACCTGGGAGGACACTGGCCGCTATTACAACTCGGCCGTCGGGCCGAACATCTCCGACCTCACCATCCAGGTGCAGCACCAGATCGAGGGCCCTTCGACTTCGCCCTTCGACCCTGCTCAGGGCAGGCTCAGGGGCGACTGCGCCCTCACCCTCATGCCCGTCATCCG
>CAZMVJ010000087.1:0-11596 GCA_964569445.1 uncultured Anaerolineaceae bacterium | reverse complement strand
GTGCTTCTTAGCCTGCTCGAACAGGTCGCGCACCCGGCTGGCACCGACGCCGACAAACATCTCGACGAATTCGGATCCGGAAATCGAGAAAAAGGGCACGCCGGCCTCGCCCGACACCGCCTTGGCCAAGAGCGTCTTGCCCGTCCCCGGCGGGCCGATCAGCAAGACGCCCTTGGGAATGCGGGCGCCCAGGCTGATGAACTTCTCGGGCTCCTTGAGGAATTCGACGACCTCCTGGAGCTCCTCCTTGGCCTCTTCGACGCCGGCCACATCCTGGAAGGTGACCGCCGGCTGGTCGCCGGTGAACATGCGTGCCCGGCTCTTGCCGAAGGCCATCGCCTGGTTATTCGTCCCTTGTGCCTGGCGCAGCATGAAGAAGATCAAACCGACGACCACCAGGCCGGGGAGCAAATACGTCACCAGGCTCAGGACCGTATTCCAGTCGCTCGGCTGCTTGATCTCCCAGACGACGGCGGACGACGCCAGCTGCTCGGGGGTAACCCCCAGGTCGAGCAGCTGCTCGATGGCGGTCGCCGTAGGCTCCTTGCGAGTCTGGCGCCGGTCGCCGTTGGCGAAGACCACTTCCAGCTCGTTCTCGTCGACGATGACGCGTTTAACGTCGCCGCGGCGAATCGCCTCGGCCAGCTGGTTGAAGTAGTAGGGTTCGGCCTGCGTTTGGCTGGAACGGAACTGGATGACCAGGGCGGCCACGATCAGCAACAGGATCAGCAAGACTGCCGTATTCCGCCCGCGCGGGGAATTCAAAATCTACCTCCTCAGGACACTGCGTCCGATCGCTTCCGGGCAGCGACCTCGGCATTATACCCCACGGCCTCGAACATCCGTCTTAGAATCACGTAAGCGGGCAGGCGGGATAGCGCAGGCAGGCCCACAGCCAGAGGGGCAGCAGTCCCCCGACCGCCAGAAAAGCGAGCAGGCCAAGGCCGATCGCCAGCCAATCCAGTCCCTCGCCGGTGGTCGCTGCCAGTGCCGTCGTCGGCGCTTCCGGATGCGTGGCCAAAGGGGCAGGGAAGGCGGCCGGGAGCGACGGCCCCTCGCTCGGCGAAGTCAGGCCGGACAGCACTCGACCCAATTGATCGGCGGTGCGATAGCGCGCCGCCGGCTCCTTCGAGAGGACCTTGAGGATGACCTGGTCGAGCGCCGGTGGGATGGCGGGGTTGACCGAGCGCGGCGAGGGAGGCGCGGCGCGCAAGTGTTGCTCGGCCAACGCCGACGCGTCTTCGCCCGCAAACGGCAGTCGCCCGGTGACGGCCTCGAACAGAATCACGCCCAGCGAGTAGACGTCGCTCGCCGGTGAGGGCGGTCCCCCGGCCGCCTGCTCCGGGGCGAAGTACTGCGGGCTCCCCCAGACGACCTCCGAGGTCTCCAGCGGGTCGATCGTTGAAAGGGCACGGGCGATCCCGAAGTCGGCGATCTTCGTTCGGCCGTCGGGCGCCACCAGGATGTTCTGCGGCTTGAGGTCGCAGTGGATCAGGCCGGCCCGATGGGCGTAACCGACCCCGGCACAGGCCTGCGTGATGATGCCGAGGGTCTCCTGGACGCCCAGGCGCTGGCGTCGCCGCAGCAGGGTCTTGAGGTCGGTCCCACTCACTAGCTCCATGACGAAGAAGTATTGGTGGGCATCGACGCCGAAGTCGTGGATCGTGACGATGTTCGGGTGGGACAAGTTGGCGGCGGCGCGCGCCTCCTGCAAGAAGCGCGCGTGGAAGGCCGGATCCGAAATCAAGTCCTCGCGCAGCAGCTTGATCGCCACCATCCGCTGCAGGTTCAGGTCGCGCGCCTGGAAGACGTGGGCCATGCCACCGGTGCCCAGGCGGCTCAACAGCTGATAACGGCCGGCGAGGGTGGCGCCGACGAGAGACCCGCTCATGGTCCACCGATTGTAGGGCTGGCTCGCGTTTCCGGCAACCGGGCCCGGACGGCGCGGTCTCGATCGGGACCGTCGACTATAATCCGGCGAGGGAGCCGACCGGATGCGCGGGGCATGGGTCATCCACAATCCAGCTGCCGGCAGGTTCCCCGCGGAATCGCAGGTGCGGCGCGCAGCCGATGTCTTCAGCTCCGCCGGCTGGTCGGTCCATTTCGAAACGGCCGCCCGGCGCGATCACCTCCACGACCTGGTCTTGCGCGCGGCCGAGTCGGGGGCCGACCTGCTGGTAGTCGCCGGCGGCGATGGGACCGTCGGGCTGGCGGCCTCATTGCTGCGCGGATCCGATACCGCCCTGGCAGTCCTTCCCACCGGCACAGCCAACGTCTGGGCGCGCGAGCTCGGCACACCGCCGCCGCGCTGGTCCCAGCGCGGCAGCTTGGAACTCATCGCCGAGCGGCTGGTCAACGGCGAAATCCGCATGGTCGATCTGGGCGAGGCCAACGGACGCGCCTTCTTGCTCTGGGCCGGCACCGGCCTGGATGCGCGTGTCGTCAATCTGGTCGAACCCCGCCGTCGCGTCGACAAAATGCTTCCGACCACGCTCTACGCCATCCACACGCTGCGCAGCGCCCACGGCTGGGATGGGCTGGATCTCGAGGTCAGCTGGCCGGGGGGGCGGGTGCGCGGACGGTACCTGGTGGCGGTCGCCAGCAACGTCCGATCCTACGGCGGCGGCTTGCTGCGATTGGCGCCGGAAGCCCGCGTCGACGACGGTCTGCTCGACTTCTGGATCCTGGAAGGCCATACGATCGGCGATACGGTGGTTCGTTTGCTGCAGATCGCCCGCGGGTTGCACCTAAAGGGCGCCGGCTTCGTCCATTTCCGCGCGGCACAAGCCGAATTCCGGTCGGGGGGCTACTTGCCGATGCATTTCGACGGCGAGCCGGGTGACGTGGAGTCTCCCGTGGTGCTGAAGGCGCTGCCACGCGAGCTCCGTGTGCTGCTCCCGAGCGGCGGGGCCGGAGGGCTCTTCCAGTCGCGCGGGAGCGAGGCGGTCGAGGTCTAGCGTGGTCGTCGTACGCGAGATTCTGCGCCGGCCGTTGTATTGGCTGCTGATCCTGCTGCCGGTAGCGGTCCTGCTCCCCGCCGCCGGGGCTTCCCCTACGATCACGCTGCTGGCGGCGGCGCTGGCGATCATCCCGCTGGCCGGGCTGCTGGGGGAATCGACGGAGGTCCTGGCGGCGTATTCGGGCCCACGGATCGGCGGGCTGCTCAACGCCACGCTCGGAAATGCAGCCGAGTTGATCATTACCGTCATCGCCATTCGCGAGGGCCTGCTCGAGCTGGTCAAGGCCTCGATCACCGGGTCGATCATCGGGAACTTGCTGCTCGTCCTGGGGGCCAGCATGCTGACGGGAGGCCTGCGCCACGGGCTGCAGACCTTCGACCGCCGACGGGCGTTGGGCGACTGCATCCTGCTGCTTCTGGCGGTGGTGGCGCTGGCGGTTCCTTCGTTGTTCGTCCAGGCCAGTGGAGGGATTCATGACGCCGGCGACGTGGAGACCCTCAGCCTGGGAGTCGCCTTACTGATGATCCTGACCTACGGGTTGGGCTTGTTCTACAGCTTTCGCGGCGATGGCGCCCCGCTGACCCGCGCTTCGGCCGAGACGGCCCACGTTCACGCCGACGGCTGGAGCCGCTCGACGTCGCTGGTGGTGCTGGGCGTGGCCACCGGCGGGGTCGTTTGGATGAGCGAAATCCTGGTGGGCCAGGTCCAATCGGTCGTTTCCGCGCTGGGCGTATCCGAGTTCTTCCTAGGCGTCATCCTGGTGCCGATCATCGGCAACGTCGCCGAGCATCTGGTGGCGGTGACGGTGGCGGCCAAGAACCAGATAAGCCTGAGCGTCGAGATCGCTGTCGGGTCGAGTCTGCAGATCGCCTTGTTCGTGGCGCCGGCGCTGGTATTCATCAGCCTGGCGCTCGGCAACCCGTTGACCCTCGTCTTCAACAACTTCGAGCTGATCGCCCTGGTCGGCACGGTCGTCATCGTGACCCAGGTGGCCGGTGACGGCGAATCGAACTGGCTGGAAGGCGCCGAGCTCGCCGCCCTTTACCTGATTTTCGCGATGGCCTTCTTCCTGCTGCCCTCGGCATGACCTCGTCGGGCGCGTTCGGCCGTTGGCGAAGAGATATCGGGTGCCTGTGGCCGGCACTCGGTGTCGCCGCCGGGGTCATCGCCGTCTTGCTGCTGCTCGTTGTGGGGGCCGCCACGCGGCCGGGTCAGGTCGCGCAGCAAGCAGCCCCGCCCGCCGTCATCCGGATACCCCGCCCGAGTGTCACGCCGACGCCGGCGGCGACGGTGGTCCCCACGCCGACGTCCACGCCGCAGGTTCTCGGCCCGGCCGGCCCCGTCGTGCTGGGTGATCTAATCGAGGTCTTCGGCACGAGCGGCGATGGCGTGCGGCTGCGTTCGGCGCCGAATCTGGAAGGGACGATCAACGGCCTGGGGATGGACAGCGACGTCTTCCAGGTCGATCAGGGGCCGGTGGAAGCCGAGGGGCATAGGTGGTGGTATCTGATCAATCCGTACGACACCGCCCGGCAAGGATGGGCGGTCGCCGAGTACCTGCGGCCGCTGCAAAGCCCCTGATCGGCCGGCAGAGTCAAGAGGCAAACGCCGACATGCGGCCGAAGTCCGTCGAGGCCTCCAAGTCACGCGCCGAGTTGTTCATCCGCTGGGAGGATGACCACGAGAGCCGCTATCCGTTGGCGGGGCTGCGGGCCGCCTGCCCGTGCGCGGAGTGTCGCGGCGGCCACGAGGCGATGGGCCAGCCCGTGACCCCGGAGCTGATGACTTCACGCCCCGTCGAGGGAGCGGCCGGGGAGCTCGTGTCGCTCGAAGCCGTCGGCAACTACGCCCTCTTGCCGGTGTGGGCCGACGGACATCGCTATGGGATCTATTCCTGGGATATGCTGCGCCGGCTGTGCCCTTGCGGGCAGCACGGCGGCGAGTGAAGAGCGGGTCGGCGCACCGCGGGCGCCCTCTTCCCATGTCATTCCGAGCGCCCGAGCGGGCAAACCGTAGGGGCGGGTCTTAGACCCGCCCCTACGCGCGTTGAGCCTATTGCCCCGCGCGGCCGTTACAAGTAGTCCTTCAAGTTGTGCTGGACGGCGTAGGCGGCGGCCTCGGCCCGATTGCGCACGTTGAGCTTCGACAGGATGCTGCTGACGTAGTTGCGGACGGTGCCCTCGCCCAGGTAGAGCGCCTCGGCGATCTGGCGATTCGTCCGACCCTCGGCGACGAGCTGCAGCACATGCATCTCCTGCTGGGTGAGGTCGGCGAAAGCCGAGGCCTCCTCCTCGCGGGCGGCCTTGCGGACCTCCTGAAAGACGCGCTGCGTGACGGCCGGGTCGAGCAGCGCATCGCCCCGCCCGATGGTCTCGATGGCCCGCACCAAATCCTCACTGCCGATCTGCTTCAGGACATAGCCGGCGGCGCCGGCGCGGATGGCCGAGAACAGCATTTCATCTTCGGCATAGGAGGTCAGCATAATGACCTTCGTCTGCGGGTAGTGGGTCATGATCTCCTGGCAGGCCTCGATGCCGGAGCCGCCCTTCAGGCGGATGTCCATCACCACCACATCCGGCTGGTACGCGGCGGTCTTTTCCACCGCATCCTTGGCCGTGGCTGCCTCGGCGACGACTTCGAAATTCGGCTGCCGTTCGAGCAGCGAACGCAGCCCGACCCGGACGACCTCGTGATCATCTACCAACAGAATCCGCTGATGGGGCATGGCACCTCGCAGGCGGACCGATTCTAGCGCGACCCACCTGCTTGGGCAAGAAAGGCCGGACCTGGTCCGGAGCCGGTCCCGAGCGGCGTGCGTCCGAGGCGCCGACGAATGGGCCGAACCGAAGATGGGCCAGCCCTGCGCGATGAGAGTGTTGCCGGGCGTGGATCAGGCTGCCGGCGGTGGACGATCGGCGCCGGCCTGTCGGCGGTAGTCGACGAACCGATAGCCGACGCCGCGCTCGGTCAGGATGTAGATCGGGTCGGACGGGTCTGGCTCGAGCTTCTGGCGCAGGTAGTTGACATACAGGCGCAGGTAGTGGGTCTCGTCGCGATACTCGTAGCCCCAGACTTTGGCCAGCAGCTGTTCGTGCGGCACGACCCAGCCGGCATTCTGCACCAAATGATAGAGCAGACGGTACTCGGTCGGCCGCAGCCGGACGAGCTTGCCCTCGACCCACACTTCACGCCGGTCGAAATCGATTTGGAGGCGTTGGTCGACGTGGATCGGCTCGTGAACGGCCGCCGCCGGGGCTTCGGTGCGCCGCAGCACGGCCCGCACCCGGCTGACCAACTCGCGCGGGCTGAAGGGCTTGGTGATGTAATCGTCGGCCCCCAGCTCGAGCCCGCGCACCCGGTCGTCCTCGTCGCCCTTGGCGGTGAGCATGATCACCGGGACGGTCGAGATTTCGCGCATCAGACGCAGCGTCTCGAACCCGTCCAACTCGGGCATCATCACGTCGAGCAGAACCAGATCGGGGAGGCGGTCGCGCAATTGGGCGAGCGCCTGCGTGCCGTCGGCGGCTTGGCTGACGTCGAAGCCGTCGTGCTCGAGGTTGAGGCGAATGAAGCGGATCATCCTGGGCTCGTCATCGACGACCAGGATCTGCCGCCGGGCCGACGGCGCTGCCATGTCGCGTAGCATCGCGCTTCGCATCGCGTCTTCGCATCCCCGTGGGATCCCGTAGGGGATCCCGTAGGGACTACTCTCGCACGAAGCCGATGAGCTTCTCCTCCTCGGAGGTCGGCATGATCTCGATATAGTTGATGCGGTGCATCGGCCAGACGACGGTGACGACGTTGCCCTGGACGTAGGCCAAGTCCTTGCCGTCCCGCCGGCGCGGGTTGTTCAGCGTGATGGTGTTGTCCGTCGGAGTCGGGACCTCTTCGACCTCGCCGACAACCGGGTCCTCTCCCGAGATATGTACCAAGACTGTGATCGGCATCGTTCGTTCCCCTATCCGCGCGTGCGGGTAATGAGCTGCAGCCGCAGACGGCCGATCTGAATCACGTCCCCGTGGTGCAGGACGACCGGCGTCAGCGGTTCGGAGCGTTTGCCGTTGACCAGGGTTCCGTTGGCGCTCTCCAGATCGACGATCGTCACCGCCTCGGGCGCCAGCCGGATTTCGGAATGCATGCGTGACACGCCCTGCTCGTAGGCGTCGAACGGTCCCAGGTCGATATCCGGGACGACGGCCTGGCCTTCGATGGTGCGGCCGAGGGTGTAGTTGTCCCGTCCGATAAGCGGGACGACGTCGCCGGTGCTGACGACACGCAAACCGATGACGGCGCCGGATTCGAGTTCCGGCCCCTCGGGTGCCGACGGTTTGGTGTGCAAGGCCTCGGCGTGGATGTCATCGCGCGAGATCGAGACGGTCGGGGCGCCGTTGGCCAGGACCAGGCGCGTGCCGCACTCGGTGCAGAACATGGTCCCGACGAACTCCTGGTGTTTGCAGGCCGGGCACTCGATCATGACGACCCTGACTTGGCGGGGAGCAGCAGCAGCGCCCGCGTGCCGTATTTCAAGATCTTCTCGCCTTCATTGCTGAAGCGCCGGGAATGGGTCAGGCGTTCGGCCTCGCTCAGCGCCGCCTTGGCCAGCTCGCGCTCGTTGGCGGCCAGGAGCTGCGTCGCCAGATTCTCGAGCCGCCGGGCCGCCTGAGTCGTTTGCCCGAGCTCGGCTTCGTGACGCGCCTTCTCCTGCATCGTGTAGAGAGCGATCTGGCTGAGGGCGGTGACGATGTCGTTGGGCGGCGGGTCCGCGTCGGGGGTCTTGGAGACCGGCAGGCTGATGTTCACCGGAAGGCTCTGAGCCGACCCGTTCTCACCGAGGACGTCGGCCGCCAGTTGGAAGTCCGCCAGTTGGACGTGCGTCAGGGCGGAAGCCGGGTGCACGACGACCTCCAGCAGGAGTCGGATGCGCCCGTCCCTGGGCAGATGGCCCAGCATCATCGGCAGGGTGTCACCGGTCGGCATCGGATCGGGCAGCAAGCGGAAGGACGAACGCAGGTCGACCTGATCGCCAAAGGCGCCCTCCAGCCGCACGCGGCTGGCGAACACTTTGCTGAGCGAGTCGAAGATCCGCTGCAGCAGGTCGGTGATGGCTTTGGGTGTGTCGAGGAAGAGGACGTTGCCGCCGCTGCGGCTGGCAATATCGTCCAACAGTCGGTCGCTCCAATCGGCCCCGATGCCGACGCCGTTGAGGGTGATGCCCTTCTCGGCGGCGCGCTCGGCGATCTGCAGGCACAGCTCCTCGTCGCCGTAGGTGCGGCCGTCGGTCAGCAGGATCAGATGGTTGACCCCGTCGTTGGAGAACGTCTTCTGCAGTTCGGTCATGCCCAGCTCGAGGCCCTGGCCGATCTCGGTCCCGCCGCCGGCCTGGAGCAGGCTGAGGCGGGAACGGGCGGTTGATAGGTCGCGCGCCTGATCGTGCGAGACGATCACCTCGGCCCGATCGCTGAAGGCGATGATGCAGGCCGAGTCGCCCGGTTCGAGATCTTTGAGGATGGCCAGGGTGGCCGAGCGCACCTGGTCCAATCGTTGGCCGCGCATCGAGGTCGACTTGTCGATGACGATGCTGACATTGATCGGCGGTCGAGCGAAGGTGGCGCTCTCGGCCGGGACGATATCGAGCAGCATGTAGTGAACCTGGGGCTCGTCGAGGGGCAGCAGGGCGCGGCGGCTGTGCAGCACGTTGCAGTACAGGCGCGCTCCGGCGGCCGCCTGCTGATCGATCTCGGACAGGGTCTGGTCGTACTGGTTTCGTCGCGCCGGGTCGCTCAGGATTTCGTAGGCGCGGCCGATCTCGAGGAACAGCTCGGTGTCCCCGGCCCTGACGTTCCGGTCGGGATGCAGCCGCAGGGCCGCTTCGCGGTAGGCCCGGCGGAGCTGCTCGAGCGAGGCGTTGCGCGGCACGCCCAGAAGAGCGTAGTAGTCCCTGTTGCCGCTCACGCTGCGCCCGCCTCCAGGGTTCCTATTCGGAAGGGAAGTAGATCAGGATGGCCGTAATGTTATCCGGCCCACCGGCGCCGTTGGCCGCCTGGATCAGCTGATCGCAGGCCGTCTGTGGATCGCCGGCGTTGAGGACAATGCGCCGGATGTCGCTCTCGGGAACGGTGCCCCACAGCCCATCGGAGCAGACCAGCATGTAACCGCCGTGCGGCACCGGCTCGGTGAAAACGTCGACCTTGAGATTGGCGCCCTGGCCGATGGCGTTCCACAGCACGTTGCGCTGCGGATGGAGGGCGGCTTCCTCTTCGGTAAGCTGCTCGAGCTCCACCAGCCGCTGCACCAACGAATGGTCGCGGGTGAGGGCGCGGGCTTCATCGCGGGTGATCAGGTAAGCCCGGCTGTCCCCGACGTGGCCGATGGTGATCTGCTGCCCGAGCAGCACGGCCACCGTCAGCGTCGTGCCCCCGCCGGGCACTCGATCGACGACGGCCAGGTTGGCTTCCTCGAGCGCCTCCTGCACCAGTTCCTGCAAGCTGGGTGCTTCGTTCTGCGGTTCGATGTCGAACAGATGCACGATCGTCTCGGCCGTGATCTTGCGGGCAACCGTGCGCACCGAGATCGAACTGGCGACCTCGCCCGAACGATGTCCGCCCATCCCGTCGGCCACGACGAAGACGCCGAAATCGGGCAGCGGCTCCTGTCCGTCGGCCCGCCCGATCATGTAGAACAGGGCGTCTTCGTTGTGGGTCCGCTCGATTCCCGTCGACTGCGCTGCGCCGAGCACCATCCGGCGCACGCCGCGCACCGGGGGCGCCTGACCCAGGACGCCGATGTCGAGCGGCGCCGTCTTAACGGTGTCGGGGGAAGGGCGGGGGGCTTTGCGGAAGAGTCGTTTCCAAAAACTCATGATGGACAGTACGCCTCGTGTGTCGATGGGCGAGCTCTAGGCCAGCAGAGCATACACCTTGTGGTCGGTTGAACCGATGTAGACGATGCCATTGGCGATCAGCGGCGTCCCGGTGATCGGACCACCGGTGGAGAACTGCCAGCGCTTCCGGCCCGAGCGCATATCGATGCAGTACAGCGAGCCGTCGACCGATCCGACGTAGACCGAGTCCTCGTGCACGATCGGCGAGCCGGTGACCTGGTGCTCGGTGGCGAAGCGCCAGGCCTCCCGGGCGCTGCGGGCATCGACGGCATAGACATTGTTGTCGGCGCAGCCGATGAAGATCTTGCCCTCGGCGAAGACCGGCGACGAGATCGTCGGCTTGCCCATACGGAACCGCCACAGCTGCCAGCCGCCCTCGGCTTCGATGGCGTACAGAGTCCAGTCCATCGATCCGAAGTAGACGATGTTGTCGACGATGATCGGGGAGGAGGTCACGGCGCGTTTGGCGCGGAAGCGCCATTTGAGCTCGCCGCGGAAGTCGACGCAGTAAAAGTCGCCGGTCTCGCAACCGAAATAGACCCGATCGTCGACCACGCACGGAGTCGATCGCACCGGACCGGCCGCCTCGGCCCGCCAGGCGCGCCGTCCATTGGCGACGTTGACGACGTGAACATGGGCGTCGTCCGAGCCGAAGAAGATGTGGCCTTCCCAGATGACGAGGGACGAGCGGATCGGCCCCTCGGTGTAGTAGGTCCAGGCCAGCTTGCCGCGGTTGGCGGTCACGGCGTGGAGCCGCTGATCCTCGGAGCCGACGTAGACCAGGTCATCGAAGGCCGCCGGCCGGCCGGAAATGCCGCCCTCGGTCGGATACTTCCACAGGAAGTCGCCGCTCTTGGCGTTGAAGGCGTAGAGGTTGTTGTCGTAGCAGCCGATGTACAGGTTGCCGTTGTGAAAGTAGGGAGAGCTGCGCAGCTCATCTTCGCACTCAAAGGCCCACAATTCCTGGACGTCGCTCCGTTGCTGGACGACCGAGGCGGTCTTGGCCGAGACCAGCAGGCCGGTGTGGCGGGCGGCCGCCAGCAAGGCATTCTTCATCGCCTCGGTCGAAGGGAAGCGATCGCGCGGGTCGTACTCGAGCGCCTTCTCGATGACTTCGATGACTTCCGGCGAGACGGCCGGGTTCAACTCGCGGATCGGGCGATCGGAGAAGGAAAAGGGGGCCTCGGCGCGAGGGTCGCGTCGCGTGAGTAGATGGTGGAACGTGGCGCCCAGCGCGTAGATGTCGCCGGCGGGGGAGGCCTCGCCGCGGTATTGCTCCGGCGGCGAGTAGCCCTCGGTGCCGATCATCGTTCCCTTCTGGCCGGGCGAGAAGATGCGGGCGATGCCGAAATCGATCAAGCGGATGTGGGCGTGGTGATCGGCCATGATGTTGGACGGTTTCACGTCGCGGAAGACGACCGGCTGGGGCTGGTGGCTGTGCAGGTAGGTCAGGACGTCGCACAACTCGATCGCCCAGGCGACGACTTGGGCCTCGGCCACCGGCTCGGTCGTGTCGCGCAAGACGGCTTCCAGGTCGCGCCCCTCGATGAATTCCATGATCAGATAGGAGCTGCTGTCGGCGGTGAAGTAGTCGTAGATGCGAGGGATCGACGGATGGGAAAGCGTTGCCAGCAGATCGGCCTCGCGTTCGAAGTTGCGCACGACCATCTCGTACATGGTTGGGTCGGACGCCAGGTTGAGCATTTCCTTGATGGCGACGAGCTTGGTGACGTTGGGGAAGTGCAGGTCGCGGCCC
>CAZMVJ010000086.1:0-11664 GCA_964569445.1 uncultured Anaerolineaceae bacterium | reverse complement strand
CTCGGTCTGCTTCCGGGGCCGCTGCTGCATCTGGCGGCCCAAGCGGGCGTGGCCGGGATCACGCCGTAGCCCCGAACCGAAGAACACCCCGGGCTTGATTCGAACATGTAGGGGCACGGCATGCCGTGCCCCTACGCTTACTTATCGTCGGCCGCAGACCTGCGATTCCCGCGAGGCCCTCAGTTAGCGCACGAAGCGCAGTGCCCGCCGCCGCAACTGGAGCATCCGCCGTGGGTGCCGGCCACGGCGCGGCCGCCGCTCTGGGCGTAGAAAACCGAAAGTGTCCGCGAGCTGTGCTCGCTCCCGCAACCCCGGCAGGCGATCGGGATGTCGGCCTGGGCGATCGGACGCAGGGCGTCGAAACGTTCGCGGCAGTCGAGGCAGACATACTCGTAAACCGGCACGGCGTCGCTCCTGAAGCACGATTCTAACCGGGGCCAAGGGGCTGGTCAATCACACATAGCCGCAGCGCCACGCGAGGTTCCGGCCAGACCCCTTTGTTTGGCCACTTACTACAGGTTGGGTAGGGCGAAGCACACCTGCCTTCCCGGCAGGTCAATTGTGGCGGGCGGTGCCAGGGTGCTTCGCCCCTGCGAGTGCCTGCTCGAGCGCCTCAATCCTCGAGCTCGATCTTCTCCGCCCACCAAGTGCCGTCGGAGTGCAGGAAGGCGACCACCTTGACGGTATCGCCCACACCGGGGTTGTCCTTGACTTCGGTCTGGCCGTCCACCCGGATCGTTCGTCCGTCGACGACCCACTGTGATCCGGCGATCGATTGCACGACCCCCTCGAACTCGATCTTCTCGGATTCCTCCCCGTCATCCTCCGAACCCTCCTGCGTCGCCGGCGTCTCCGTCGGACCGTTGTCGTTCTCGCCGGGCCCGCTGTGGTCATCGGTGGGGGAGGCGGCAGGCGTCGAGGTCGAAGGCGGTGGGGGCATGCGGGTGGGGGCGGTAGTCGCCGTCGGCGACGGCGCGGCGGTGGGGGTCGGCGGAGAAAAGCGGACGGCCGAGACGACAGTGCGCACGCCGGCATCGTCGATGGCGACGCGGACCAGCACGCGCTGGCCGACGGCCAAGCCGGGCTCGAGAACCGACCGCGGCGTGAGATGGAGGATCCGGCCGCCCACGGTCATCCGGTCGGCGTCGAGAGCCTCGAGGGTGCCGAGCGTGTCGTAGGACTCGAGGTGAAGCACGTCGGCCAAGATCGTCCCGTCGGCCTGCGAGATGCCCTCGACCTCGATCAGCATCCCCGGGAGGATCTCGCCTACGACGCGCGTCCGGGGTGTCAGCCGAACCGGGATCTCCTGGACTTGCCAGAGCACTGTGCCGATCACCTGCACCTGGCCGATGAAGGAGACCGGAACTTCGCGCCCGAGCGCCAGCAGACGCCGCACGTCTTCCAGGCGCTGCTCGGCATGCAACGATTCCAGGCGCAGGCGCTGCCCAGCCCCGAACTCCAGCCGCAGGCGCAGATCGCCGGCGGCGATCTTGACCGGATACAGAACATCGCCCGGTAGCGAGATGGCGGCCGCCTCATTGAGACCGCCCAGTCCAAGCGCGAGAGCGACAAGAGCCACCAGGGCCGCCGCCGAGAAGCGAGGCATCAGTCCCCAGAGGCGCGGCCGCGTCGTGACCGTCGGCGGCATCGCCGCCACTCTTCGCAGGAGGCGCAATCGGCTCCGGCGGGCCGCCTCGGGGGGAACGTCGGAGCGGCCCAAGCTCGCCGCGGCTGTGGCGGCGGAAACCAGGGCGCGAAGGTCGGCCCCCTCTTCGCGGGACAGCCCCGCCAGGATTCCGTCGATCTCCTGGCCGCGGGCAGCCGCCTCCAGCGCTGCCTGAAAGAGGTCCTCCGGGCGGGGCTTCATCCGGACTCCTCGGTCAGATGGCGCCGGAGTGCTTGCAGCGCCCGAAACTGCAAGGCCTTGATGGCGTTGACCTTGCGCCCCATCATCTCGGCCGTCTCTTCCAAGGAGTATCCGCCGCCGAAGCGAAGGGCGAGAACGTGTTGCTGCTCCGACGTCAGGAACCGCAGTGCGCGCCGGATCTCTCCCTGTTCTTCGCCGGCCTCGATGGCGGCGTCCGGGGTCCCGTCGTCATGGGCGTCGACTGTGTTTGCCTCCAACCCTCGGGCGTACGCGGCGCGGTAGTGGTCGTCGACGATGTGCCGCAGGGTCCCGAACAACCAACCTCGCGGACTCGAGCGCGGGCCGCGTCCGCGCTGTAGCGCCTCCAGCAGGCGCACGAAGGTCTCCGAGGCGGCATCCTCGGCCGCATCGGCATCCCCTAGTCGGTAGCGGGCATAACGGAAGAGCTCGGGGAAATGCTCGTCGTGAAGGGAGCCTAAAGCGTGGGGGTCGAGCTGCCGGAAGTCCGGCAGGGAATCGGCGTCGTCGGCCATGGAAGGGAGGAGCCCCCATCGGCGGGCCAGGGAGGCCTGGGACCGGGAGGGCGCGAGGGAGTATAGCATGCGAAGTCCCTTGGGAGGCCGGGAACCCTCCCGGCCTCCCAAGGAGAGCGTCAATCAGTCGCCGCTCCCGCTGTTGTCGTCAACGCCGCCCCCGGATCCGGAGTGATCGTCATCTTCGTCAGATCCTGATTCGTTGCTGTCGTCGTCCTTGTCGTTGCTGTCGTCGTCCTGATCGTCGTTTGAGATGCTCTCGTCGCCCGATTCGTCCTCGAGCTTGACCCGGATCGCCGTCAGAACTCCATCCGTCGACCAGGCGGCGTGGATCTCGACGAAGTCCCCGACGGCGATGGCGCCCTCGATCTGTGCCGTCGCCGGGACGAGGAAGTGGACGCCTGAAACGGTCCAATCCTCGCCGTTGATCGCCTCGACGATACCCTTGAATTCCAAGTCCTCTTCGTCGTCGTCCTGCGGATCGTCATCGCCCAGCGCGTCTTCCTCGCTGGCGGGTTCGATCTCGCGCGCCGTTAGGCTCAGATCCGGCCCGACCAGGGCGTGAACCTTGACCAGGTCACCCACGGTGATCGTCCCCTTGATCTCGGTCTCCGAGGTGACGGCCACAACCTGATCGTCGACGGTCCACGCATCGGCGGCGATGGTGACGACCTGACCGACGAATTCGATCTCATCCCCCGGGGCGGGCGGGACGTCGGTGGAAGACGGCTCGTCGGTTGGGCTCTGGGCCAACGCGATCTCCCGGGCCACCAGCGTTTCGGGGGGGACAATCAGAGCATGTACCTTGACCAGGTCGCCGACCTGGGGTTCTCCGGCGATCTCCGTGGCGACCGTGATCCCGACGGTGAGGCCGCCGACCGACCACGCCTCCGGTCCGATTGAGTCGACGAGTCCGGTGAACTCCATTTCAGTCGCGCCGCTGGGGTCGGTCTTGACCTCAGCCGACTGGAGCTGGACGGACGTCCCCGTGCATGCAGCCAGGGTGAACCCGGCCAGCACAACCAATGTCATGGGGAGCCAACGGGTCAGTTTCATTCCTCTGCCTCTCCTGGATTTTGGGATGGGCTTACAACCAAGAAGTCGGAGGCGAGGCGGGGAGGTTACGGGCAGCGGTAGGAAGGAAGTCCCGTTCGATTTGTGCGCTGGCTCACAAGCCGGGTGGTGCGGGGGAAGGAGGTGCCGGCGCAATGCCCGGGCGGGGCTCACTCGCGGCGGCGAATCTCGAAGCGATCGAAGTCGCGGGCAATGCTCACCTGCGGGAAGACTTCCGCCGCTTCCTTGAGGACGTCCTTCTCGTGATAGCGTCGCGAGATGTGGGTCAGGTACAAGTGACCGACGCCGGCCTCGGCGGCCAGGGCTGCCGCCTGGCGTGCGGTCAGGTGGCCGAATTCCGCCGCCAGCTCGGCCTCGACATCGAGGTAGGTGGCTTCGATCACCAGGCCGTCCGCTTGCCGGCTGACCTCCACCAGGTCGTCGGTGCGCGCGCAGTCGCCGACGTGGATCAGCTTGGTCCCACGGCGCAGCGGACCGAGCACGTCATCCGGCCCGACCGTCCGCCCGTCCGGCAGAGCCACCGGCCGCCCGGCGACCAATTCGCGCCGCATGGGACCCGGAGGAACGCCCAGCGCCTCGGCGCGCTCGGCCAGGAAGGGCCGGCGCGACGGCTCCTCGAAGCAGAACCCGAAACAACCCGGGCCGCGATGTGAAACCGGGAAAGCGGTCAGGCTGAGACCCTCCTGCTCCAGCAGGGGTCCCGGTTCGATCGGGATCAGACGCAGCCGCATCGCCGGTTTGGCGCCGCGCAAGACGACCCCCACGAGCAGATCGTGGATGCGCTCCAGGGCGAAGGCGCCGGCATAGATCTCGAGCTCGTCGATCGCTTCCCAACGCATGAACGTCGAGAGCAAGCCGGCCAGCCCCAGGATGTGATCGAGGTGACCGTGGGTGATCAGGATGCGGTGCAGGCGTCGGAAACCGAGCCCCGATCGAAGGATTTGCCGCTGCGTCCCCTCTCCGCAGTCGATGAGGAATCGGTGGTCCTCGAAGGAAACGACCTGCGCCGAAAGTCCGCGATGAATGGAAGGCGCCGAGGCCGACGTGCCGAGGAAGGAGAGCTCGAACAACTCAACCCAAATGGCGGAAGGTCATTGTACCCGAGCCGCAGCTGTGCCGGCGCGCGCCACGGCCGGCCGTGTCCCGTCTCGGAATGTCAATGGTGACGTCATCCAACCCCCTCCCCTAACCCCTCCCCCTGCGCCCGCGTGGGCTCGCGTCACAAGTTTCCGCGCAGGGGGAGGGGAGGATACTTTTGGGGGGTGGGGGAGCAAAGCTCCCCCACCGCTCCAGACCTCCTGACCCCTCTCCGCCATGTGCCTGCGGATCTTGGCCTGACAGTCCGCGGAGAGGAGGAAGGGGGAGAGGCCGGAGGCTGGTTCTTCGGCAGCCTCTCAGTTGCTGGCGCGGGCAATGGCCGTCAGCAGCAGGACAAGCAGTCCCAAGACGGCGCTCAGTCGCAGCAGATGCAAATCGAGGCGGCGCCAACGGGCCTGCTTGACGATGTCGTGGGCGTCGAGGCCGAGGGCGATTCGCTCGAGCCGCGGGTACAGGACCCAGGTCTGGTATGCCAGGACCGCCGCCATCAAACCGACGACAAGGTGCTTCACCAGGATCGCCGCCGACCACGAGTCCCGGACGACAAGCAGGCCGGCGTAGCCGGGGTTGGCGGACATCTGTATCAGGCCGGTCACGACGACCGTCGCCAGGCACAGCCATGCCAGGGGGACGAAGCGCCGGGCGGAAACATGGCGCGCCGCCTCTCGCTCGCTCGCCGGAAGGCGGGCCAGGAGCGGCGAGGCCAAAAAGGCCAGGGTGACCAGACCGCCAATCCAGATTACCGTCGCGACCATGTGCAGAGCGTAGGAGGCGGCGACGACTGGCGACGGCATCGGTCAGGGAGTCGGTGTCTCGGTCGGCGTTGCGGACGGCGTCGGGGTCGACTCCGCCGAGGGCGGGGGCGCGTTGGCTTCTTCGCACAGACTGTACGCCTGGGTGGCGGTCGGGATAAGGGTGGGGTTCTCCCACGCCAGCAGCGACTGCGCGTAGAGCTCCATCGCGGCGCACGGGTCGTCGGCGGTGACCAGCTCGTCGCCGTGGCGGTTGGAAGCGATGGCGTACTTCAAGTAGACATCGGTGGTGATGTAGGGCGCCGCCAGGTAGATCTGGCCGAAGTAGTAGGTGGCCTCGGCCCAGTTGACTCCAAAGAAGCTGTTCGCCAGCAGGTACAGGCGAGCCCAGTCGCGATACTCTTCCGCTTCAGCGTCGAGCGGGGCAAAGCGCTCGGCCAGCGACAGGTCGTACAGCCCTTCCTCCAGCAGGCCCTCCGTCTTGATGTGTTTCAAGCCGCGGTTGCGCAGGGCCGAGAACAGCATGCCATCGACCTCGACCGCCCGATAGGTGGCGTCTTTGGCGCGCAGGGCCAGCAGCGTATCGATGACGAGGTCCCAATCCCCGTTCAAGTGGGCCGCCAGGGATTGCGTGAACAAGTCTTCGACGGGAGCCAGATTGGGTGTGGGCGAGGCCTGCGGCACGGGCGTCGTCAAGGGTTCGTCGAGGCCCACCAGGGCTTCCGCCAGGCGCTGCGCTGCGTTTGGGTAGGCCGGGTCGAGGCGGATCACGTACTCGAAGCGCTGGCGGGCGAGTTCGTAGCGCCCGGCTGCCAGGTCCTCGACGCCGCGTTGAAACTGCTCGTCGGCGGCGCGGGCCTGGGTGCTGGCGAGGGCGGCGCGGCGTTGGTTCTGCCCGGCGCGATAGCCGACGGTGGCGGCGATAACCACCGCCGCAACGATCAGCAGGACGAACCAGCGCAAGACGCGCCACAGGCGGCGCGGCTTGGCGACGCTGGAGGGCTGTGTCGGTTCGGCGCCGTTCTCGGGAAGGGACACGGCCGGCATTATAACGCCCGGTCCTTGACCGAGGTCGCCGTGCCCCTACGAATGTCCCGTTCATCGGACGTACATCCGGAGTCCGGCCGTCACCTGATGGAGACTAGGGCCGCCGCGTCGCGAGACCCAAGTCCCCTGCGACATGGGAAGACCCGACCCCCGGCAGGGCCATCCCTTGAGTCGGTGCGCAACTCGCGCTCCCATGCAGCTGATTCTCCTGCGCCAAACCGCCCTGTTAGAATGACTCTGCGATGTATCTGAGCGGCAGCAAATGGAACGCGCGGCGCAAACGGCCGCCGTTGAACTTGTGGCGGATACTCCTGCTGGTGGGGTTGATCGCCGGAGCAGTCTACGTCGAGCGCTATCTGGTGCCGACGGTCCCGCCGCTCTTCGTCCCAACCCCGACACCGACGCGCAGCCCGGCGACCTACGCCCTGGAGGCCGAGTCCTTCTTCCAGGCCGGCCGGCTCGACCAGGCGGCCGAGTCCTATCAGCTGGCGATCGAAGCCAACCCGCAGGACCCCGACCTGTACGTGGCCCTGGCGCGGGTGCTGGTCTTCGCCGGCAGACCGGTGGAAGCCGAGACCGAAGCGCGCAATGCCCTCCTGATCAACCCGGATCTGCCGGCGGCGCACGCCGTCTTGGGCTGGGCCCTCGATTTCCGCGGGGCCGACCACCTGATCGAAGCCGAGGCTGAGGTCCAAGCCGCCCTGGCCTCCGACCCGGATTTCGCCCTGGCGCAGGCCTACCTGGCCGAGATCCTGATCGACCAGTACGTGACGCTGGACGAGGGCGACTATCGCAATGCCGTCGAGGCCGCCGATCGGGCGGTCCAGCTCGACCCGAACATCGTCGAGACCCACCGGGCGCGCGGCTACGTGCTCGAGAACACCTCCAACTACGAGGAGGCGCTTTCGGAGTACACGCGGGCCCTGGCGATCAACCCGAACCTGTGGCTGGTCCATCTGGCGATCGGGGATATGTATCTGAGCCAGGGCGTGCCGGACCTCGACAAGTCGATCCAGGCCTACCTCAACGCCAGCGCCTTCGACCCGACCAACCCCGAACCGCTGCGGCGAATCGCCAAGGCCTACTCCAATTTCGGTGAGTACGGCAAGGCCAGCCAATACGCCAGCGATGCCGTCAACCTGGCGCCGTCCGATGCCGGATTGCACGGGGACCTCGGGGTGAGTTACTTCAAGAACGGTGACTTCGACCAGGCGGCCGCCGAATTGAGTCTGGCCGTGCGCGGCGGGACGACCGCCGGCGGCGTCACCGTCCTCGGTCTGCCGATCGACCCGCAGAGCCCTCGGGTGGTCAGCTTCTACTACACCCTCGGCCTGGCGCTGGCGGAGCTCGAGCGCTGTGACGAGGCCTCGCCCATCTTCGAGGCGCTGCTGCGCGGCGTCCCCGACGACGAGGTGGCGGTCGGCAACGCCACCGAGGGGCTGGTGATGTGCGGCATCGTCGCGCCGACGGCCACGCCGGTCGTCACGGCGAGCCCGGAGTCCTGAGGCGGAATGCGACTGACGGGTGAACGGCTTCCCTTCGGCCGCGCAGGCCGCCCGGCGAGCCCCTGGCGCATTCTGGCGTATCTGGCGGCGATCGGCGCCGGCCTGCTGCTGTTGCGTTCGTTCCGGGCCGGGCAGGTGCGGCCGCTGTTGCTGGCGACCCCGATGCCGACGCGCACGGCATACTCGTATGCCGAAGAGGCAAGGACGCAATTCTCCGCCGGGCGGCTCGAAGATGCCATCGCCGCCTATCAGCGGGCGGTGCAGGTGGCGCCGAACGAACCCGCGCCGGCCGCGGAGCTGGCTCGCATCCAGACCTATTCGAGCGCCCTGCTGACGACGGCGTCCCAGAAGGCGGTGCGGCTGGCCGAGGCGCGCGACGTGATCGATACCGCCGCCGCCGCCAATCCCCAAGATCCCCTGATTCACGCCGTGCGGACGCTGGTCTACGACTGGTCGGCGGCCGCCTCGGGCGGAGTCGAGCGCGATCGACTGCTCAAGGAGGCGGAGGAGTCGGCCGTGCGCGCCTTGCAGCTGGACCCGGGCAGCCCGCTGGCGCTGGCCTACTATGCCGAGCTGTTGCTCGACGAGGGCAAGTTCGCCCAGGCCTTCGACCTGGCCGAACAGGCGGCGGCGCAGACAGACCCCTTTGATCCGTTATCGATGGACGTACACCGCGTCTTCGGTACGGTGCTGGAAGGCAACGGCGCCTACCGCCAGGCGATCGAGGAGTACCAGACCGCGGCCGAGATCGCCCCCAACTTCACCTACTTGTACCTGCTCATCGGGACCAATTACCGAACGCTGGGGGGCAAGGCGCCGTTGGAAGCCGACCGCCGCGTCCTGATGAACCAGGCGCTGGAGGCCTTCGATCGGGCGGCGCGTATCAACGAGCAGCTTGACATCGCCGATCCGACTCCCTACCTGGCGATCGGCAGGACCTATCTGCAGGATGGCGAGTTCTTTGTGGCGGCCATCAACGTCGAGCGCGCCCTGGCTATCGATCTGTCGAACCCCGACGTTTTCGGCCGGCTGGGGATCATCTTCTTCAAAGCGCGCAACTACGAAAGCGCCGTCGAGGTGCTGGGCTGCGCCGTCGACGGCTGCAGTGCTGAACAGAAAGGCGCGCTGCTGTGCGAGCTCAAGGTGCTCGCCTGCGATGAGGAGACGCTGCCGGGCGCGGTCGGCCAGGCCGTGCCGGGGATGCCGCTTTCGGATGCGACCCTCGAGTACTACTACACCTACGCCTCCGTCCTGACCTCCTTCCGCGGCTCGGCGTTGGTCCCGGATGCGTGCGGGAAGGCGGAGGTCCTGCTGGATCAGCTGATGACCTCCTACGGGAGCGACCCCATCGTGGCCGGGATCGTCGCCGAGAACCGCCAGTTGTGCTCAGGAACAGCCCCCACGGTGACGCCGCTCCCCCAGCCGGTGATGGAAGATGGTGCCGGCTGACCGTTTGTGGCGCGACTTGACTGGCTCACAGCTCCGCCGCACGGTCCTCCGCCGAGGGACAGCCCGCGACCGCCTACATTTGGTGAAACGGCCCCCGGGAGTCGTAGGGGCACGGCATGCCATGCCCCTACTTGGCGGCCGGAGTCGAAATCCATGCCACATGGAGAAGGGGCTGTCGTTACCCTTGACTCGCCTGTCCGATTTCGGTAAACTGTCTGTGCATGTTAGCACTCTGGGTGGGCGAGTGCTAACATGTCCTCATGAGAGGCAAATCCCTGCAAAGCGCAGGAAAGGAGAGTACGGATGAAGCTCAATCTCAAGCCATTGGGTGACCGCCTGGTCATCAAGCCGTTGGAGGGGGAAGAGGTCACGCCCAGCGGCATCGTTTTGCCGGAAACGGCCAAAGAGAAGCCGCAAAAAGGCGAGGTGCTGGCGGTCGGGCCGGGTGCGCGCGATGAAGACGGCAAGCGCATTGTGATGGACGTCAAGGCCGGCGACAAAGTCCTGTTTGCCAAGTACGCCGGCACCGAGATCAAGATCGACAACGAGAAAGTGCTCATTCTGCGGGAGAGCGACGTCCTGGCGATCGTGACCGAGTAATCTGCCGGACCTGAAACGTCGGTTCATTTCACCAAGAGGAGATGTTTGAAGATGGCTGCAAAGCAACTTGCCTTTTCCGAGGACGCCCGCCGCCGCCTGAAGGCCGGTGTCGACATTCTGGCTTCGGCCGTCGCCACCACGCTCGGCCCGAAAGGGCGCAACGTCGCCCTCGACCGGAAGTTCGGCTCGCCGACCATCACCCACGACGGGGTGACGGTCGCCAAAGAGATCGAGCTGGATGACCCCTTTGAGAACATGGGGGCCCAGCTCCTGAAGGAAGCGGCGACCAAGACCAACGATATCGCCGGCGACGGCACAACCACCTCGACCGTCCTGGCGCACGCCATGGTGTCGGAAGGCCTGAAGAACCTGGCTGCCGGCTCCAACCCGATGCTGCTCAAGCGCGGCATCGAGGCGGCCGCCAAGGCCGTGGCCGAGGCGATCACCAAAGCCTCCATCAAAGTCACTGAGAAAGAGGAGATCGCTTCCGTGGCGGCGATTTCCGCCCAGGACAAGGAAATCGGCAACCTGATCGCCGAGGTGATGGACAAGGTCGGCAAGGACGGCGTCATCACCGTCGAAGAGTCGAAGGGGCTCGAGTTCGAGACCGAGTACGTCGAGGGCATGCAGTTCGACCGCGGTTACATCTCGGCCTACTTCGTCACCGACCCCGAGCACATGGAAGCGCGCGTCGAGGAACCCTACCTGCTGATCCACGACAAGAAGATCTCGGCCGCCACCGACATCGTCCCGATCCTGGAGAAGCTGGTCCAGATCGGCAAGCGTGAGCTGATCGTCATCGCCGAGGACGTCGACGGCGAGGCGCTGGCGACGCTGGTGCTCAACAAGCTGCGCGGCATGCTCAACGTCGTGGCGGTCAAGGCTCCCGGCTTCGGCGACCGGCGCAAGGCCATGCTGCAGGACGTGGCCATCCTGACCGGCGGCACGGTCATCACCGAGGAACTCGGGCGCAAGCTCGAAACGGTGACGATCAACGACCTGGGCAAGGCCGGCAAGGTCGTCGCCACCAAGGATGACACGACGATCATCGAAGGCTCCGGCGACGCCGCCAAGATCAAGGGTCGCATCGAAGAGATCAAGGTCGAGATCGACAAGTCGACCAGCGACTACGACAAGGAGAAGTTGCAGGAGCGCCTGGCCAAGCTGTCGGGCGGGGTAGCCGTCATCCGCGTCGGCGCCGCCACCGAGACCGAGCTCAAAGAGAAGAAGCACCGCGTCGAAGACGCCTTGTCGGCGACGCGAGCGGCGGTCGAGGAAGGCATCGTCCCCGGCGGCGGTGTGGCCCTGGTCAACGCCATGGAAGCGCTGAAGGACCTCAAGTTGGAGTTCGACGATGAGACCGTCGGCGTGGCCATCGTCCGGCGCTCCCTGGAAGTCCCGCTGCGCAAGATCTCGGAGAACGCCGGGCAGGACGGCGCCGTCGTGCTGGAGACCGTCCGCCGCCAGCAGGCCGAGAAGAAGAACAAGAACTTCGGTTACGACGTCATGCGGGGCGAGTACGTCGATATGATCAAGGCCGGCATCATCGATCCGGCCAAAGTCACCAAGGGCGCCCTGGAGAATGCCGCCTCGATCGCCTCGATGATCCTGACGACCGAGGCCCTCATCACCGACGTCCCCGAGAAGGACAAGGCGGCGCCGCCGTCGATGCCGGACTATTGAGTCGGCGCGGCCCGCTCAACCAAAGGTCCAACGGCCCCTCCCCTGGAGGGGCCGTT
>CAZMVJ010000085.1:0-11679 GCA_964569445.1 uncultured Anaerolineaceae bacterium | reverse complement strand
GCAGGGGGAGGCCCTCCGCTCCGCTACGGGCTGCTTCGCGAGGGACAGGGGAGGGGGTTGGATAGTGGTCGCCGCTTTTTCGCAACCTGCAAGTCTGAACGGAGACTTCACAAGAGGATCGATCCGCCTTCACGGCAAATTCGTTTCCGACGATTACCGTGGTGGGTGCCGGGAAGTCCCGGCAATCTTGAAAGGACCACGGAGGTCATCGGATGAAGAAGTCGCTGTGGATCGCGGCGCTGGTTCTGGCCCTCACGACCGGTGTCGTCGGGACGGCCTATGCCGAGGAAAGCAGCCTCCCGCCCGGCCCGGGCGGGCCTGGCCAGGGCGATGGCGAAGGCCCGCTGCACGAGCTGATGATCGAGGCTGCCGCGAACGTGCTGGGCCTGGAAACGGCCGAGCTCGAAGCCCGCTTGGCCGACGGCGAGAGGCTCCACGAGATCGCCCTGGATTTGGGGCTGGACGCGAAGGAGTTCCGGTCGGAGTGGGCCGAAGCTCGCCGGACCGTCATCGAAACCGCGGTCGAGGACGGGCTAATCGAGCGGTTCCAGGTCCGCCGGATGATCGGCCGGCGGGCGCAAATGCGCAACAGCGAGTGTCCGGGGTTGGGCGGCTTCCGGAATAGCCCGCAAAGCCAGTAACCGGCACATTGCCGCAAATGGTGTGGGACGGCCGGCAGTCTGCTGCAGAGCGGACTGCCGGCCTCCTTCATTCAGCATCGCACGGGAATCTGTAACTCTGCCGCCAGAGCCGCTAGGATGTGTGGTCGGTTCCCGCCGGTCCACAGGTGATCCGCGGACGAACCTTCGGGGGGTCTTCGCACCTCCTTCACACTTCCTTCAAACGTGCCTGCTAGCCTCTCCGTTCAGAGAGCGACTCCACAACAGGATGGGTCGCGAGAAGGAGGTCGAGCAAGAATGAAGAAATGGTTGATCGGAGCAGGGGTCGCCGTGGCGGCGATCGGTCTCGTGGTGGGCGGGGCGGCGTTTGCCGCCTCGAGAAGGGCCGGGGCAGCCGCCCGCGGCGCCGGAGCGTACTCCCAGGCGCCATTCATGGGCGGCCGCATGGGCGCCTTCCAGGCAGACGGCACGGGAGTCCCTGGGCTCGGAGGGCAGCTGCACGGTTACGTCTTCCAAGCCGTCGCCGAGGGCCTCAGCCTGTCGGTTGATGAGCTGGAGGCCAAACTGTCGGACGGGCAAGATCTGTCCGCGATCGCCCAGGAACAAGGCGTGGCCGAGGATGAGCTGCCCGCGCTCCTGGAAGAGGCCCGCACCAGCGCGCTTGCGGCGGCGGTCGAAGGCGGCGTGCTGACGCAGGAGCAAGCCGACTGGATGTCGCAGCATCCGGGCCTATTGCGGATGGCGGCCGGCGCTCGGATGCGCGGCGCACACTGGTCGCGCGGACCAATGGGCCGGTACTCCTTCGGCCGTCGCTGGTTCGAGCAGAGGAACGACCTCAACCAAGGGGAGGGAAGTTCAAATGGATAAGGCCCTGCGAACGACGCTGATGGTTCTGGGGATCCTGGTTCTGGCGGCTGTGCTCTTCAACTTCGGCATCCAGTTGTACTGGCTCCTTGCCGGCCCGGCCTGGGGCGGCTATGGTCCGATGATCGGGCCGATGATGGGCGGCCGCGGCGGGATGCACGCCATCGGGGGCTTCGGAGCCGGCACCGGATTCCTCGGGCTGCTCCTGGGAACCGGCTTGATCGGCTTGATCGTGGCCGGGATCGTGGCGCTTGTGCGAGGGACCGGGAAATCGAGCGGTCCAGCCCCTGAGTAGCCGCTGGGTATAATGCGCTCATGAGCCCGACGGTCCTGCTGGTCGAGGATGAGGTCGAGCTCGTGCGGGTCCTTCGGGACTATCTCGAGCGAGCGGGCTTTCGTGTTCAGACGGCCTCCACCGGTCCGGAGGCCGTCTCACGTTTCCAGCATACGCCGCCCGATCTGGTGCTGCTCGACCTCAACCTGCCGGGGTTGGACGGGTTGGACGTCGCCCGGGCGATGCGCCGCGACTCGAACGTGCCGATCATCATGGTCACGGCGCGGGTCGATGAATCCGATCGTCTGGTCGGCCTCGAGCTCGGGGCGGATGACTACATCGTCAAACCGTTCAGCCCGAAGGAGCTGGTGGCCCGCGTGCGGGCGGTCCTGCGTCGGGCGGGTCAGGCGCCGGAGGCTCCGGCCGTCCTGCATGCCGGGGAAGTCGCCATCGATCTGACCCGGCACCAGGTGGAGGTCGCCGGACGCAAGGTCGACCTGACGCCGTCCGAGTTCGATCTGCTGGCGGCGCTCGTGCGCGAACCGGGACGCGTGTTCACGCGCCTGCAACTGTTGGAAGCCTCCCAGGGCGGCGCCTACACCGGCTACGAGCGCACGGTCGACGCCCACATCAAGAACCTCCGGGCGAAGATCGAGCCCGACCCGCGCCACCCGCGTTACGTCCAGACCATCTTCGGCGTCGGCTACCGGTTCTCCGATGACTAATCGGGGGTCTTCGATCCAGCTCGGTCTCGCCTGGAAGGTGACGTTCGCCTTCGGATTCGTCGTCCTGGCAGCCTTGCTGGCTGTCTCGCTGCTGGCCAATCAAGCGACGGCCCGCGAAGTGCGCGGGTTCCTCTTCCGCGGCGAGATGACCGACAGCGACGAAATGGCGGGAGCTCTGGCCGACTACTACCGCGCCAACGGCTCGTGGGAGGGTGTCAACCCACTGCTGGCCGAACCCTCCCCGTGGCGCCGCATGATGCGCGCCATGGGGCTGCGAGGCGGCCCGGCGAGCGACCGGATGACGGAGATGATGGGTCGGACGTCGGCGGAAATCAGCCTCTCGGATATCGAGGGCCGGGTGATCGCCGGCGGGCTCCCGCGAGGTCTGGTGTTGTCTTCCGCCGATCTGTCCGGCGGCACACCGATCCAGGTCGGGCAGCAGATCGTTGGGTTGCTGGTCGTGTCTCATCCCTCCGAGGCGACGTTGGCCGAAAGCCTGATCGGGCGGTTGACGCGCGGCCTGTGGCTCGTCGCCGGGCTGACGGCGCTGGCGGCGGTGGTCGCCGGCGGGATGGTGGTGTCCGGGCTGCTGAGGCCCGTTCGCGAGTTGACGGAAGCGTCACGCGCTTTGGCCGGCGGGGACCTCAGCCGGCGCGTTGCGGTCCGCAGCCAGGACGAGGTCGGCGAGCTCTCGACGGCCTTCAACCAGATGGCGGAGAACCTGCAGCGCGCCGAGCAGCTCCGCCGAGACATGACCGCCGACATCGCTCACGAGCTGCGCAATCCCCTGGCGGTGCTGCAGGCGAACGTGGAGGCGCTGGCCGACGGAGTCTATCCGCCGAGCGCGGACAACTTCGCGCCGGTTCTCGATCAAGCCCGCCTGCTCAATCGGCTCGTCGAGGATTTGCGCACGCTGGCGCTGGCCGACGGCGGCCAGCTCCGATTCGATCGGGTAGCGTGCCAACTGCTGGCGCTTGCCCGCCGCGTCCTCGATGGATACGGTCAGCAGGCGGACGAGGCCGGGGTCTCCCTGCGACTGGAGGGGGAGGCTGCGGAGGCCTGGGTGGATCCGATGCGGGTCGAGCAGGTCCTGGGCAACCTGCTCAGCAACGCCATCCGTCACACCGGCCGCGGGCGCGCCGTGCGTGTGCGTGTCGGGCTCGACCCGACTGACGATCGGGCCGTCCTGGCCGTAGCCGATCAGGGGGAGGGCATCTCGGCCGAGGCGCTGCCGCGAGTCTTCGACCGTTTCTATCGGGCGGATCCGTCCCGCGCCCGCGCCGAAGGCGGGACGGGGTTGGGGTTGGCGATCGCTCGTCGGCTGGTCGAGCTGCAGGACGGGGAGATCCGCGTCGCCAACCGCCCGGAGGGCGGGGCGGAGTTCACGATCCTATTTCCTTCACCCTGACATCGGTTCCCCGCAGGTCCACGACGGTCTACTTCCATCCGCTTCGAAATACACGACTTCTGGAAGGCGGTAGGGGCACGGCATGCCGTGCCCCTACGATCGGTCATCCAGCAAGGGCGCCTATCGCTTTCTGGAAAGCGCCCGCGCCCGCTGCCAAGGAGGAATATCCTCCTGGTCGGCCAGCACCTGACGCAGGTCGTAGATCTCGTCGCGCAGCGTCGCCGCTTTCTCGAACTCGAGCGCTTCGGCGGCCGCCTGCATCTGTTGCTCCAAGCCTCGGACCACCCGCGTCAGCTCTTCCTTCGACAAGTCCGCCGGCCGACCCGCCCGGTACTCGGCGCGCGGCTCGGCCACCGCCTGGGCCGTCACCTGATCGGTGAGGTCGCGCACCGCCTTGACGATCGAGACCGGCTCGATGCCATGTTCCTGGTTGTAGCGCACCTGCTTGGCGCGTCGACGATTCGTTTCGTCCAGCGCCTTCTGCATCGACTCGGTCATGTGATCGGCGTACATGACGACCTTGCCGTGCAGGTGGCGCGCCGCACGTCCGATCGTCTGGATCAAGGCCGTCGCCGATCGCAGGAAGCCTTCCTTGTCGGCGTCGAGGATCGCCACCAGCGAGACCTCCGGCAGGTCGAGGCCCTCGCGCAGCAGGTTGATGCCCACGACGACGTCGTAGATCCCCAGGCGCAGGTCTCGCAGGATTTCCACCCGCTCGATCGTCTCGATCTCGGAGTGCAGATAGTGGACCTTGACCGCCAGCTCGAGCAGGTAGTCCGACAAATCCTCGGCCATGCGCTTGGTCAGCGTCGTCACCAGGGCGCGCTCGCCGACGGCCACCCGCCGCTGAATCTCGCCCACCAGGTCGTCGACCTGACCCTCAACGGGACGCACCTCAACCTCGGGGTCGACCAACCCCGTGGGACGGATGATTTGCTCGACTCGTTGCGACGCCCGCTCCATCTCGTACGGGCCGGGGGTGGCCGAGGTGTAGATCACCTGGCCGGTGCGGGCCTCGAACTCGGGGAAGGACAGCGGCCGATTATCGAGCGCCGACGGCAGACGGAAGCCGTACTCCACCAGGTTCTCTTTGCGGGAGCGGTCGCCGCCGTACATCCCGTTGATCTGGGGCACGGTCATGTGGCTCTCGTCGATGATCAGCAGATAGTCCGGCGGGAAATAGTCGATCAGCGTCCACGGCGGTGAACCCGGCGGCCGCTGGTCGAGATGGCGCGAGTAATTCTCGATGCCGCTGCAGTAGCCGACCTCGCGCAGCATCTCCAGGTCGTAGCGCGTGCGCTGCTCCAGGCGCTGGGCCTCGAGCAGTTTGTCCTTCGACCGCAGCCAGACCAGACGTTCTTCGAGCTCGGCCTGGATCTCGGCCAGCGATTCCTTCAACTTGTCTTCCTGGGTGATGTAGTGCTTGGCCGGATAGATGGAGGCTTCGTCGCGCTCGGCCAGCAGCTCGCCCGTGACGGGGTGGAACTCGGTGATGCGCTCGATCTCCTCGTCGAAGAAGGAGATGCGCAGGCCGTGATCGTCGTAGGCCGGGATGATCTCCAGGGTGTCGCCCCGCACCCGGAAAGTCCCCGGTCGAAGCTGAATATCGTTGCGCTCGTACTGACTCTCCACCAACTGGCGCAGCACCGCGCTGCGGCGGTAGCGCTCGCCCTTGCGCAGCTGAACGACCACCCGGCCGTAGGCGTCCGGGCTGCCGATGCCGTAGATACACGAGACGGACGCCACCACCACGACGTCGCGCCGCGAGACGACGGAAGCCGTCGTCGACAGGCGCATCCGCTCGATCTCTTCGTTGATTTCGGTTTCCTTCTCGATATACAGGTCGTGGCGAGGGACGTAGGCTTCCGGCTGGTAGTAGTCGTAGTACGAGACGAAGTACTCGACGGCGCTGTCCGGAAAGAACTCTTTGAACTCGGCGTAGAGTTGGGCGGCCAGCGTCTTGTTGTGAGCCATCACCAGCGCCGGCCGCTGGACGGCGGCGATGACGTTGGCCATGGTGAACGTTTTGCCGGTACCGGTCGCCCCCAGCAGCACCTGATGCTTGTCGCCGCGCTCCAACCCGGCGATGAGCGCGGCGATCGCCTCGGGCTGGTCGCCCATCGGCCGGTACGGGGCGTGGAGTTCGAAAGCGGTCATAGTGCTGGTCATTCTAGCAGGCTCCTCCGCGCGGCCCTTCCGTCTCCTGGCCCCGCGTTTTCGAGGAGGTGACCTGTCAAGAGAACCGTCATTCCCGCGAAAGCGGGAATCCAGGGCTCTTCATCCCGCTCGGTTCATGGACCCCGCTTACGCGGGGGTGACGACAAGTCAGGTGTCATTCCCGCGAACGCCGAAGGCTCCCGCCCTTGGCGGTCTGTAGAGACCGAAGCCAAGCGGCGTGATGCAGGAAATCAGGAGTCGACGTTCTGCCGGACCTCTGTCCGCGCCAGGCAAGGAGCCGCGGCGTCGTTCGTACACGGCCAACCAGCGGTGCAGAATCGGCGGAACTCTCCTATGCCGTGAGGTAGATCGGGTTGCTGAAGATCCAGCCTCGCAGCGCGCCCCGGCTCTGGAGATAGGCCTCGACGCGGTAGACGCCTGGCTGGCTGACGACTTCCACCGCCGCGGCGGCTGAGTCCCAGTGGCGCAGGACCGCGCCGTTGCACAGGAGCACCAGCCGGGCGGGGCGGGGCGTCCGGATCTGGAGCGTGGTCCCCAGACCGACCGCCAAGCGGTCGCCCATTTCCGCCGTACCACGTTCGCCCTGCGCCCGGAACACGAAGCCGCGAGTGGAGCCCGGGAAATCGTAGCCGACGAAACACCGGCCTCGCCGGAGCGCGTGAAAAACGCGCCGGCGATCCTCCTCGGCGTCGCCCCGCAGCGGTTCGTCGAGCAGGACGTGCGTGTTCACGGAGCGGAACAGGAATGAGGCCGGCAGGATCGTCCTCCGCAGCGGACCGAGCCGGCCGGGGAACGCGTGGGCGTCGGCGCCCCCGATGGCCGTCAGGTGACGACCTGCGGCAAGCAGTCGATCCCAACGCTGCAGGCCGGCCGGGAACGGTCCGCGGGCGATCCAACCCGGGAGGAAAGCGTACACGGCGGCCCAGCCGCGCGAACGGAGCAGACTCTTGAGCTCCGTCATCGTGTTCCAGATCTCGAGGCCGTGATAACCCAGCCGATCCCAGTCGGTCCACGATAAATCGGTGTCGGGGCGGCCCGGCGCGCCGGGGTCGATCGGATGGGCGAGGACGGCGAAGCCGCCGGCCTGGTTCACCGCCTCCAGCAGGCGGGCGGGGTCGCCTGCCAGGGGAGCGAGCTCGCGGCGCGCCTCGTAGACCAGCAGGTGGTCCTTCTGAGGCTGGCGCGCCGGATCGTGGATCTCTTCTCCGGTGATCAGCAGGAGGCGCCGGTCGGCTTCGTAGCGGTAGCCATCAAAGCCGTCGACCCAGACGTTGTGATCGGTGACGGCAACGACGTCCAGCCCGGCGCGCAGCGCCTCGCGGGCGATCGTGGCGTGATCCCACCAGCCGTCGGAGTAGGTCGTGTGGGTATGGAGGTTGGCGACGATTTCGTGCATCGGGGGCCGGGGCGAAGGGATTATCGCATAGCCAATGAAAGAGCGGTGGAGACCCATCCAATACGCTGCGGCAACTCGGCGGCGGCCTTCTACCAGGAGTCGCCCCTCACTCTTCCCTCCCTCCGCTTTCCCTGGGTTTGTAATCCCCTCCCGGAGGGCGGGAGGCCAGACGGAATAGGTGCGACGTGAAGAACAAGGATCCCGTCTCGTGACTTCCCTGAGTGACTTCGCCGCAATTCGAAACTCCTTCGACCTCACCCCCTGCCCCCTCTCCGCCATGTGAGTGCCTTCGACAAGGCGGACCATGGCGGAGAGGGGGTGGAAAACCTCAAGGAGGCGGGGGGCCTTTGGCCCCCCGCCTCCTTGAAAACCTCTCCCCTCCCCCCCCGACTAAGTGGCCTAGGATCGATACACTCTCTCGCCGGGGGAGGGGTAGGGGGTGGGGGCGTCGAGCGACCGCCTTTATCAGGCAGACTACTGCGGACACGCATTCTCCGAGATTGCCGGGATCAGACGTTGACGCGAGGGATCGGTTGCGCGGCGCCGATGGCATTTCCGGGGGTCACCAGCTGTGCCCCCGAAAGCGCGCACACTCCGATGAGCTGCTGTCGCTGCGCCGAGGTAAGCAGGGCCAGATGCGTCACGACGGTCTGGTAACGCTCGTGCTTCAACCCGTCGAGCAACTCCGCCCAGGCGCCGCCGGCCGGGGTATTGTCGATCAGGAGATGGACGGATGCCGGATCGTGAGGACCGATAAGGTCCTCCAGGTCCGCCCGCATATTGCCTTCTTTTCCCAGCCAGCGGAATAGAGGCCCGGTCTCAGGGAGCGACAGGCGCGGACGGTCGATCAGGTAGACGGCGATAGCCTGGACGACAGGAGGGGAATCGATCATGGAAAACGCCCCGCGCGTTTCGACCACAATAGCACAGCCGGTCCGACGAGGACAACCACGCCGGGTCGATCGGTGCGGAATTGTCACGCGCCTGATACACCGGGCGAACCCGGCTGAGCCGCAAGAATGGACCAGGCGGGTCCCCGAAGGGCGGCCCCGAGCCGATGCCTCGGGCGTAGAATCCACCCCGGAAGGAGCCGCGTGCTGCGACTCGATCTGATCACAGCCATAGTCTGCCTGAGCGCTTGCACACGGGCGGGTCAGGCACCGATCATTCCGACGCCGATGCCGAATCTCCCACCGGCGACCTCCACGGCGTTCCTGCCTCGCGGCTTTGAGGGCCTACCCGGCGCATCAGCGCCAACCGACGCAGGCGCTCCCTCCAGCCCGACCCTGCCGCCGCCCTCTGCTGACGGGGAACTCAACCTCTCGACGGCTGCCGACCGGCTGAATCTGCTGCGCGCCGAGGATGGTGTGCCTGCCCTTCTCCGTGTCGCTCACCTGGATCAAATCGCGCAGGGGCGGGCCAAGGCCTTGGCCGCCAGCGGCTCGTTGTGGCACATCCTCGACGAGGGGCCGGAGCCGCAGGTCGAGATCGATCTGAGGTCGGCGGGTTTCAGCGGGCAGGTCGCGGAGGTGGTGCTGTCGGTTGATGCCGCCGAACGGGACCCGCTCGGCCTAGTTCTTCAAGCGCTGCTCACCGATCCGGCGAACCGAGGCCTTGTCTTCGGTCCACAATTCCGTCGGCTCGGGCTCGGCTCAGCCTCGGACGCGACCTCGTGGTACGTCGTCGGACTCCTGGCACAGGACGGGCCGTCCGACTGAACGTCCGTGGAAGGGCGGGTGGCGGAGAAGATCACGGCCGGGCCAGCGGCTATCACAGGCCGGCCGGCTCGGTACTCGCAAAGGTCGACTACCAGCGGGGTGGTTCGCCAGGACCGGCATGTATAATCCTCGAATTCCCAGCATGGTCGCCGATCCTCCGCGATCGTGAAGCCTCCGGCGCGGGAAGTTATGCCCAAAGGCTGACGGCCTTGACGAACGACGAGATCGCTTCCGTCTTCGAGAACATCGGCGATCTGCTCGAGATCAAGGGCGAGTCGATCTACCGCGTCATCTCCTACCGGCGAGCGGCGGAGAGCATCCGCGCCCAGGGACGGCGCCTGGAGGTTCTTCAAAAGGAAGGGCGGCTGAAGGAGATCCCCGGCGTCGGCGAAGCGATCGCCGCCAAGATCGAGGAGCTGCTGACGACCGGCCGGCTCGGGTTCTACGAAGAGCTGGCCGACGACGTGCCCTCGGGCTTGATCGACGTTCTGAAGATCAGCGGGGTGGGGCCGAAGAAGGCCGCCCGCTTCTGGCATGAGCTGGGCGTCAAGTCCGTCCCCGAGCTGGAGTCCGCCGCGCGCCAAGGCCGTCTGCGCGAGCTTCCGGGAATGGGCGCCAAATCGGAGACCGCCATCCTGGCCAGCATCGAACGTCAGGCCAAGCGGCAGACCGGCCGCATCAGCATCGGGGTCGCCCGGCCGATGGCCGAGCAACTGGTGGAGCGAGTGCGGGCGTTGCCGGGAGTCGTCGCCGCCGAGCCGGCGGGGAGCGTCCGCCGCTGGAAGGAAACCGTCGGCGATTTGGACCTGCTGGTCGCGGCACAGGAACCGGCCGAGGTCTTGCAGGCCTTCGTCGCCTTCGACCAGATCGAACGCGTCCTGGGGCAGGGGGACACCAAGGCCAGCGTCGAGGTCGTCGGTGGATTGCGGGTCCAGGTTTGGGTCCATCCGCCGGACCGCTTTGGAAGCGCGTTGCAGTACGCCACCGGATCGCAAACGCACAACGTCCAACTGCGCGAGCTCGCTCTGCAGCATGGGCTGTCTCTCTCCGAACACGGATTGAAAACCATCGACGGGACGGAACTGCTGTGCGCCGAGGAGGCTGAGGTCTATCGCCGTCTGGGCCTGCCATGGATTCCTCCTGAGCTGCGCGAGGGCGCCGGCGAAATCGAAGCCGCCGCCGCCGGGCGGCTGCCGACCCTCGTGGCCGAGGCCGATCTGCGTGGTGAGCTGCATTGCCACAGCGATTGGAGCGACGGCCGGGCGACGATCGCGGCGATGGCCGAAGCGGCTCTGGCCCTTGGTCTTTCCTACCTCGTCATCAGCGATCACTCCCCCAGCCTGGGGGCTCTCAACGGGTTGACGCCGGAGCGGCTGCGCCAGCAGAGGCGCGAGATCGACAAGGTCCAACGGCGCATCGGGGACAGCCTGCGGCTGCTCCAGGGGGCCGAGGTCGAGGTCCTGGCCGACGGGCGTCTGGATTACGAGGACAAGGTGATGGCCGGGCTCGACCTGGTGATCGCCTCGCTGCACGTGTCGCTGCGCCAGCCGCGGGAGCAGATCACGCAACGACTGCTGCGGGCCATCGCCAACCCGCACGTCGACATGATCGGCCATCCGACGGGCCGTCTGATGGGATCGCGGGCGGCCAGCGACGTCGATCTGGAGGTGGTCTTCGCCGCCGCCGCCGACCATGGCGTGGTTCTGGAGATCAACGCCCACCCGGAACGGCTCGACCTGAACGATGCCTATGCGCGCCGCGCCTGGCAAGTGGGCTGCCTGGTCAGCATCAACACCGACGCCCATCGGCCGGAGGATCTGCGACTGCGACGGTACGGCGTGGGAGTGGCACGGCGGGCGTGGCTGCCGCCGGAGGCGGTGATCAACACCCGATCGACCGAATCGCTGATGACCTGGCTGCGGTCCCGCGGCTAGCGTCCCGCTCCGGGATTTCGCCGGCGAAAGGCCGCTGTGCCCGCCAACGATGGGACCGGATGTGGCCGCGGGACTCCGAAGGTTCAAAGAGGCGCGGCTTTCATGGGCGGCCTCAGAGCGATGGCCCGGGCTCTCCAATCAGGGCAAACGGGCCACGTCTCCGGAACGGGAGGCCGAGCCGCCGCGACGGAGGTGCATCGGGAGGGTTAGACACTTCGGGACGGTTTCCGACCTGTCCCGCGGCATGCTGAAGGAGGAGGCCTGTGGCCCCAATCGCACTCGTCACTGATTCCACCTGCACCATTCCCGCCGAACTCATCGCCAAGCACGACATCCAGGTCGCCCCACAGATCGTCATTTGGGACGGGAAGACGTTGTTCGACGGGGTGGACATCACGCCTCAGCAATTCTACGAACGACTCAAGTCGTCTCCGACGATGCCGACGACCAGCCAGGCGACCGTCAAGTCCTTCCAGGATATCTTCAAGCCCCTTGCGGAGGCGGGCCGTCCCATCCTCGCCCTGCTGGTCTCCTCCAAGCTCTCAGGGACGATCCAATCCGC
>CAZMVJ010000084.1:4438-11760 GCA_964569445.1 uncultured Anaerolineaceae bacterium | reverse complement strand
CCCTCCGGGGCCATGCCGAAGATCTTGCCGGAACGCAGCCAGTCGGCGGCGCGCTCCAGCGCCTGGCGGTCGACCTGCCCGCGCTGGACGAAGAAGGCGTTGCCCAGGCGTAGCAACGTCCCGTAGATCAGGTTGTTTTCCCACTTCTCGGCGGCCCAGGCCGTCAGCTTATCGCCGCCGACGAGGGCGAACACCAGCACCGCGTCGAGAAAACTCAAGTGGTTGGTGACAATGATGCACGGCCCGTCGATCGGCAGATGCTGGCGCCCCTCGAGGCGCCAGACCGTCAGCAAGTCGAGCAGGACGTTCGCCGGTATACGCAGGAAGCGGGCTGCCGTCACAGACACCTTCACCGGACGAAATTGTAGCGGCCCTGGGCGGGTGTTACAATCCTTTCCCCGGTATGACCATCCCGCCCCCGCGTGTGGAGTCCTCGTCCCAAGGGACCCGAGTTACCATCGAACCGGTCGACACCCGTCGACGCGAGCAGGTGCGGGGCTTCCTCGATTACCCCTACCGTCGCTACGCCGGGCACCCGCTGTGGGTCCCGCCGCTGCGCATGGATGTGGCGCTGCAGTTGAACCGCGAGAAGTATCCGTACTACCGGCATTCCGACGCCGACTTCTTCCTGGCGCGCCGCGACCGGACCGTCGTCGGCCGCATCGCCGTGCTGGAGAACCGCCGTTACAACCAGGCTCATGCGGTACGGACGGCCCAGTTCTATCTATTCGAATGCGAGGACGAATTCGCCACGGCCGAGGCCTTGTTCGGCCAGGCGGCGGCCTGGGCCCGGGCGCGCAACCTGGACACGCTCGTCGGGCCCAAAGGCTTCGCCCCGCTGGATGGATACGGCTTCCTGGTCGATGGGTACGAGTTCCGGCCGGCGATGACGATGATGAACTACAACCCGCCGAGCTATCCGGCCTTTGTCGAGCGCCTGGGCTTCACCAAGGTCGTCGACTTCGTCTCGTGCTACCTGGGCGCCGATCAATTCCACCTGCCCGAGCGCGTCCATCGTATCGCCGAGCGGGCGGCCGAGCGCAGCGGCCTGCGCGTCGTCCGTTTCCATTCCAAGAAAGAGCTGCGCGCCTGGGCTGGTCGGATCGGCCAGGCCTACAACCAGGCCTTCGTCAACAACTGGGAGTACTACCCGCTGACCGAAGACGAGATCCGCTTCGTCACCGACTCGCTGCTGTCCGTCGCCGACCCGCGCCTGATCAAGATCATCGCCCGCGGCGACGAGGCGGTCGGCTTCCTGTTCGCCTTCCGGGATGTGTCGGCGGCGCTGCGGCGTTGCGGCGGGCGGCTGTTCCCTCTGGGGATCGTCCACCTGCTGCTGGACATGCGCCGGACGGAGTGGGTGGCGATCAACGGGGCGGGCATCCTGCCGGAGTTCCAGGGGCGCGGCGGCAACGCCCTGCTGTACAGCGAGTTGGAGAAGACGATCCGCGAGGCGGGGTTCCGCCACGCCGATCTAACCCAGGTGGCGGAGAGCGCCGTGCAAATGCGGCGCGACCTGGAGACGGTTGGCGGTGTTGCCTACAAGAACCACCGGGTCTACGCGCGCACGCTCTAGCGTCCCGTTCCGGAGTTGAGCTGACACGGGCACTCGAGCTGGGCAAGGACGGAGCTCGGGGGTGGTGGTCCACACGAAAGGCTCGGCCCCTCAGCGACACGGGCAGATACAATCAAGCACCTTACGGAACGGGACAGTAGCCCGGAGGGGACCGGGGGTTGAAGGCGGTGAGGGTATGGTGATCGCGGAGAGGGTTGACTTGGCGGCGCAGGTGGGCCATGCGTGGTGGGCCCCGCTGAGGCTGTCGTTCGTGCCGGGGATCGAGCACCCCGTGCTTCAGGCGCTCATCCCCGAATTCCTCGACCATCTGCGGCAGACCGGACATGAAGTCGACGACGCGCCAGGGGCGACGACGAATGTCCTGCTGACCACCGCCCGCTACGGCGAGCCGGTGCCGTGGCGTCGGGCGCTGATGCTGGGCCACCGACGGACCTTCGGGCTGCAGCATACCCCGACGGTCATGACGCTGGTCGTCATCACCCCGGCCGAGCTGGCCGAGATCCTGAGTCAACTGGAACGATCGCTGGCCAAGGACCCGCCCGACTCGGCGGAGTTCTCCTTCCCCGGCCTGACCGAGCGGGCCCATCGCGTGCTCATCGAGCAAGGTCGCCGCGGCGGGCCGATGCTCTCGCTGGTGCGTCTGGTGCAGTCGCAGGCGATTTGCATCCGGGACATCCTGCTCGTCGCCGACGACCGGCCGCGCGCCGCCTATCACTTCGACCTGGTGGGGGCCCACCCGCGCGTGGTGTTCGAAGATCCGGCGGCCTTCTACGAGGATATGGCGCGCCGCATGGCCACCGCCGCCTCGACCCACGAGGTCACCCAGCATCTGGTGCAGGAACCGCCGCTCGACGCCGCCACCTGGCGCTCTCTGGAAACTCCGGCGGCGATGATGCGCGCCTCGTTCGAGTTCGGCAGGCGTTCGTTCTTCACCGAGATGGTGCGGGTCGCCGACCTGGTGAACGTGCCGGGCCTGGCCGAGGCCGTCTCGACGCAATACAGCGAGGGCTGCTTCGCCACATGGGAGCCGCGTCTGCCGGCCCTGGTAACTACGATCACCGGCAGCGCCCGTCCGGTCGACAAAGGGCGCATCACCGAGGACGAGTTGGCGCTGATCGTCGGCGTTCGGCCGGATGGGAGCGGCGCCGTGGTGCGGCATATCGAAGGCCGCCGCGCCATCGCCCCATCGTCGGAAGCGGTCGAGATGATGCGCATGGACGCCGTTCTGCCGCGGGTGAACCTGCCGGGGCAGACGGCGCCCGTGCCGGTGCTGCGGTCCAAGCTCCACGGGCACCGCGGGGTGGCCGCCTACGATCCGCTGCGCGTCGAGTTCGTCCCGCTGGAGGCGCCGTACTACACCTACCCGGTGTCATGCTCAACCGAGGCGCAGGCGGTGGCGATGGAGCAAGCCTTCGGGAGGGCCCGATCGCTGCGCGACCCCTCCGATACGAGGACGATTACCTTCACTGTCATGCCGGGCCACGGCGTGGTGGCGGCGGAGAAGTGGGTGCCGGGGAAAGTCCCCTTCCAGGAACTGTGGGAAGCGATCGACTCGGGCGCTCTGACGGTTTCGAAGGAGATCCCGCAGGCCTGGCACGCCTACCGGTTGGAAAGCCCGCGGCGGATGGTCGTTGTCGAGGAGGGGTAGGAAGTTATGAGATTGGAGACTAGCGATTGCGGAACTCTAATCCCCAATCTCCAATCTCCAATCGTCAATCGCCGTCTTACTTCCCCGGTAAGCTCCGCGCGAAAGCCACCCCACGCTCGACCCACTTCTTGAGGTCCGCCGGCGTCTTCAGGCCGCCAGGCTTCACCAGAATCCAGCCCTTGGCCGGCCTTCCGGCGCTCAGATCGAAGGGGCGGACGTGGGCTTCTTTCAACGCCGCCTCGTGCGCCGCCGGTCCGACGCGCACGATCATCTCGCGATCGTGCACGCCGCAGGCCATATTTCCCCGGATCAGAAATCCGATGCCGCCGAACATCTCCTTCTCGCTGAGCGATGCCCGGCGGCCGAGAGCCTTGCGGAGGCGGTCGGCCAGAGCCTTGTCGTAGGGCACGTTTCCTCCGCGCGCGGCGGGCGCCAGGTTCGTCTGCCGGTCGAGCCCGTCAACCTTCGCGCCGAATCACAAGGTAAGCGACATCGTCCGAAGCCGGTGCCGCGCCGACAAAGGAGCGCACGGCCTCGTCCAGCGCGGCGATGAGAAGCTGTGCCGAGGGCGCCTGCGACTGGCGCAGGAACGCATGCAGCCGCGCCGCCCCGAACTGTTCCCCACCGGCGTCGCTGGCCTCGGTGATCCCGTCGGTGTACAGCACGATTCCTTCGCGCGGCTGGAGCTGGAGCGCGTGCTCGTTGAAGGCCGCCTCTTCCAGAATCCCCAGCGGCATCCCGCCAACCCGAATCGGGTGAACCTGCTGTCCCGGTTGACGCACGACCAGGGCCGGCGGATGGCCGGCGGCGGCGAGGCGCACCTCCCCGCTCCGAGTGTCGGCGACGGCGTACACGGCAGTGACAAACATGCCGGAGTGCGAAGAGGTCACCAGATCGTGGTTGACGCGTGCCAAAGTTACGCGCGGCGAATCGTCGGCCGAGGCGTAGACCCGGAAGAGGGTGCGCGCCACCGCCATTAGCAGCGCCGCCGGAATCCCCTTATCGGAGACGTCCGCCATCAGCAGGCCCCAACGATCGGGGGCCAGGGGGATCAGATCGTAGTAGTCGCCCCCAAGCTGCAGCGCCGGACGCCACAGCCCGGCCAGGTCCCAACCGGGGATGACCGGAAGCTCGTCCGGCAGCAGGCCGGCTTGCACGGCCTGCGCCATACGCAACTGCTGGTCGAGGCGTTCTTTCCCGATCTGCTGCAAATGGAAATGCTTCAGCTGCTCGACCTGGCGGGCGTTGGTGATGGCGACCGAGGCCTGGTTGGCGAACAAGCTGAGCAAGCGCGCGTCGTCTTGGCTGAAGGGTGGACGGTCGCCGGTTCGGTCGACGGCCAGGACGCCGATGACTTCGCCGGCCTGGCGCAGCGGCACGCCCATGGCGCGCGGCACGGACCCCGCCGGATACTCGGGCGAACGTCCTTCCCAGTGGTCGTAGTCGTTGACGATCAGCGGCTCGCCGCTGAGGAAGACCCGCCCCGACAGGCCTTCGCCCGGCTTGAGCGGAATCTGCAGCGAGGCATCCGGCTGGTTCAGACGGACCAGCGGGACGAGCAGGCCGCGGTCCCGGTCGTACAGCCGCAGGTTGGCATAGCGCGAGTCGAGCAGGCCGGTGGCCCGCTCGAGGGTCGCCTCTAACACATCTTCCAGTTCGAGTTGGCTGACGACGTCGAGCGAGGTCTGGTACAGGCGGGACAGCTCGTCGGCGCGGCGGGTGGCGCCGGCGTACAGGCGTGCATTGCCGATGGCGATCGAGGCCTGGTTGGCGAACAGCGTCAGCAGCCGTAGATCGTCGTCGGTGAATGGCGGGCGATCGGCGGCCCGGTCGAGGGCCAGCACCCCGATGACATCGCCCGCCTGACGCAGCGGCGCCGCCATGCCGCGGGAGATGGCGCCCGGAGCATACTGAGTCGAGCGGCCCTCCCAGGCATCGTAGTCGTTGACGACCAACGGCACCCCGGTGATGAAGACCCGGCCCGAGAGGCCCTCGCCCGGTTTCAGCGAAGCGTAGGCGATGTTCTCCGGCTGCTTGAGGGGCAACAGCGGGATCAGCAGGTTCTTCTCGGCGTCGTACAGGCGCAGGTTGGCGGCGCATTCCAGGAGGCCGGTGGCGCGTTCGAGGGTCGCCTCCAGCACGCGCGCCAGGTCGAGCTGGCCGACCATGTCGAGCGAGGTGTCATAGAGTTTGGAGAGTTCCTCCGCCCGGCGGGTGACGCCGGCGTAGAGCTGCGCGTTGGCGATGGCGACGGCGGCCTGGTTGGCGAAAAGCTGGAGCAGGGTCAGGTCGGAATCGGCGAAGAGCGACGTGCCCGGCGGTCGGGCGACGGTGATGACGCCGAGCAACTCATCCAGGCGGCGCAGTGGAACGGCCATCGACGGCCCGGTGACGCCTGGGGGCCACTGCGGCGTTCGGCCTTCCCACTCGTCGTAGTCGTCGATACATAGGCCCCGGCCGCTGGCCAGGACCGTGCCGGCCAGGCCTTCCCCCCGCCGCAGCTCGAGCCGGTCGATGCTCTCGGGCGCGCGCAGGTGGATCCAGGTTTCGAGGAGGTCGCCTTCGACGACGTAGCGGTAGAGATTGATCTGCGAGGCGTCGAGCAGGTCGGCGGCGCCGGTCATGATCGAGGCCAGCAGGCGATCGAGATCGAGCTGACCGAGGATCTCGGCGCTGATGTTGAGCAGCCGCTGCAGCGCGGCTTGATCGAGGGTTGTCGAACGTTGCTCCGGCAAGCGGGTTTTTCGTTCGGGGATCGTCTCCGTTCCCCGCCTCATCGGCTTAAATGGTAGCACAGGGGCCGTCGCTGGGAGCGACGCCGGTTACTTCGAAGGATAAAAGTAGCCGCCGTCGCGGCCGCCGCGGACGGTGATCAGGCGGTGGTGGGTGAGGGCGCGCAGGAGGACGGTGGCGGAGAGGCCGGAGGCGGAGAGGATGGCATCCAGGCGCGGCCGTGTGCTGCGGCCGGAGGTGCGGATCTCGTGGAGCACCGCCAGCGCCAGCGGCGCATAGGAGCGGTGGTTCTTCTCGAACTCGTGCCAGCGCTTGAGATACGGCAGGCTGGAAAGGTAGCGGCGCTGCAGCTGCTCCTTGAGGGAACGATAGGTCTTGTATTCGATCCGGTTGCGTCCTTGCAGGTCGGCGATGATAGCGCTTCGCATCCCGGAGGGGATAGCGCTTCGCATCGCGCTTCGCATCCCGTCGGGGATCCCGGATGGGATCGCGCTTCGCATCGCGTTTCGCACACCTGTCCCAGTGTCCTTCGGGATCCCGGAGGGGATCGGCCGCAGGCGATCGATGGCTGGTCGGCCGTTCTTCCTCGCCTTGTCCAGGGTGTGCGGCTGGCGGGTGCTGACGGTCAAGAGGAAATCGGTCGGCAGGGCGTGGGCGATGCCGACTTCCAGCGAGACGTTGGGGTTGGCCCCGGTTGCGTCGAACAGGCAGGCGGCCGAATCGCGGATGAGGTCCGTGATGTGTTCGAGCAGGTCGTCGCTCGAAGTGACGGTGGCGGTGTCGGCCAGGACGACCCGCAGCGGCGTCTCGGCCTCCAGCTCGGCTTTCAGACGGTCGTAGTTCTTGCGGACGCGCGATTGGAACGGGCAGCCGACGAAGAGCTGCTCCGGCCTGGCCATGTCAGTCTCCCGGGAGGCGCGCCTCGCGCTTCGTCGCGCTTCGCATCGCGTCTTCGCATCCCCGTGGGACCCCAAGGGGGGCATCCCGGAGGGGATCCTCTTCAGGATGCGCAGCGCGATCGCCGTCCAGGTCGAGCAGCAGCAGGCGCAGCTCGGCCTTGCTGTGGAGGTCGAAATGCTCGAGGGTCCGGCGCAGGTGGGTCTTGACCGTCTCCGGTGAGAGCCACAGCTCGCGGGCGATCTGGCGGTTGGTTTGGCCGCCGACCGCCAGCCGGGCGACCTCGCGCTGGCGCGGCGTCAGGCCGGCCAGCGCGTCCTCGGCCTGCCGGCGGCGCGTCTCCTGGTTCAGCCCGCGGCGGAGCAGATCGGCGGTCAGGCTCTCCAGGGGCTGACTGCGCGCCCGTGCCAGATGCCGCAGGCGCTCCGCCAACTCGTCCGGCACTTCCATCGTGATCCCCTCCGGGAT
>CAZMVJ010000084.1:0-4338 GCA_964569445.1 uncultured Anaerolineaceae bacterium | reverse complement strand
AAGCGCGATCCGGCCGGATGAGACCCGGGGAGGTTCGATCTCCGGAGGTGCGGGAGCGAGGGCGGGAGCGGGCGGCCGGGACAACATAGTGGACTCAGAGTATACCGAACATTTGTTCTACTGTCAAACCCAGGTTGGCCGGTTACACTGCCCCGGTGTGGGCCAACTTGTGAAACTCAGAACGTGGTCCGTCCTGCTGATCGCCGTGGCGCTGGCCGCCTGTGGCTCACTCCCGGCGGTGAGGCTGACGGTCATCCCGAGTCTTACGGCCGGGATCACACCGTCGCAACCCGGCCTGCCCGAGGAGGCCATTCTGATCCTGGCGCCGGGAAATGGATCGCGGCTGGTCGGCCAGGTCCACGTCGAGGGCATCGCCGACTCGACTTTCGAACAGACCCTGGTCATCCAGGTCGTCCTGTTCCCGGCAGAAGGCCGGGACGGTGTCGGCGACGGCGGGCAGGTTCTGGCGCAGCAGCCGGTGATGATCCAGGCCGAGCTCGGCCAGCGCGGCCCCTTCGCCGCCGATGTCCCCTTCGATCTCAGTGGGGCATCCGACCAACCGGGGGAAGTGCGCGTCTATGCCGTCAGCCCGCGCGATGGCGGCATCACGCATCTGGCCTCGGCGCAGGTGACGCTGGCCACCTCCGGCGAGAGCGACCTGCGGGCGGCGGAAACCCATGCAGAGCGGATCGTCATCACCGCCCCGTCGCCGGCCGGAGTGGTGGCGGGCGGGACGGCCCACGTCGAAGGCGTCGGGCTGGCCAGTTTCGAGCAGAACCTGGTAGTCGAACTGTACGATGTGGAGGGCGTGCTGATCGGGAGCGCACCGACCACGGTCTTCGCCGTCGACTTGGGCATTCCCGGACCATTCGCCGTCGATGTCGCCTACACCCTGGCCGCCGCCGGGCCGGGGCGCATCGTCGTGCTCGACCCGAGCCCGGCCTTCGGGCAGACGCTGCACCTGGCTTCGGTCGAAGTCCAGATCGAGCCCTGAAAGCCTCGCCTCCTTCCCCCGAATCCGATCGACGCACGGGCTGGACCGCCAGTCGGATCGCCGCCGTGGTCGTGCTCGTCCCGGCCGTGCCGCTTCTGGCGATCTCGGTGGCGGCCCTGGCCGTCTTCTACACCATGCCGACGCGCTTCAACACGTGGCTCAGCCGTCTCCCCGGCGACGATCTGCTGCGGACGGCGCTGATCTTCGCTCCGGCAACGCTGCTGGCGATCATCGTCATGGCCGTGCTCTACGCCAACGACGCACCTCGGCGGGAAGCGGTGGAGGCCACCCGTCCGTCGCGCCGGCGACAGTCGATCCGGGCTCGGCAGCGCGGCGGACTGGCGCGGGCCTCGCTGTGGGTCACCCTCCCGGTCTTGATGCTCGTGGCAGCAGCCCACCTGGTGGCGTTCGTGGCGCCGCAGCGGGTGGACCTGTGGCTGCAGGCCCTGCCGGCGACCGCTCTGCTTACGCGGCTCTTCGACATCAGTCCCTACATTGTCATCGCCGCCGTCGGGATCGGTCTGATGCTGGGTTTCGTGCCCGCCCGGGAGGCACCGGAGGAAACGGGTGCCGGTCGCGGGTGGACCACGGCGCGCGTCGCCAGACTTGGGGCGCTGCTGATCCTCGTGCCATCCTTCGCGCTGTTATTGCTAACAGGCGCCGGGCTGGTGTGGGTCAGCGCCTCGCCCGAGCGTCTCGCCTGGCTGGCCGAGCGGCTGCCGGCGGAGACGTTGCTGCGTCTCGGGTTGATGTTCTCCCCGGCGATGTTGCTGGGGCTCGTGCTGCTGGCGGGTCTCTACCTGGTGGCGCCCGGGCGAGGCGAGCCAGCCCAGATCCCCGCCCCGGCCTTCGACTCGTCTCCGCGGCGCTCCCCGGCGGCCCCCGGCCTGGGTCGGCGCGACCAGTTCCAAGGAACCTCCGAGTCCTCCCAGAAGAGATTTCGATCCGGCCTGGCGCTGGGCGTGCTGGTTGTCGGTCTGGGCTTCACCGCGCTGACCGGGATGGCGACGCTGCTGGCGGTCATCTTCGTCCTGACGGCGCGCTAGGAGGCCTGCGTTGCTGGCCGAAGTCCCCTACCTGATCCCGGTCTTCGCCGGATTCCTGGCCGGCTGCAGCGCCATTCTGCTGCGACAGGCGGAGCGGGTTCTCGGGGATTGGCTGGGCTGGCTTTCGCTGGCGGCCGCGGCGGCGTCGGCAGGATCGTTCCTAGCCGGCTTTCTTTGGGCGGCGAGCACCCCTCCAGTCGCCGCACCCGCGGGCGCGCAGGTTCTCGCCGGATGCCTCCTTGCCCTGGCCGGGGGCGTGCTGGTCGGCTGGGCCGTACGCGCGCGCGGGGTCGGCGTCCTGCGCTTGTGGCGCGCCGACCGTTTCGAACAACGCCTCCCGTACCGCGCCATCCGACGGCCACTGGAATTGGGGCTGATCGTCTCTACTGCCGGCCTGTGTTGGCTCCGCCCGGCGCCGCCGGTGTGGGTCTGCCTGGCGGTGTGGATCACCCTCTGGAATGCGATGCTCGAACTGGGGGAGTGGGAACTGCGCCAGCGCCTGCCGGCATGCCGCGAGTATCTGAGACGGACGCCGCGCTACATTCCGCGCCTGAGGCAGGCGCCATCACTCCCGAAGCCCGGGTAGTCCCAGGCTTTAGCCTGGGCAGCAGCGGCCGGCATGCCACTCTGGCCTACGCAAGGGCCATTGACCGTCCGCACCTTCGAACCGAGAATCGAGTAGCGCATCTCCGCAGGGGACCCGTTGGCTCTCACGGAACGACAGACCCGGAAACAACTCATCGACCCCCAGCTTGCCTCGGCCGGCTGGCGCGTTGTGCCGTACGAGCGCTGGCTCTCCGGCGACCGCACTCCCGCCGACGCCGTCGAAGAACATCCGACCGACTCCGGCCCCGGCGACTACCTGCTCTACCTCGATGGCCGCCCGGTGGCCGATGTCGAAGCGAAGAAGGCGGAGGTCAGCCCCCAGGAAGTGATCGGCCAGGCCAAACGATACAGCCGAACGCTTGCCTCAAGCCCCTTTCAGTTCGGAGAGAGCCGAATCCCCTTCGTCTACTCGACCAACGGTTACCTGATCTACCATGCCGACCTGCGGTCGGCGCTGGTCATGCAACGCGAAGTCGCCGCGTTCCACACGCCCCAGGCCTTGCGCGAGCGGCTGTCCCACGACTTCGAGGCGGCGGATACATGGCTTCGAGGACATCCCATCACCGACCCCGACCGCGCCTACCAACAGGCGGCCGTCGGCGCCATCGAGGCCGGACTCCGAAATGGCAAGCGGCAGATGATGGTGGCGATGGCCACCGGCAGCGGCAAGACCCGCATGGTGATCGCTTCCATCTACCGGCTGATGAAAGCCGGCTTCGCTCAACGCGTCCTATTTCTCGTGGACCGTCGCGCCCTGGCGGCGCAGGCCGTAGGCGCGCTGGCGGCCTACGAGCCGGAGCCCGGCCTAAAGTTCGACCGCATCTACGAGACCTACAGTCAGCGTTTCCAGCGCGAAGACTTCGAAGACGAAACCGGGCGACCCTTTGATCCGAAGGTCATGCCGCAGGAGTACCTGACCGACCCGGACGGGCGGCATGCGTTCGTTTACGTCTCGACCATCCAGCGGATGCGAATCAATCTATTCGGTCCCCCAACCGATTCTGTGGACCAGGAGTTCAAGGTCGATGCCGAGTCCATTCCCCAGGAAATGCAGGCGGCATTGCTCGACGCAGCCGACCATCTAGGGGGTGCGCACGCATGGGGCATCTCGACTAGGCGCGTCCTGATCCTCGATCCTGACTCTCAGATGCTTGTACCCACGGTCGAGGCTAACCTCGAACCGTTTACCTTCGCGGCGGAACTAGCGGATCAATGCCTGGTGGCCATCGATTCAATTGCCGCAGTTACCGATTTCGTTGCATATGTCCCCCTCGACAAACTCCGGCGAGTTCAGGGTGGCGTCCCAGCCCTTGAAGAAGACGAACCGCGTCTCCTGATGTTCTTTTGACCCAGACGTAGGCCTCGAGCGCGCGTGCTCTTTGCGGCCTAACAACTCGAGGGAGCCCTTGCAGGGTGCTTCGCGACCGGCTCGGCCAGCCGGGGGTTGAGTTTAGCGCGATACTAGCCTTGGCTGCCCGGGCGGCTCCCTCACAGGGGTGCTCTGCGAATCTCGAGGCCGTTAGGCGGCTTGGAGCCAACTAGCCCGGATTTACGACCGGCTCATCATCGCGACAACCATGTCGGCCATCCTGAAGTGAGGAATAGCTTCAACTCACCGACCGACGATAGAGGCGAATGGCGAGCGGCGCGAAGACCACCATGATCGCGGCCGACCAGAGGAGTGCCAAGGCC
>CAZMVJ010000083.1:0-12116 GCA_964569445.1 uncultured Anaerolineaceae bacterium | reverse complement strand
GGGTCGTCACCTCGACACTTCAGATTGGACGAGAACCTGCCTTTATGAAATCAGGCAAGGGACCCCAACGAGCGCAAGGCACGCGACTCCATCTCCGTCGAGCTCAAGCCATTGCGGGGGGGTGTGGGGGGGAATCAGATTCCCCCCCGCTGCCCCCCCTTGAGGGGGGGCTAAAGGGGGGTGGAAAGTAGAAGGGGGGACCATAGGGAAGTGGAAGAAGGAGAACCAGGCTGCGAGAAGCCCCCATGTATACTGACCGCCGATGTCCTCCGTCGTGGTCCTTGGATTCTTCGCCAACCGAGACGAAGCCCGCAGCGCCGCCGTTGAACTGAACCGGCGCCGGTTTCCGCGCGCCGCCCTGCTCCTCAAGGACAGCGACGGCACCCTCGAGACCTGGGATCCCTTCTCGCAGCGCCGCCTGGTCGGCGCTTCCTTATCGATCGTGATCTGGGGCGGGCTGCTCGGCCTGGCGGCGATCGTCCTCGACTGGCACCTCCCCTTCCTGCCCAGTCTCATCTCCGTCCCGGCCATCTCGCTGGCGGGCTCGATGGCCGCCCTGGTCGTCGCACGCCTCTGGTTCCGGCGCAATCGGTTCGGGGTCCAGCGGCGGCTCCTCCGCGCCCACGCTCGCCGCATCGTCGCCGACGAGTCTCTCCTTATTCTGCAGTGTCCGGTTGAATCGGCCCCCGCCGCGGCCACCATCCTGCGCGAAAGCGGCGAGGTCCCGCCGGTCCTGTTCTTCTTCCACCCGGAACGCCCGGCCCCTCCCGGCCCCGCCCCCAGCGACGGCGCGGCGCTCTCCCTCCCCGAGCTCGAGGCACACGCCCGCCGCCTGGCAGCCGACCACCGCCTCGACCCGCGCCCGCCGCGTTCCACCGAGCTCCTGCGCCGCCTGGACGCCGCCCGGCGCTGGATCAACCAGGTCAGCCTCGACCTGGCCGCCGCCACCCGCCTCGATCAGGGCGCTTCGCCCGTTTCCGAATGGATCCTCGACAACGAGTACATCATCGAGGCCAACGCCCGCGACGTTCGCCTCAACCTGCCACGCCGCTACTACCAGGAATTGCCGGCCCTGAAGAATGGCCAAGTCACTCTGCCGCGCATTTACGGCCTGGCGACCGAGCTGACCTCGCATGCCGACGCCCGCCTCGAACGCGACAACATCCTGGCCTTCCTCGAGGCCTACCAGACCATCCACCCCCTGACGATCGGCGAGTTGTGGGCCTACCCGCAGATGCTGCGCATCGCCCTGATCGAAGACATCCAGGGTCAGGCCGACCGGGCCCTCATCCAGCTGCGTGAGCGGGAGGTCGCCGACTACTGGGCCAACCGCCTACTGACTGTCAGCCGCCGCGACCCGACCGCCCTCTTCGGTATCCTGGCCGAGCTGACCGCCGCCCACCCGACGCCCACGCCGTACTTCGCCGCGCAGTTGGTCGACCACCTGTATGACGAAGACACCGCCCTGGGCCCGGTGCAGGGCTGGCTGGAACGCGTCTTCCGCAAACCGCTGGCCGAGGTCACCCTCAAGGAGCAGACGCGCCAGTCCCAGGCCCAGACCGCCGTCAGCAATGCCTTCACCAGCCTGCGTCAACTGGCGATGCTCGATTGGCGTCAGGTGTTCGAAGACCTGAGCCATGTCGAACGCATCCTTCGGCGCGACCCGGCCGGGGTCTATTCGTACATGGATTTCGACACGCGCGACCTCTACCGCCGTGCGGTCGAGGGCCTGGCCCACGGCGCCCGCCTGCCCGAGACCCAGGTGGCCGAGGCCGCCATCGACGCCGCCACGGCCGCGCTGCCGGACCCCGACGCGCCGCCCTTCGGTTTCATCGGAACCCACCTGATCGGCGAAGCCCGGCCGGCGTTCGCCCGATCGCTCGGCCACCGCGAGGGCTTGCGCTACCGCATGGTCGAGGCGGTTCGCGCCCACCCGGCTTTCGTCTACTTCGCCGCTGCCGGCCTGCTCTCGATGGCACTCATCGCCGTGATCCTTGGCCTCGGCTCGGACGGCCTGCCCTCCGCCTTGGCCGTTGGGATGGCGCTCGTCGCCCTCATCCCCGTCAGCCAGTTGGCGCTGAAGGTCACCGACTACCTGGTGACCCGCGTGCTCCCGCCGCGCACGCTGCCCAAGATGGATTTCTCCGAGACGGGCATCCCCGACGAGTTCCGCACCCTGGTCGTCGTCCCCGAGCTCCTGGTCAGCCCGCCGCAGATCGCCGCCACGATCGAGCGCCTCGAAATCCGCTACCTGGCTAATCGTGAAGACAACTTGCTCTTCGCCCTGTTCACTGACGACGTCGACGCCGATCAGGCCGTCCTTGCGGAGGACGAGGCGCTCATGCGCCAGGCGGCCGAGCGGATCAAGGCCCTCAATCAACGTTACCCGGGCGGGCGGTTCTTCTTTCTGCACCGGCGGCGAAAGTGGAGCGAGTCGGAGCAGAAGTACATCGGGTGGGAGCGCAAGCGCGGCAAGCTGGAGGAGCTCAACAGTCTTATTCTCGGCACTCACCCTGATCCCTCGGGGGTAGTGCATGTCGGTGAGCCCGACCGCCTGACCGACGTGCGCTTCGTGATCACGCTCGACAGCGACACCCGCCTGCCGAGCGGCACCGCCCGGCGCCTGATCGAGACCGCCGCCCACCCTCTGGTGCGGCCGCGCTTCGACCGGGAAGGGCGGGTGGCGCCCGGTTCGTACACCATCCTCCAACCGCGCGTGACCCCGTCGCTCCCCTCGGCCAACGCCACACCGTTCAGCCGGCTATTCACCGACGCCGTCGGCATCGACCCCTACACCAAGGCGGTCTCCGACGTCAATCAGGACCTGATCGGCGAAGGTTCCTACCACGGCAAGGGCCTGTACGACGTGCGCGCCTTCAGCCGCGTGCTCTCCGGCCGCTTCCCCGACCAGCACCTGCTCAGCCACGACCTGATCGAAGGGGCGCACGTGCGCGTCGCCCTGGAGAGCGACATCGAGCTGTTGGACGAGTTCCCGCCCGACTACCTGACCTACTGCCAGCGCGAGCACCGCTGGATCCGCGGTGACTGGCAGATCGCAGATTGGATCTTCCCGCGCGTCCCGCTGCGCCGCGCCCCATCTTCATCGGCCGGGGCCGAAGGGCCTGCCCTGAGCAATGCCGAAGGGCCCGTCCTGAGCCGTCCCGAGCCGAAGTCCCGAGCGAAGCGAGGGAGAAGCGAGGGACGAGTCGAAGGACGAGGACGTAACCCGCTCTCCGGGTTCAATCGTTGGAAGATTTTCGACAACCTTCGCCGCAGTCTGGTGCCGGTCGCCAACGTCGGCCTGCTGGTCGCCGTTTGGCTCTTCGATCCGCAGCAGGCCTGGCTGGCGGCCGCCCTCGTCGCCCTACAGGTCCTCTTCCAGCCGCTGTCGCAGCCGCTCACCTGGGTCACGACCGCTCAGGGGATGAAGCACTTCTCGCTGAGAACGATCTTCAACGACCTTGTGCGCGCCGTCGCCGAGGTGGCGCTGCTGCCGCACAAGGCCGGGCTGGCGCTCGACGCCATCGGCCGCGTCGCCTACCGCCGCCTCATCTCACACCGCGACTTGCTGGAGTGGACCTCGGCGCGGTCCGCCGCGTATAGCGCCCTCAGCAACACGCCCGGGTTCCTCCTGCGCATGACGGGCGCCAGCGTCTTCAGCCTGGTCGTCGGCGCCATCCTGTGGCTCTGGCGCACTTCGACGTTTCCCGCCGCGGCGCCGTGGCTGGCGCTGTGGTTCGTCTCGCCCGGCCTGGGCTGGCTGCTCACCCGCCGACCGCGCCTTCGTGCGCGATTGGAATGGGTACCCGAAGGCGACCAGCGTTTCCTGCGGACCGTGGCGCGGCGCACCTGGGGTTACTTCGCCCGCTTCGTCAACGAAGAGACCTCCTGGCTGCCGCCCGACAACTACCAGATCTCGCACCGCGAGCGCGTTGCCTTGCGCACCAGCCCGACCAACATCGGGATGTGGCTGCTCAGCGCGCTGGCGGCCCACGACTTCGGTTACCTGACCGCCGACCAGGTGATCGAGCGCCTCAGCCGCACCCTGGCGACGGTCGCAGGCCTCGAACGTCACGCCGGGCACCTGCTCAACTGGTACGGCCTGGAAACGCTCACGCCGCTCGAGCCGCGCTACGTCTCGGCCGTCGACAGCGGCAACTTGTTGGCGGCGTTGTGGACCCTGCGCCAGGGCCTCGAGGAGATGATCCGCGCCCCGCTCCTCACCCCGGCCGCCATCGGCGGGCTGCGCGACACGTTGGATGTCGCCATCCAAGAAGCCGACGGCGCCCTCGCCGGTCTGCCTCCTGTTTCACGCCGCCTCCTGGAGAACCATCCCTCCGATGCGGCCGGCACCTTGCGCGCTCTCCGCTCCATCGTCGGCCCCTTCCATGCGCTGGCCGAGGACAGGCGTCCTGAGCGTAGTCGAAGGACGCCCGAAGGGTATGGCCCCACGCCGGTTTCGTGGCCGGACGAGTTGGAGCGCCAGCTCGAATCCTGGACTCATCTCGCCGACCGTTACCTGACGTGGATCGAGATTCTTGGTGAGCCGTCCAACGGCGCCCTGACTCCGCTCGGCGCCGAGGTGCTCGAGGCCGTCCGTGACGACCTCGCCGCCGCGCCGTCACTCGAATGCCTGGGCCGCGGCGAGGTGCGCAGCATCGTCCTTCTCCGGCAGGCGCGAAAAGACGCCTCTCCCGAGGCCGCCGGTTTGTTCCCCTGGCTCGACCGGGTGATCGCCGACTTCGACCGCGCCAAGTGGCTGGCCGGCGAGATGTTGGCGGTCGCCGAGTCTCTGGTGCGCGACGTCATCGCCTTAGCCGATTCGATCGACATGCATTTCTTGTATGACCCCATCCGCCGCCTGTTCGTTATCGGTCACAACGTCTCGGCCGGCCGGCGCGACACCGCCTACTACGACCTGTTGGCCAGCGAGGCCCGCCTGGGCTCGTACGCCGCCATCGCCGCCGGCCAGGTGCCGATCGAGCACTGGTTCTCGATGAGCCGCCCCTACAACGCCGTCGCCGGCAAACGCGTGCTGCTCAGCTGGAGCGGCACGATGTTCGAGTACCTGATGCCGTCGCTGCTGCAGCGATCCTTCCCCAACTCGCTGCTGCACGAGGCCGTCGCCGATTCGGCCGAGGTCCAGATCGGCTACGGCCGCCGCCGCGGCGTGCCGTGGGGAATCTCCGAATCGGCCTACGGCGACCTCGACCAGGATAAGAACTACCAGTACAAGGCCTTCGGTGTTCCCGAACTCGGCCTGAAGCGCGACCTCGAACAGGAAGTCGTCGTGGCGCCGTACGCCACGCTGCTGGCGCTGGCCGTCACCCCGCGCCGGGCGGTGCGCAACCTGCGGCGGCTGGCCGAGCTGGGGCTGCTCAACGACTTCGGCTTCTACGAAGCGATGGACTTCAGCCGCCGCCCGCGCCGGCGCGGCGAACGCGGCGTGATCGTGCGCGCCTACATGGCCCATCATCAAGGCATGGGCCTGCTGGCGCTGGCGAATCTACTCCACGGCAACCGTTTCCCGCGCCGCTTTCACGCCGACGCGCGCGTGCGGGCGGTCGAGCCGCTGCTGCACGAACGCGTCCCGACTCTTCCCCCGCTGCACCACATCTCGACCCGCGAGGGCGTGCCGACGGTCGAGAGCGTCGGCGAAGAGGCGCCGTCGGTCAGCCGCTTCGACACACCTCACACCGCCACCCCCAAGACCCAGCTGCTGTCGAACGGCCGCTATGGGCTGATGGTCACTAACGCCGGCGGCGGCTACAGCCAGTGGGGGGACCTCGAGCTCACCCGCTGGCGCTCCGATCCCACACGCGATGCGTGGGGGACGTTCTGCTATCTGTACGAAGCCGACGGCCGCCGCCTGTGGTCGAACACCTACCACCCGGTGGGCGGCAAGGTCGAAGGCTACCAGGCGCACTTCGCCCTCGACCGGGCCGTCTTCCGCCGCGAAGACAGCGGCATCCACTGCGAGACCGAAGTGCTCGTCTCGCCGGAGGATGACGTCGAGATCCGCCGCCTGACGTTGATCAACCGCACTCTGCGCACGCGCACCGTCGACCTGACGACCTACGTCGAGCTGTCACTGGCGCCCCACAACGCCGACCGCCAGCATCCGGCCTTCAACAAGCTGTTCATCCAGACCGAGGCCGTCCCCGATCTCGGGGCGCTGCTTGCTTTCCGGCGGGCGCGCGCCGCCGACGACCCGCCGGTGTTCGTGGCGCACCGTCTGACCCCGGACGATGATTCGCCGCTGCGGTTCGAAACCGACCGGCGCGTCTTCATCGGCCGCGGCCGTACGCTGCGCGATGCGATGGGCGCCACCCAGGGGCCGAGAAATACCCAGGGCTACGTCCTCGACCCGGTCCTCAGCCTGCGCCGCAGTCTGACCCTGGCGCCCGGCGAGCGGCGCCAGGTGTCGCTGGTGCTGGCCGCCTCAGAGACGCGCGACGCCGCCCTCGGCCTGATGACGAAGTACTCGGACCCGGCAGCCGTCGAGCGGGCGATGGACGTCGCCTGGGCTTCGGCCCAGCTCGAACTGCGCGTCCTCAGGATCCAGCCCGATGACGCCCGCCGCATCCAGAAATTGGCCGCCAACCTGCTTTACCCCAACGATCTGCTGCGCCCGTCGGCCGATCGGGTCGAAGAGCGCAACCGCAAGGGCCAGTCCGGCTTGTGGCCCTACGGGATCTCGGGCGACCTGCCGATCGCGCTGGTGTCGATCAGCGAGACGCGCGACGTCGCATTCGTGCGCCAGATGCTCCAGGCCCACAGCTACCTGCGCGCCCACGGCCTGAGGGTCGACCTGGTCATCCTCAACGAAGAGGCCGCCGGCTACGAACAACCGCTGCGCGAGCGGCTGGAGGGGTTGGTGCGGCTGCATTCGCTCTACACCGGGATGGACAGGCCCGGCGGGGTGTTCCTGCGCAGCGCCGACCAAATGCCGGAGGAGGACCGCACGCTGCTGCTGGCCGCCTCCAGCGTGGTGATGGTCGCCGCGCGCGGCCCGCTGGCGCAGCAGCTCGGCGTCCCGGCCGAACCGGCAGGGGCGCCGGCGACGATGCTGAAGAAGAAAGTCGCCCGCGATCCGTCGGCGCCGCTGCCCTTTTTGGAGCTGCCCTATTTCAACAGCCTGGGCGGGTTCACCCGCGACGGGCGCGAGTACGTGATCTACCTCGGCCCCGAGGCCCACACGCCGGCGCCGTGGGTCAACGTCATCGCCAACCCGACCTTCGGGACGGTGGTCAGCGAAACCGGCGCCGGCTTCACCTGGTACGGCAACAGCCAGCGCAACCGCCTGACTCCCTGGTCGAACGACCCGGTGCTCGACACGCCCGGCGAAGCGATCTACCTGCGCGACGAGGAGACCGGCGAGGTGTGGACCCCGACCGCCCGGCCCATGCGAGGGGCGACGGCCCACCGGGCGCGCCACGGCGCTGGGTACTCCGTCTTCGAACACAACTACCTCGGCATCGACCAGGAGATGACCGTCTTCGTGCCGACCGATGCCGACGGGGGCGAGCCGCTGAAAGTGTCTCACCTGCGCCTCAAGAACGACTCGCCGCGGGCGCGGCGCTTGTCGCTTACCTACTACGTCGAGTGGGCGTTGGGTGAAGCGCGCGAGGAGACGCAGATGCACGTCGTCACCACCTGGGATGACGACGCCGGCGCTCTCCTGGCGCGCAATCGCTTCCACCCCGAGGTCGGCGGGCGGGTGGCCTTCGCCGCGCTGAGCCGTTCGCCCGATTCGTACACCGCCGACCGGGCCTCCTTTCTCGGCCGCAACCGCGCCCTGGTCAACCCGGCGGCGATGGAGCATGAGCACCTGTCGCGCCGCACCGGCGCCGGGATCGACCCGTGCGCCGCCCTGCGCGTGGCGATCGACCTCGCCCCGGGCGAGAGCGCCGAGGTCGCCTGCCTGCTGGGGCAGGTGGAGACCGTCGATCAGGTCCACCATCTCGTGGCGAAATACCGCGAAGGTCTCGCCTGCGAAACGGCCCTCGTTCGAACGAAGGCCTGGTGGGATGAAATCCTCGGGACGGTCCAGGTGGAGACCCCCGAGCCGTCGGCCGACTTCCTCGTCAACCGTTGGCTGCTGTACCAGACGCTGAGCTGCCGGGTGTGGGGCCGCTCGGCCGTCTACCAGTCCGGCGGGGCTTACGGCTTCCGCGACCAGCTTCAGGACGTGTTGGCGACCCTTCTGGCACACCCGGCACTGGCCCGCGAACAGATCTTGCTGGCCGCCAGTCGCCAGTTCCTCGAGGGCGACGTCCAACATTGGTGGCAGCCGCCGTCCGGCACCGGCCTCCGCTCGCGCATCTCGGACGACATGTTGTGGCTGCCGTACGTAACTGCCGAATACGTCCGGATCACCGGCGACACGGGAATCCTGCACGCCAGCGTGCCCTTCCTCGACGGCCCGGCGCTCGCCGACGACCAGCATGACCTGTTCCTCACTCCCGAGCCGGCGGTCGAACGGGCGTCGCTCTTCGAGCACTGCGCCCGCGCCGTGCAGCGCGGCCTCACCTCCGGCCCGAACGGGCTGCCGCTCATCGGCGCCGGCGACTGGAATGATGGGATGGACCGGGTCGGCGCCGGCGGCAAAGGCGAGAGCGTCTGGCTGGCGTGGTTCCTGGCCGACGTGCTCGAGAGGATGGCCGGGTTGGCCGAGGTCATCGGCCGGGTGAAAGCCGCAGAGGTCTACCGGGAACAGCGGGCGGAGCTCATCCGCCGCATCGACGCCGTCGCCTGGGATGGGGAGTGGTACCGCCGCGCCACGTTCGACGACGGTACGCCGCTCGGATCGGCTTCAAGCTCCGAGGCGAAGATCGATCTCTTGCCGCAGGCCTGGGCCTGGCTGACGGGCGGCGGCGACCCGGAGCACGCCGCGTTAGCTTTGGATGCGGCGTGGAAGCACCTCGTCCGTCGAGACGAAGGCCTGGTGCTCTTGTTCGACCCGCCCTTCGACAAGATGGAGCCGACGCCTGGCTACATCCGCGGCTATCCACCGGGGGTGCGCGAGAACGGCGGCCAGTACACCCATGCCGCCATGTGGCTGGCGATGGCCCTGGCGCGCAGTGGAGACGGTCGGCGCGCCGTCGAGGTCCTGCGCATGCTCAACCCCCTCGAGCACGCCCGCGACGTCGACGGGGTCTGGCGCTACGGGGTCGAACCCTATGTCGTCGCGGCGGATGTCTACAACGCGCCGGGCCGCGTCGGGCAGGGCGGCTGGTCGTGGTACACCGGCTCGGCCGCCTGGATGTACCGGGCCTGGGTGGAAGAGGTGCTCGGGTTGAAGGTGCGCGGCGAGACGCTGCGGCTCGATCCGGTCATCCCGCCGGAGTGGCCGGGGTTCCGCCTGACCTACCGCCACGGTGAAGCGGTCTACGAAATCCAGTTTGAGAACCCGGGCCACGTGACATCGGGCGTCGTCTCCGTGCAGCTGGATGGCCGTCCGATCGAGGACGGGGTGATCCCGCTGGAGCGTGACCTGGTGAAGCACCGGGTCGTCGTGCGGATGGGCAGGTAATCCTAATCCCACAACCACGTCATTGCGAGCCGGCGTCTGCGGCGGCGTAGCACGGTGCCCAAGGCCGCCGGCGGCCATCATTCTTTCCGGCTATCCCCCAGCGGAAGGTAGGATATCATTCCCCGCTTCCGGTCGGGCGTCGCGCGGTGAGGCGCGGCCCCCCTCTTCCGTCCGATCTGTTGGCAAAGGAAGGTGATCTTTGGCTCCTCGAGCCTCTGTCAGCGCGTTCATGATGTTGGTGCTGGCGGCTGTGGCCTGCGGCTTGCCGGCGCAGACCGGCGGTCCGGCGGCAACCGGCGCCGATTTGCCGGCAACGCTGGCAGTCGAACCCACCCCGACGGCCGAACCCGAGCCGCCTCCTCCCCCGTCGGACTTCGCCGCCGTGCTCGACGCCGAAGTCGCCGCCGGCGAGATCACCTACGAAGAGGGACTGATCCGCCTTCTGCGTTCGTTCCTGGGCGACCCCGAGGTCACGCTACCCGCCGCCTACGCCGAAGTGGTGACGACGGAGGGCAACAGCATCGTCGAGCGCGCCGCCGACTATATCGCCGACGGGACAGACGAAGCCGCCAAGGCCGAGATGGCGCGGCTGCTCGACATCCTCGTTCCGACGACCGAGCAGCTCCAGGCCTACAGCCAGCCGGCCGGCGCCAACATCGGCGGACCCGGCCTGGCACGACCGCCGGCACAGATCGACTGCGCCGGCCTGTACCGGGCCGGGTTTCCGCTCGAAGGTGTGACCACCTATCCCTGCTTCGAATACGTGACCGGATCGGTGGGCGGCGTAGGCAGCTACACGATCTACTACCCGGCCTCCTGGGCGGCAGGCGACCCTCGCCGCAGCTGGCTGGCTCAGGCCGACGAAGCCTCTCAGGCGTCGATGGTCGCCTTCGGTCCCTACGGCCCGATTGGCCCGGTCAACATCATCTTCAGCCTGGTGCCGGGCGGCTCCGCCAGCTACTTGGCCCAAGTTTCCGCGTACCACCCCGGCGCCACCGATGTTTGTCCACTGTTGATATTCCCGTCGGCACTCGGCCGGACCGAGGGGGAGTTCAAGCAGGTCGTCGCCCACGAGCTCTTCCATTGCTTCCAACTGCACAACCTGACGGGGCAGCTCCTCGGCGTCCATCAGGACATCAAGAAGTGGTGGTCGGAGGGATCGGCCGAGTACTTCAGCAATATCGTCTACCCCGACGTCGACTATGAGCATCGCTGGATCCGGACGTTCGACGGGAATGCGAAACATACCCCCCTCTACCTGATGGGTTACGAGAACTTCGGGTTCTTCCAGTTCATGGGGAATCGCGTCGGAGACGCCGGTGTGCTGGCATTCCTGGGCTCGCTGCCCACCTCCGGCGGCTCCGACTCACAGCGGGACCGGCTGGCGGCGGCGACGGGGATCGCCGAGGCCTTCCATCAGTTCGGCGAAGCCTACCTCGACTCGCGCATTATCGACTCGGCCGGCGCCGAGATCTTTTTCGGACCGGACCGCGGGGTCGCGTTCGAGATTCCGCGGGACTTCTTCTACGAGGCCGTCGAGCCGCAGCCCTTCGTCCTCGACCGGCGCCTGCTTCGTTTCGCCGACGATACCCGCTTCACCATCGATGCCGGAATGGGCGACGGGGAGGGCCGCTACACCGTCGAGGTCAACGGCCAGCCGGGGATCTGGGGACCGCTGCCCACCTCGCTCAACACCGCCTGCTCCGGGGGCGAGTTTCAGCTGCTGGTCACCAGCGCTGTCCCCAGTGGAGCGACGCCGGCGACCCTTTTCCTCGAAACTACCGGAGAAGAGGTGGAGGATGAGACCGAGTGTGAAACCTGCTTGATCGGGACGTGGACGCTGGACAACTCGACCTACCTGGCCCACATGGGCGGCCTGTGGCCCATCCTGGTGTCCGGCATGTCCTCGTTCGGCCTCGACACCGGCGGCGCCGAGTCCCATCCGACAGACGTCTTCGGCTTGATGCAGATCACGTTCCGCGATGATATGCGCGCCACGGGAATCCAGGAGGGATGGGGCATCGCCGGCGAAGCGACCGGTGAGGATGGGACAGTCCACTCCAAGATGGTCTACAACGGGACCGGCGAAGCACTGTGGCGGGTCGAGACGGACGAGGCGGCCGACCAGAGATACGTCTTCTTCGACGGGGGTTCGTTCTCACTGTCCGGCCAGATGACCTTCGAGGTCTTCCCGCTGAGGCCAATCTCCTTCGGCGAAAGCAATGATTCGGTCTTCCTCTCCTCCCCGCAACCATTTCTCTGCGACGCCACGACGCTGACGTACTACGCACAAGATCCACTTGGGCCGGTCGTCTTCATCAGGGGTGTCGAGGAGGAGCCAGCCCCGTGAGGCTGCAAATGAATGAGTATTCACCCTCCCCCCAAAGGGGGGAGGGGAGGGTGGGGGGTAAATCCTCACACGAATCCCCGCCGGCGAATGCCAACCCTCCACAGTAGGTCGGGCCTGTTCGTGGCGTCTGCCATCTTCGTTGCTGGTCTTGCTTGCGCCGCGCCCACTGCGACGTTTACCGCTCCGCCCACTGCGCAACCGCCCGCTCCGACGCGGCCGCCCACCGACGCC
>CAZMVJ010000082.1:0-12233 GCA_964569445.1 uncultured Anaerolineaceae bacterium | reverse complement strand
GCGATCAGGACGGGTCCGGCTGCGCCCAGCAGGAGGTAGCGCATCCGCCGCCGGCTGGTGGTCGTCCGGCATCGACGGTAGGCACGCAGCAAGTACGAGGCGGCGATGGCCAGACTGCCGATGAAGAAGAGCAGGAACAGGGGGAAGAGCAGCCCGCCCGTCAGGTAGGGGACGCCGCCGGCTTCGTCCAACGCCGACAGGAGCAGCGGGGGTTGGGCCGCCAGCAGGAAAGTGACGAGGCCCAACGTGTAGGCCAGGCGCACCGCCCAGAAGCGGCGGCCGCGCGATGGACGCCCGGTGGCTTCCAGCAAGGCGTCGGCGAAGTGCATATAGGTCGCCGGGATGAAGGCGATGCCGAGCCACTGCACCCGCAGCCAGGCCTCGACCTCCCCCGGGCCGAGCGCCGTCGCCGCCAAGACGTCGGTCAGGCTGATGACGGCGACGCAGCCCATCACCAGGGCGAACGTGCGGGAGACACGGTCGCGCAGATTGAAAGTCAGTGTGTAGAGCAGGAGCGCCATCGCCGTGATGGCGTTCCCGGCGACCAGGATCTCGTTCAGAACGCGCAGCAGGTCGTTGAGCAGGTCCATGGGCCGAGCCGCGTCAGCGGAGATCGAAACTGAAAAACAGGCTGATGTCCTCGTTAGGATAAAAGAAGTCGCTGTAACCGGAGAAGACGAAGCCCATCTTCTGCGCCAGCTGAATGGCGGGGTGGTTCTTGCTCTGCATCTCGAAGAAAAGGCGCGTCTGAGCCCGGGCACGGGCCCAACCAATGGCCTCGCTCAGCAGCCGGCGGGCCAGGCCCTGCCGGCGAAATGGCGGGTCGACAACCAGGTCGGTGATCCACATCGCCTCCGGCGCCGGAGCCGGCGCCAGAGCCAGATAGCCGGCGGTGCGGTCGTCGGCGTCGCCGACCAGCACCACGCTGCGCTCGGTCCACTCATCAGCCAGGCGCTCGACCCGCCGCGGGTAAGCCACGCGCATCGGTCGGGGCAGACGCACCTCGCGGAAGGCGACCTCGATCGTCGGCGCGGCGGTCTGCAGCGCCATCTGCCAGACGTGGTCGGTGCTGTAGCTATGGTCGAGCTCCATCAGCCGCGAGATGTCGCTGGAGACCGCCGGTCGGATTGCGAAGGGTTCCATGCGGGCTTTATCGCCTCACTTGCGCGGCGTTCTCTTGGTCACCCCAGCGCATCGCGCTTCGCATCCCTGAGGGGAAGCGGGGGTCCAGATGCCGAGCAGCATGAAGAGCCCTGGATTCCCGCTTTCGCGGGAATGACGGAAAAGTTGCGAGCGGGTCAACCTCGCGCCTCATCCGCCCGGGAGCACGCGCACGCGCTGTACGCACGGCAGCGGGGCATTGCCCGCCGTGTCGGTCACGACCAGCCGGAAGGCGTAGTCGCCCGGGATGACCAACGTCGTGTCCCACGCGCCGAGCTCCTCGTCCGTCTTCGGCTCCGTGCCGGCCGAGATCGCCCGCCAGACTGCCCCCGGGGCCGGCAGTCCGGCCGCCAGCTCGATGTACTCGTACTTGTAGAAGGCGAAGTTGGGGATGTCGGCCGTCCCCTGGACCGACACGCTCCCCGATAGGTCGCTTCCGTCGGTGGGGAACGTCAACGTCGCCGACGGGTTCTGGCATCCGCTCGAATCGAGGACCGCTTCCGGAAGCGCCGTGGCAGCCGGCGCCGATTCCAACGGCGCCGGTGTGGACGGCGTCGCCAGCAGGGAGACAGTCGGCAGCGGCGTCGGACGAAAGGCGGCCGGGACGGCCGGGCTGAGCACGGTGGCCGCCAGGAAGGTCATCCCGGCCACCAGCACAACCCACACGCCCATGACACCGGCGCGTGTGATTCGCCGGCGAGCGCGCTCGCGTTCGAGACCAAATTCGGATCGGTCGTAGAGCCGCCACCAGAAGATGGCGCTCCGGGCGTACAGGACAAAGGCCAAGGCCAAGACGGCATAGATCCACGTCTGATAAGCCTGGATGAGGAGGAGTGCTTCGTCCATCCGGCGGCGCGGTCACAGCCTGCGCACAACCCCGCGCAGCAGTCCGCCCAGTCTCGGACCGAGGACCTCGCCGGCCTCGAGCACCTCTTCGTGAGTCGTCGCCGTGGCCCCGTCCAGGTTGGCCTTATTGCTGATGCCGGAGATCCCGAGGACGCGGGTCCCGCCATGGCGGGCGACGGTGACTTCCGGCACGGTCGACATCCCCACGGCATCCACGCCGGCAGCCCGCAGGAAGCGGAGATCGGCGGGCGTCTCAAAGGACGGCCCGGCCAGGCAGGCATAGACCCCTTCGTGCAGCACCAGGCCCAACTGGCGCGCCTCTTGGCGGGCGAGATCGAGCAGGGCGCGATCGTAGGCCTGACCCATGTCCGGGAAGCGCGGGCCAAACGTGTCGAGGTTCGGGCCGCGCAGCGGCGACTGGCCGGCCATCCCGACCAGGTTCAGGTGGTCGGTGATCAGCATCAACTCGCCCGGTGTGTAGTCCGGATGCACGGCTCCGGCGGCATTGGTCACGATGAGGATCTCGATCCCCAGTCGCTGCATCACGCGCACCGGCAGCCCGAGGCGCGACATCGAGTGCCCCTCATAGAAATGGGCCCGGCCTTGCATCACGATGACCGGCTGACCCTCGAGCCGGCCGAGGTGCACCCGGCCGGCATGGCCGACGATGGAGGCCGCCGGCCACCCCGGAATGTCGCCTCCATCGAAACGGGTTGCCTGCTCGACTCGCTCGGCCAGCGCGCCGAGCCCGGAGCCCAGGATGAGGCCGAGACGAGGCTGCAGGGGCGTCGTCTGCCGGATATAGTCGGCGGCCTGGTCGATCTCCTCCAGAGTGAGGAACTCGGGGTTCACGGCTTGACCTGCTCGAGCTCGCCCTGCAGCCGGTGCACGCGCATGGCGTTGGCGCTGGTCAGCCCGAGCACCTGCTGCACCTCGCGCCGGCTGCGTCCCTCTTGGAGCAAATGGTGCGCCAGGGTGTGGCGCAGGGAATGCGGGGACAGATCGCCGCCCAGGCCGGCGCGCGTCGTCCAGCGCTTGACCACCAGCCACAATCCCTGGCGGCTCAGACGATCGCCGCGCTGGTTCAAGAAAAGGGAGCGCTCATCGGGCCGACGCGCCAGGTGCGGCCGCCCGTCCACGACGTAGCGCCGCATCGGCTGCAGGGCCCTCCCCAGCGGGAGTGGGGTGTCGCCGGGTTGCGGCCGTGACACCCACCCACGCTCGAGATCGACCTGGTCGATCCCCAAACCAACGACTTCCGCCGCCCGCAGGCCGGTGGCGTAGAGCAAAGCCAGGATGGCCGAGTCTCGAAGGGAACGTGGACTGTCCTGTTTCGCCGGCGCGTCGAGGAGCGTCTGCAGCTCTTCAGCCGTCAGGACGCGCGGGCGCGGCCTGGGGGCGCGAGGCGGCCGCAATTCAGCCCTCAGCGAGGGGTCGGTCAGGACATTGGTCGACTGCAGGTAGTCGAGGAACGACCGGACGGCGGCCATCTTGCGGGATATCGTTGCCGGCCGGTATCCCTGATGACCCAACCAGGCGACATAATCCGCAAGAGCCTCCTGGCGAAGTTCTTCCGGTCGATCGATCTTGGGACCAAGGGCGGCAACAAACTGGCGCAGGTCGGCTCGATAGGCAAGAAGCGTATTGGCCGAACTGCCCCTTACATCTCGGAGGTAGACCAGGAATCGGTGAAGCGCGGCTTCCATGTGGGGGTCGCCTGGACCGGGCAGTTATTATAGCACCCCGATTCCAGACTTACCATAACTGCGCAGACTACCCGCCGTCAGTGTTGAGCAACATTGCAGCGGAGTTCGGCCTCACAGGGCGGGCGGTTACCAGGTCGGGGCCGGCCGGACGGTGGAGGCCTCGGTCGCCTGAGCGAACCGGAGCCGCGATGGTGGTCGGAGCCCCGCCCCTCCCCTACTCCGACCAGGCGCTGGCGCTATTCAACGCCTCGATTTCTTCCAGCGTCAGCGCAACGTCCATGGCGCCGAGGTTGTCCTCCAACTGGTCCAGGCTGCGGGGCCCGATGATCGGACTGGTGACGATCGGTTTCGCCAGGAGCCAAGCGAGCGCCACCTGAGAGGGCGACATCCCCCTCGCCTGACCGACCTTCTCGACCTCCTCGAGTGCACGCCACATCTCAGGGCGCTCCAGGTATTGGCGCACCCGTCCGCCCGCCGCGGCGCGCGTCCCCTCGGGTGGCGGCTCGCCACGGGCATACTTCCCGGTCAGGAAACCCCCGGCCAGCGGGCTGTACGGCAGGACGCCGAGGCCATACTTGCGACAGACCGCTTCTTGTTCCTCTTCGAACTCACGTCGATGGACGAGGTTGTAGTGGGGTTGTGAGCTGGTGAAGGCCGCCAGGTGACGCCGGTCGGACTCCCACAGAGCCTCGACGGCGCGCCAGGCGGGGAAGTTGGAGAAACCGATGGAGCGGACGTCGCCGCGGCGCACGAGGTCGTCGAGGGCGCTCAGCGTCTCCTCGATGGGAACGTCCTCGTCCGGGTAATGGAGCTGATACAGGTCGATATGATCGGTCTGGAGCCGGCGCAGCGAGGACTGGGCGGAGGCCAGGATATGATGCCGGCTGAGGCCCTCGTCGTTCGGCCCCTCCCCCATCCGGCCGCGCACCTTGGTTGCCAGGATCACCTCGTCGCGGGGCACGGAGCTCGCCGCCAGCCAGTTGCCGACGATCTGCTCCGCCACGCCGCCCGGATTCCCATCGACCCAGCGAGAATAGACGTCGGCCGTGTCGATGAAGTTCACGCCGGCGTTCACCGCCCGATCGAGGATGCGATGCGCCGTCGCCTCATCGGCCGTCCAGCCGAACTGCATCGTGCCCAGGCACAGCTCGGAAACGAGCAGACCCGATCGACCCAGCCTGCGATATTTCATCGACATCCCTCCAGTTCATTGCGCCATTGCGACCCAAACTCCGAGTCATCTTAGCACTGCCGAGGCCAGCACCCGGAATGGTAGACTCCTCATCATGAGCCCATACAACCTTCATCGTCCACTCCTGCTCGCCTTCGTCGCCCTATCCCTGGCTGGTTGCCAGTCCCAACCTACTCTGCAGCACGGCACGATCTATCAATCCGTCGCGCAGGCCCCGCCGCTCTCGCTTGAGACCACCGACGGTTCGTCGTTCAGCCTGGAACAGGTCCGAGGCAAGACGACCCTGGTCTACTTCGGCTACACCCACTGCCCCGATTTCTGCCCGGCGACGCTGGGCACGCTGGATTGGATGCTCGACCAGCTCGGAGATCGCAGCGACCAAGTGCAAGTTGTTTTTGTCAGCGTCGACCCGGAGCGGGACACCCCTGAAGTCCTGCAGCGATACCTGGATGCCTTCCGTCCGGGGATGATCGGCCTGACCGGCGATCTGGCAGCCCTCAAGGCAACGGTTGAGGGCTATGCTGCTTTTTCCAGCACAACCCATGACCTGCACACAGACCTCGAACCGGGCGTGGTCGTCCATTCCACGCGCCTGTTCGTCATCGATGCGGACGGCCGGCTGCGGGCCAACTATGCCTTTGACGTCGACCGGCAGGACCTGCTGGACGACCTCTCGGGGCTGCTGGACGCGACCGCGGGAAGCAGCTAGTTTCGACGGAACGAAATGAGTGCGAACGGTCGGCTTGCCTGGCTAAGCCCGCGACTGGCCGCCTGCGTCTTCATGGCGGCCGCCGGAGTGGTCCATTTTGCCATTGTCGTCGAGCACTCCGAGCACGCGCCCGCGCACGGACTTTTCTTCGCGCTCCTGGGCACGCTCCAAATCGGCTGGGCGGCAGCCTACTGGCTCCTGCCGACCCGCTTCGTCCGGACCAGCGGATTCGTTCTTTCGGGTGGGATGATCCTGCTCTGGGCCCTGACGCGCGTGGTAGCGGCGCCCTTCCAGGGCTTTCCAGAACCGGTGGATACGGCCGGAGTCGCCAGCATGGTGCTCGAGTCGGCGGCGATGGCGGCTCTCCTTCTCGACCGATTGCCCGAACGTGCCGAGCGCCGGACCATTCTCGCGTTCTCAGCGGCGGGCGTTTCTGTGATCACGTGCCTGCTCCTCTACGGCGGCGGGCTGGCTGCGGCCGCCTGGATTCCAAGCCTCGCCTCCAGCTCGCCTTTCGCGTCGACGGCAGATGAGGCGTACGCTCAGCTCTGTGGGCTCGCGCGACCTCACGCCGCGCACACTCACGCTGCCACTCACATTCGGCTCGATAATGCCGTTGCCGGCGATTATCTCGTCCGGGCCGTCACTTCGCCGGGAACCGACCGACCTGAGGATCTCCTGGTGGAGGTCCGCTTGCTCGATCCCGCGACGGGCAAGACGCTGACGGACGCCGCTGTCCTGATCCGCGCTTCACAGCGCGATTCGGGAGCGGCGGCTGTGGCCTCGGCGGTCCAGGGCGCCGCCAGCATCCCGCGCGACTACGGCGCCCGCCTCGAGCTGCCCACGACCGGAAAATGGCACATCACGGTCTCGATCGCGGGTCCGTCGGGGCCGGCCGAGGCGAGTTTCGATCTGCAGGTCTCCGGCGGCAGCGGCATCGGCGGACAGATCAGCGCCTATCTGCCGTTCGCCGGGCTCTTCCTTCTTGTGGCGGCGTACTTTCTTGTGACGCGTGTCCGGCCTGAAAACGCAGAGAGCCCCCCGGGCTAGCGCTCGCCTGTTCCTCCGTTCAGTCTCCGCCCAGGACCAGGCGCACGGAGCCCATGCCTCGCTTCGCTCGGAATGATATTGAAACGCGCGACCCGCTCCAGGCGTCCTGAGCTTGTCGAAGGACGCCTGGGTCGATGCCCCTTCGGGCGTCTCTCCCAGCGCCGGGAAGCCGGAGTGCCCTTCCCTCGCCCGGGCGCGATCCGACGATCAGGCGTGCCGGACGAGGACGTCGACGACCATGGCGCCGAAGATCAGGGCCAAGTAGACGCTCGAGTACCGATACAGGGCCCAGGCGCGCTGGCGGCCGCCCGAACGAAGCAGCCCCCATGCCTGGAAAAGGAAGATCGCACCCAATCCCACAGCCGCGGCGAAGAACAGGCTGTTGGTCAGGCCGATGCCCGGCAGCAGCAGCGTGAGGGCGACGAGCTGGATCGAATAAAGGAAGATGTGCCAGCGCGCCGCCGCATCGCCGTACACCACGGGCAGCATCGGGATCGCCGCCCGCGCGTATTCCTGGCGGCGCGTCAGCGACAGGGCCCAAAAGTGCGGCGGAGTCCAGAAGAAGACGATGGCGAACAGAAACAGGGCCGGCATCGTCAGCGAGCCGGTGGCGGCCGCCCAGCCGACCAACGGAGGGATGGCCCCCGCCCCGCCGCCGATGACGATGTTCTGGGGTGTGGCCCGTTTGAGATAGAGGGAATAGCCGCCGACGTAATAGACCGCCCCGGTCGCCGCCAGCAAGGCACTTAGCGGATTAACGAACAGCGCCAGGACCAGGACTCCCAGCAGGATCAGGAGCAGGCCGAAGCGCAAGGCCTGGTTGGGCGTCAGGCGCCCATCTGGGAGCGGCCGCAACCGTGTGCGAGTCATGCGGGCATCGAGGTCGCGGTCGATGAACTGGTTGAGAGCGCTCGCGCCGGATGCGGCGAGCGCCCCGCCCAGCAGCGTCCAGAACGCCAGGCTGGCCGACGGGAGGCGTCCGGCGGCCACGACCATGCCGGCCCAGGTCGTGGCGAGCAGGAGCAGCGTGATGAGCGGCTTGCCGAGCGCCAGGTAGTCCCGCCAGCGAGGGCGGTGGGGCATGGAGGCAGACACGGGCGAGGGCTTTTGAGGAGGAAGTCCCTGCAAACCAGAGGACTCGATCACCCCGCCCCTCTAGATCGCGATCGTCAACAGGGCGAAGACGAGCAGCAGCAGAACCGGCAGAACGAAGACCGCCGTATAGAGCCGGCTGTCCTTTCGCAGGTGCATGTAGAACGCTGCGACCAGCGCCACTTTCATCCCGGAAAAGAGCAAGTACAGGGCGGTCGAAAGCGGAGGCAGGATGCGCAGGATGTTGATGCCGAGTTCGATCGCCGTCAGGACAACCAGGCCGAGGAAGATGACCCCGTAGCCCGGGCGGCTCTTCTCGGGCCGCGTCGCACTTCCTTGCATTCCCGGCCTCCTAGACCATCAGGTAGATCTGCGTGAACAGGACGATCCAAACGATGTCGACGAAGTGCCAATACAGGCCGAAGATCTCGACGGCCATGTTGTGCTCGGCGTTGAGCGTGCCGCGCAGCCCGCGGAAGAGCGTGACGATGGCCCACAGGACACCGACGGCGACGTGCAGCCCGTGAAACCCGGTGAGGGTGAAGAACGACGAGCCGAAGACGCCGCTGGTGAGCGTTACCCCCTGTCGGTATAGGTCGGCAAATTCGTAGAACTGACCGCTGAGGAAGGCGACCCCCAGCAAGATCGTCAGCAGGAGAAATGCGATGAAGCGTCCCTGCCGACCTTGGCGGATGGCGGTCAACGCGCTGACGACGGTGTAGCTGGAGGTCAGCAAGACCATCGTGTTGATCCCGACCAGGACGACGTTGAGCTCCGCCGTCTCGGGAAATCCCAGGGTGTATTTGTAATGAAGGAAGGCGGCGAGCAGACCGCCGAAGAACATCACCTCGGAGGCGATGAAGAACCACATCCCGAGCTTGCGATGATCGAGGCCGAGCGCATGACCGGCCCGGAAATCCTCGGCGTGCTGCATGGCATGCTGGCTCATCGGCATGGCTCCCGGTCAGCCGGCCGCCGGCGCAGCGGCCGGTTCGGCGGCGGGGACGAACGGCTCGCCGTAGGCGTACGGGTCGCCGGTGGCGGTCGGGATCTCAGGGAAGTTCTCGGGCGGCGGCGGCGAGGAGGTCTGCCACTCCAGCGTCAGGGCCTGCCACGGATTGGCGGCTGCCTTGGGACCGCGCGCCCAACTCAGGACGGCGTTGTACAGGAACGGCAGCGTCGAGACCGCCAGGATCAGGGCGCCCAGCGTGGCCAGCTGATTGTAGGAAGTGAACGAGACGTCATAGGCCGACACGCGCCGCGGCATGCCCATCAGGCCGGCGATGAACATCGGCAGGTAGGCCAGGTTGGTGCCGATGAAGTTCAGCGCGAAATGGGTGCGGCCGATCTTCTCGTCATACATGCGGCCGGTGATCTTGGGGAACCAGTAGTACAGGCCGGCGTAGACGGCCGAGACACTGCCGCCGAAGAGCACGAAGTGCAGGTGAGCAACGACGAAGTAGGTGTCGTGGACGTGCAGATCGACCGGGATCGCCGCCAGGAAGATCCCGGTCAGGCCGCCGATGAGGAACATCGAGATGAACCCCAGGGCGAACAACATCGGCGTGTTGAAGCGCAGCTTGCCGTACCAGATCGTCGCCAGCCAGGAGAAGATCTTGACCCCGGTCGGGACGGCGATGACCATCGAGCTGACCATGTACGGCACCCGCAGGCGCGGGTCCATCCCGCTGGTGAACATGTGGTGCGCCCAGACGGTCAGGCCGAGGATGGCGATGGCCATGCTCGACATGGCGATCATGCGGTAGCCGAAGATCGGTTTGCGGGCGAAGACCGGAAAGATCTCGGAGATGATGCCCATCGCCGGCAGGATCATGATGTAGACCGCCGGGTGCGAGTAGAACCAGAACAAGTTTTGCCACAGGACCGGATCACCGCCGCTGGCGACGGTGAAGAAATGGGTACCGACCACGCGGTCGAGCGCCACCATGATCAGCCCGGAGGTCAACACCGGGGTGGCGGTCAGAATGAGGGTCGAGGTGGCGATCATGCCCCACACGAAGAGCGGCAGGCGCCAGAAGGACAGCCCCGGCGCCCGCATCATGATGATCGTCGTCATGAAGTTGATCGCGCCGAAGATGGCCGAGATGCCGAGCAGCATCACGCTCAACGCCCACAGCGTCTGCCCCGGCGGGCCGCCGATGGAAAGGGGGACATAGGCCGTCCAGCCCGCTTCGGCGCCGCCGGCGAAGAAGCTGGCGATCATCAGCATCCCCGCCGGCGGGATCATCCAGTAGGAAAGCGCATTGAGCCGCGGGAAGGCCATATCGCGGGCGCCGATCATCAGCGGGATCAGGTAGTTGCCGAAGCCGGCCAGGACCGGCAGGATCCACAGGAAGATCATCAGCGTCCCGTGGTTGGTCATGACCTGGTTGTAGGTCGCTCCGTCGAGCAGGTCGCTGGCCGGCGTGGCCAGCTCGGCCCGAACGAGGCCGGCCAGCGCGCCGCCGAGGATGAAGAAGAAGAAGCTGGTGACGATGTACTGGACGCCGATGACCTTGTGGTCGGTGTTCCACCAGAAGTAGCGGCGCCAGCCGGCGGAAGCAGAGGCAGTCGTCATCCGTTCGATCTCCTGTCGCTCACGGCTGATCGAGCAGGAAGGCCGCCAGCCGCTGAATCTGGTCCGGCGTCAGGCGCTGGGAGAAAGTCTTCGGCATCAGCCCCGGCGGGAAGCCGGGGACGATGAAGTCGTCGGGAGCGAGGATCGACTGCTCGACGTAGTCCGCCGCCGCCAGCCCCGCCAGGCGCGTTGCGGCGACGGCCGGGAGGTCGTCGAGGGACGGGCCGATGGTCCCCGTCGTGGCGGCCGCCGTCAGCACGTGGCACGCGCCGCAACCCATCGTCAGGAAGATTTGAGCCGGGTCGTTGGCCATCGCCAGCTGCCCGGCCAGCCAGGCATCGAATTCCTCGGCCGACTCGACCACGACCTCCGACGTCATGATGGCGTGGCCGGCGCCGCACAGCTCGGCGCAGCGGATCGGGAAGCGCCCGACTTCGATCGGCGTCATCGCCAGCTCGGAGATCTGTCCGGGGGTGGCGTCGCGCTTGGCGCGAAACGCCGGCACCCAGAACGAATGGATGACGTCTTCGGCCGAGATCTGGAAGACCACCGGCTGGCCGACGGGCAGATGCAGCTCGGTCGTGGCCAGGTCGGCCTCGGGGTAGCGGAACTGCCAGGAAAACTGCCGCGCCACGACCTCGACCACGCGCGGCCCCAGGCCGGGGGCTTCGATGGCGGCCAGCACCTGGAAGGAGTACACACCGATGACGACGACGATCGCCGCCGGGATCAGGGTCCACAGGATCTCGAGCGAAGTGTTGCCGTGGATGGCCGGGCCCGGACGATCATCGCCGGGCCGCCGGCGGAAGCGCAGGACGGCGAAGACCAGCGCCCCTTCCACCAGCAAGAAGATCACCGTCGAGACGCCGAGAAGGATGCGGAAGAGCTGATCGACGGCGACGGCCCGGGTCGAGGCTTCCGGCGGCATGACGTTGGCCTGGGTGGCCACGGCGAAGCCGGCGGCGATCAGCACGATCCCGACGAGGGCCGAGATGAAAAGGGTCCGCTCTCTCACGTCCGTCCGACCTCCGTCGACGCCTCATGCCCTTCGGCACACCCGAAGGGGTGCCCGGCGCGATCCATCCGCGCGGCCACGGCCGCACGCCGCCATCTTTCTCGGTTGTTCGGGGCGGTCCGTCAGGGAGCCCAGAGCGCCGATTGTACCACCTGGACAGTGGGCAGTGGTCAGTGGGCAGTGGTCAGTGACAAGCGACCGGCGGCAGTTTGCGCGGAGAGACGCGGCATGTCCGCCACCGGGCACTGTCCACGGGCCACCGACCACCGACCACTGTTCTTACAGGTCGAGGCAGTAGGCCACCCCAACAATCCCCGGGCCGGTATTCGCGCCGATGGCCGGGCTGGCCCATGTGACGACGGTCTCGACCGGGGAGAACCTCGACTTGACCTGCTCGAGCACAGCCAGGGCGTCGGCCTCGGCCGCCGCGTGCAGCGCGGCCACGCGCACATTGCCGTGACCTTTCACCCTCTCTCCCAGGATGTCTAGCATGCGGGCGTGGGCCTTGGCCTTGGTTCGGATCCTCTCCAGCGGCTCAATCCTCCCGTCCTCGAGGTTCAGTAACGGCTTCATATTGAGCGCCGTGCCGAAAAGCCGCGCCGCCCCGCCGATGCGACCACCACGGTGGAGGAACTCGAGGGTATCCACCACAAACAGGATTCCGGTGTGACCCTTGGCCTTGCGAGCGTATCCCACAACCTCCTCAAAGGCCTTGCCGGCCTCGATCTGGCGCGCGGTCTGTACAACTTGGAAACCCAGGGACATCGCCGTGTGCATCGAGTCGATGATCTCGATCTGCGCCCCGGGGAAGTCCTGCTTGGCCAGTTCGGCGGATTGGATCGTCCCTGAGAGCTTGGAGGAGACCAGCAGGGCGAGGATGGGAC
>CAZMVJ010000081.1:0-12251 GCA_964569445.1 uncultured Anaerolineaceae bacterium | reverse complement strand
CACAACGCTTTCCCGGCGCCGTGAGGCAGCGGCGGACATCCGAATGCTCGTGATGCGTGGCATTCACAAGGGCTTCGACGGGACGCAGGCCTTGCGCGGCGTCGATTTCTCCGCCGAACGTGGGGAAGTGCATGCGATCGTTGGGGAAAACGGCGCTGGCAAGTCCACCCTGGTGAAGATCCTGTCGGGCGCCATCCTGCGCGACGCGGGCGAGATTCTGCTCGACGGCGTTGCCGCCGACGCCAGAACCCCCCTCGCCGCCCACCGCCTGGGCATCCGGGCGGTGTACCAGGAATTCAGCCTCGTTTCACACCTCACCGTGGCCGAGAACATCCTGCTCGGCCAGATGCCTTCGTCCCGGTTGCCGGGCTGCGTGGATTGGGGCAAGGCCCATCGCAGGGCCGATGAGATCCTCCACTCCATCGGCTTCGTCGGAATTGATGTGCGCAAGGTTGTCCGGCAGATGAGCGTCTCCCACCAGCAAATGGTTGAGATCGCCAAGGCGGTGGCGGTGCGACCGCGGATTCTGATCCTCGACGAGCCATCGGCCGTGCTCTCGCAGGAGGAGCTGGACCGCCTGTTCGCCCTGGTGCGGCTCCTCCGGCAGCAAGGGACCCTGATTCTGTACATCTCGCACCGCCTGGATGAGGTGTTCGAGATCGCCGATCGGATCACCGTCCTCAAGGATGGCCAGCTGGTCGGCACCGTGCGGCCTCAAGAAGCCGATCAAGGCCAGCTGATCCGCATGATGGTCGGTCGGTCGCTGGGCGAGATCTTCCCCTCGCGCCAACCTTCGCTGGACGAAGTTGCGCTGGAAGTCAAGAACCTGGGCCGGGCCGGCTCATTCTCCGACGTCTCATTCTCGCTCCACCGAGGCGAGGTCCTGGGCATGTCAGGCCTGGTGGGAAGCGGGCGGACCCAGGTGGCGCGCTGCATTTTCGGCGCCGATCCCTTCGATACGGGAGAGGTCCATCTCGATGGGAAGCCCATCCACCCCCGCTCACCTCGCGAGGCGGTTCGAGAGGGGATTGCTCTCGTGACCGAAGACCGCAAGCGCGACGGGCTGGTGATGCAGTGCACGATTCGCGACAACGTCAGCATGGCGTCGTATGACAAGCTGAGCCGGTGGGGTGTCATCAACCGACGCACGCAGGCAACTCAGGTGCAGCATAAGATGCACGAACTGGATATCCGTCCGCCGCTGCTCGACCGGTTGGCCCGTCAGCTCAGCGGAGGGAACCAGCAGAAGCTGGTGTTGGCCAAGTGGCTGATGACGCAGGGCAAGATTCTGATCCTCGACGAGCCGACGCGCGGGGTGGATGTGGCCACCAAGGTCGAGATCTATCAGCTCATCAGCGATCTGGCCGCCGGAGGCATCGGCATCCTGCTGATCTCGTCCGAGCTGCCGGAGATCCTGGGATTGAGCGACCGCGCCTTGGTGATGCGGGAGGGTCGGATTGTGGGAGAGTTCACCCGCGCCGAGGCCAGCGAGGAGCAACTGCTGGCCGCGGCATCTGGGGTGAGGCAATGACCGGGAGTTCTGCACCGACGCCTTCCGTACTCGCCACGTCAGAGGGCGGCCTGCGAGCGAGGCTGTTCGGCAGCTCCGGCGGTCGCTCTCGGCGCCGATGGGTGGACTATGCCTTCATCGTCGCCTTCGTGGTGCTGCTTGTCATCACCGCCACGGTGTCGGACGTCTTCTTCACCCAGCGCAATCTGAGCAACCTGGGCAGGCAGGCCGTGACCAACGGCTTGCTCAGCCTCGGGATGCTGGTGGTGATTCTGACCGGCGGCATTGATCTCTCGGTTGGCTCGGTTGTGGCGCTGGCGGCGGTCATGGTCTCGGGCATGTCGAAGGAGGGGATGGCTCTGCCGCTGGCGATTCTGGTTTGCCTGGTCATCGGGATCGCCGCCGGGGCCGGCAACGGATTCTTCATTGCCCGCTACAAGCTGCAGCCGTTCATCGTCACCCTGGCTTCGATGATCACCATTCGCGGCTTGGTCTTCGTGTATTCGGATATCCCCATCACCCCCCAGGATCCCGCCTTCCGGGCGGTACTTGGGGGAGGATTCATCGGGCCCTTTCCGATCTCGGCCCTGATCATGCTGGCCTGCTATCCCATCGTGTGGTTCTTCCTCAATCGGATGAAGTCCGGCCGCGCCATCACGGCGATCGGTGGAAATGAAGAAGCCGTTCGCCTGGCAGGGATCAGTGTCACCCGGCACATCTTCTTGGCCTACATGATTTCCGGGTTGTTCGCCGCGATGGCGGGGGTGATGCTGGCCTCGCGCCTGGGGATCGCCCAGCCTAGCGTGGGTGGGGGCTTCGAGTTGGATGCCATCGCCGCCTGCGTCATCGGCGGCGCCATCCTGGGCGGCGGCGGCGGGGGCGCGTTCGGCACGCTGGCCGGAGTTGCGGCGCTGGGCATGATCGACAACCTGCTCAATCTGTTCAACGTGCAGTCCTACTATCAGCAGATCTTCAAGGGCGTGATCATCCTGGTCGCGGTCTTGGCGCGACGCAAGCAGCAATAGCCATCAACCGGCTCGGCCGCCGGCCGGATTTGCCTCGGGCCGAGCGGAAGGAGGTGAGGAGAAGAGTCGCAATCCGTCCGTCCTAAGCCGATCCATCTAGAACCATGAGAAGAGGAGGATTCTTCGATGAAACGCAACCTTGGTCTGACCATCACCATGATCCTGGCGGTGATCCTCGCAGCCTGTGGACAGGCTGCGCCAGTAGCTGCACCGCAGGGTGAAGCCGGCCCCCTGAAGATCGGGGTGGCTAACTTCTCCCAGTGCTGCCCCTACTTCATCGGCATGAACGATGCCGTCGTGGCGGAGGCGAAGCCCTTCTCCAACGTTACGATCATCTCCACCGATGCCAACGGGGACGCGGCCAAGTTCCAGTCGGACATCGAAGACCTGATCGCACAAGGCATTGACGGGATCATCGTCTCGGGCGCATGGCTCGAGGAAGCTCCGGCAGCGCTGGATGCCCTGGCCGCGGAGGGGATCCCCACCGTTCTCGTCGATCGCCAGTTTGGCAAGGGCAGCGCCAGCGCCTATACGTCCTACATTGGCCCGGATAACTTCACCATCGGCGTCCAGGACGGTACCTACATCGCTGATCGGCTGGGTGGGACGGGCGTCGTTGCGCAACTGCGAGGCGGACCGGCCGACAACTCGATCGGCCTGAACCGCAGCAATGGAATGCTCAGCGTGCTTGAGACATTCCCGGACATCACCGTGGTCACGGCGCCGGACTTTGGCGGTTGGAGCGCCGATGGCGGCATTGCCCTGATGGAGGACTTGCTGGCCTCCAATCCGCAGATCGACGCCGTGTTCTGCGAGAACGACTCGATGTGCCTGGGCGCTCAGACGGCCATCGCCGATGCCGGTCGCGCGGATGAGATGTTCCTGGTGGGCGTCGACGGCGAGAACGCAGCCCTGGAGGCGATCATCAACGGTACGAACTACGCCGCGACCGGCCTGAACAACTCAGACCAGATCGGCCGCGCCGCCTTCAACCGCCTGATGTCTATCCTGGGCGGAGGGACGCCCGAAAAGGATACCTACCTGCCTTCGCCGCTGATCACCAAGGACAACGTCTTGCAGCACTACAACCCGGAGGGCACGTTCTAACGAAGGGACCTGAGGTGGGCCGACGCCGTCAGGCGTCGGCCCACCCCGACGGTCGGACGACGAGGCACCTCCGATGACTCCGGAAGATCGCCTTCTCGCGTTGGGCCTTGCTTTGCCGGACCCACCGGCTCCGGTCGGAGCCTACACGCTGGCCACCCAATCGGGGGAGCTGCTCTTCGTGTCCGGGACGACGTGCTACGACAACGGGCGCCTTCTGTACCGGGGCAAGGTCGGCCGGGAGCTGACCATCGAACAAGGGTACGCCGCCTCCAGGCAAACGGCCCTCAACCTGCTGGCGGTCCTGCGGCTCCACTTGGGGAGCCTCGAGCGCGTCACCCAGGTCGTCAAGCTGAATGGGTACGTCAACAGCGCCGCCGGTTTCATCGAGCAGCCGGCGGTGATCAACGGGGCCTCGGATCTCCTGCAGGCCGTGTTCGGTGACATCGGACGACACGCGCGGACCTCCGTCGGAGTGGCCGAGTTGCCCGGGGACATCCCGGTGGAAATCGAGATGATCGTCCAGGTGGCGTCCCCGGCGCGGCGGAGGCGGGCATCGAAGGCAGGCAGGAGCGGGAGGGACGGCGCCTAGGAGGCGCCGCCAGCAGGGAGGACGGCATGGAAGACCTCTTCGAAACCCTGGGGAGAATCGGGTTGATCCCGGTCGTCCGCATCGACGACCCGGCGCAGGCTGGGCGCTTGGCGGAAGCACTCCTGGCCGGAGGGCTTCCCTGCGCAGAAGTCACCTTCCGCACGGCCGGAGCCGCCGAAGCCATCCGGAGAATCGCCGATGGGTATCCGGACCTGGTGCTGGGAGCGGGGACGGTGCTCCAGCCGAATCAGGCCCAACAGGCGGTGAGGGCCGGGGCGCGCTTCATCGTGTCGCCCGGGTTGTCCCGACCCGTCGTCGAATGGTGCCAGCGAACCGCTGTTGCGGTGATGCCCGGCGTGGCCACGCCGACCGAGATTCTGATGGCGATCGAGTACGGCCTCTCGACCTTGAAAGTCTTCCCGGCCGAGGCCCTCGGAGGAGTGTCGATGCTCGAGGCGATGGCGGCGCCTTTCGCCGGGTTGAAGTTCGTTCCCACCGGCGGTATCTCCGCCGCCAGCCTGGCCTCCTATCTTCGATTGCCGGAGGTCCTGGCCGTGGGTGGAAGTTGGATGGTGGCCCCCAGCCTCCTGGCGTCGGAGCGCTTCGACGAAGTCACGCGTTTGGCGCGCCAGGCCGTCGATATCGTGGCGCACGCCCGCGGCGGTGGGGCATGACCCCGCGCGTGGTCACCTTCGGCGAAGTCATGCTTCGGTTGAAGTCGCCGTTCTACGAACGCGTGCTCCAATCCCCGCTGCTCGAAGCCACCTTCGGAGGCGGCGAGGCCAACGTGGCCGCTTCGCTGGCGAACTTTGGGATCGAGGTCGATTTCGTGACCGCCCTTCCGGCCAATGTCCTCGGCGACGCCTGCTGCACATTCTTGCGCGGGCTCGGAATCGGCACCTCCCACATCGTGCGGACGGGCGACCGGATGGGGTTGTACTTCCTGGAGGCCGGCTCGAACCAGCGACCGTCCCGTGTCATCTACGACCGGGCCGGATCGGCGCTGATGAGCGCGGGGCCGGGGACCTTTGCCTGGGATCGGATCTTGGACGGGGCGGCATGGTTCCACGTGACCGGGATCACCCCGGCCCTGAGTGAGAACGCCGCCGCGACGACGCTGGCGGCGGTACAGACCGCCCGGCAAATGGGCCTGACGGTTTCTTGCGACTACAACTATCGCAAGAATTTGTGGAAGTACGGTCGGACGGCGCGGGAAGGGATGACCGAACTTGTACGACACTGCGACATCGGAATCGCCAATGAAGAAGACTGTCAGCAAGCGCTGGGCATCTCCGTTGACGCGGGAGTTCATCGTGACGCGAACTCGGACCTGGCCGAGGTGGATGCCTACCAGGCGCTGACCCGGAAAGTCCTGGAAGCTTTTCCCGGCCTCCGCAAGCAGGCGATCACCCTGCGCGAAAGTTACAGCGCCGACCGGAACGGATGGTCGGCCTGCCTAAACAACCGCCAGGCGTTCCTCCACAGCACACGCTACGAAATCCTCGATGTGGTGGACCGGGTTGGCACGGGAGACGCCTTTGCCGCGGGGTTGATCCGCGGCTGGCTCAGCGGCCTGGAAGATCGAGACGCCCTCGAATTCGCCGTCGCCGCGTCGTGCCTGAAACACACGATCCCCGGCGACATGAACCGCTGCACGGTCCCGGAGGTCGAGCAGCTCCTGCGTGAGGGGGGCTCGGGCAGGATCAAGCGCTGAACGGGCGCGTGCCGGATTGAAGGCGTCCCGGCATCGCCGGCCGCCGGGACGCATCCGGGCGGTCAGCACCGTCGAACGCCGGCGGCAGACCTGGGATCGGCTGGCGGAGGATTTCGCCGGGGATTGAGTCAGGGATGGGGTCCGGCGGCGTTTTCCCGATGGTGGACCACATCCCTCGATGAAAAAGGCCGCCTTGCTCCGACCGCGGGGGCGCGATAGACTGGGGGCTCCCCCGGAGGAGCCGATGGCCACCACCCCACCCCAGCGTCGCCTGCCCGTGATCGTCCTGGTAGGCTGCGGCCTTGTGGCCGCCTGCCTGTGCCTTACCGGTGTTGCCGCCGGCGCCTACTTCTACCTTCGCGGCCGGCAAGCCACCTCCGCCGAACCGACGATCGAGTACGTCCTGGATGCCTCGCCTCGAATGGAGAGCCCGTCCAGCGGCGGTGAACCGCGCATCGTCGTCGCCCGCGGCGTCCTGGGGGAGATCGTTCGGACAGCCGACCCGCGGTTGACGGCCGGTTTGCGCGTCTTCGGCAGCGGGGCCCTCCCGCAAGGTTGCCAGGATACCGACCTGGTCGTGCCGTTGGCCGCCTCCAACCAGGGGGAGATCGAGGGAAGCCTGGGGGAGGTGGAGGCGGGGCCTGAGTCGGATTCGGCCGTGGCGCAGGCGATGGTCGGCGCCATCCGCGACATGGCTTCCACCGATGGCCCGCACTCGATCGTGGTCGTCACTGGCGGGGCCGACCTGTGCAATCCCGAAGCCGGCGAGCTGATCCGCCAGGAAGCCCAACGAGCCGGAATCGAGCTCCGCCTCTTTGTCATCGGCTTCGAGGTCCCGCCGGATGAGGTCGAAGCCGTCAAGGCATTCGTCGAACTGATTCCCGGCGCCACCTACACCGATGCCCCGCAGGCGGCGGCGTTGCGAACGGCCTTGGTTGAAATCCAGACCGAGGTCGATCGCATGGCGGTCGAAGCCTTCGAGCCCGAGCCCAGCGGCCGCGTCGGAGCCAACGCGTGCGATCACCCGTATCTGCCCCTGCGCTCGGGAGCCAGTTGGAGCTACGATAGCAGCGAGGGCGGCCTGACATGGAGCGTGACGAGTGCCGGCGGTTCCGCGGAGTCAGCCTCGGCGACGATGGCCTTCTCCATGCCAGAGGCGACCTTCACGGTCAACTGGACCTGCTCGTCGGCCGGCATCACATCGTACGACTTAGGCAATATCTCCAGCTCGGCCTTCGGTGAAATCGTCACCCTGGAGGTCGTGAACAGCTCCGGCAGCTGGCTCCCGCCGGCGGAGAACTTGGTCCCTGGGTATTCCTGGAGCAACGACTACACCATGGTCGTCAGCTCCTCGTTCGAAGGGGCATCCGTCGAGTTGACGACCACCACGTCGGAGTCGTGGAGCGTCGGCGGGATGGAGACGGTCAGCGTCCCCGCCGGGACATTCGAAGCCCTGCGGATCGATGGAACATCCACGATTGAGACGAGCGGGTTCATGGGCATCAGCGTGCCACCTACCACGACCAGCCAGACCTTCTGGTATGCCGAGGGCGTCGGGATTGTGCGCTACACCTCGAGCAGCGAGGGCTATTCGGGGCACGGCGACCTGACGGGTTACTCGGTGCCTTGAGTCCTTGCCTGGAGAGGGTGGGACTGCTCCCCTGCTGGTCGGAAAACCTAGGCCGCTAAGGGCGGCTGACTGCGAAGTTGTCGAAGCCAACCACCGTTTCGCCCGGCGCCAGGAGTCCAGCCATCAAGGCCAGGGAGCCCGACGCCGGGGAGGGGTCGGTCGCGGCGGCGACTTCGATCCCGTCGACGGCGAATCGGACGTCGCTCCCTTCACAGGTGAGGCGCAGGTTCCGCCAGGCCGCGCCGATTCCCTCCCATTGCTGTGCGGCCGTCCAATCCTGCCATCGATCGACGGCCCCGGCGGTCACGCCCCACAAAGAAACCATGCCGTCGGCGCGCAGCCCGGCCGCAACGTAGTTCGCCTCGTCCTGCCAGCGGCAGACAATCCCCATCTCGGTCCCCGGCGGCCCTCCGAGCAGCCGGGCCTCGACCTCGATCGTCAGGTCCTGTTCCATCAACCCGCGGTACGGGGAGAACCACTCGACTCCGGGCGTGTGGATCGCGAACAGCAGCCTTCCGTCGTCGTAGGCCACCTGACCGTCCGCATCCTCCTGTATGCCGAACCCGCTGGATGGATCGGAAAAATCATCGGCAAAAGGAATCGACGGGACCGGGGAGGTGCCTGTGGCGGCGGTCAGCCCCGGAAGCGAGGCAGCCTGGGTCGGCGGGGCGGCCGCGGTCGGGGAGGAGAAGTAGACGGCCAGGCCCCCTCCAAAGATGCCGACTCCCGCCAGGCATGCGGCGCCGGCCAGGACGACCAGGCCGACCAACAGCCCGCGCGAAGGCGACCGCGACGGTGTCGCCGCGAGTGTCGCCGAATCACGATCCGCTGGCGCCGCGCCCGTATCGGCGAGGAGGCTCCGTGCAAAGGCGCCGGGGGAAGCGGGGCGGTCCTTGGGATCCTTGGCCATCCCGGAGGCGATGGCCGCATCCAGGGCGGCGGACAGCGCCGTGGCGATCCCCCGGGCCGACGGGACTGGATCGTGCATGTGGCGGACCATCATCCCCAGGGCGGTCTCGGCCTCGTAGGGCTTCTTTCCGGTGACCATCTCGAAGGCGGTGACGGCCAGCGAGTAAACGTCCGAACGTGCATCCGGCGCTCCCCCGCGCGCTTGCTCGGGCGAGGCATAGGCGGCGCTCCCACTGTGAGAGGCGGCGGCGAGGTCGACAGTCGTGGCGGCGATACCGAAGTCGCCCAGGTAGACATTGCCGGCTTCGTCCAGCAGCAGGTTGCTCGGCTTGACATCCCGATGGGTGATGCCCCGTCGGTGGGCGGCGTCAAGAGCGTCGGCCACATCGGCGATCCAGCGCACGCTCGTCGGGACATCGATCGGGCCGGACTTCAGCCGGTCGGCCACTGTGCCGCCGCTCAGGAACCGGACGACCAGGTAGGGGCTGCCGTCATGCTCTCCGTAGTCGTAGAGCGGGACGATGTGCGGGTGTTCGAGCTGTGCGAGAGTCGAAGCTTCGCGGCGGAAAGTGGCCAGGCTTTCCGGATCGACCCGGCCGGCGGTCAGCAGCTTAATGGCGACCAGCCGGCGGGTGGCCAACTGCTGCGCCCGATAGACGCGGCCCATGCCGCCGCGCCCTGCCAGGGCCTGGACTGCGTATCCCGGGAAGTCGAGGGGCACCGTCTCGGTCATCGGGCGGCGCAGGGCGGTCGAGGGGCAGGGCGCGTGCTCTTTATCTCGGAATCCCCGCTTCGGTCAGGCCTGCCGATGACGAACCCCAGGGCCCGGGCGGCGACCCGCCTCGCCGGATGCGCCTCCGGTCGCTTGCGACCGCGAGCCCTCGACCCGTTGAATTCACTTGATGGAGAGTCGGCTGACACTGTCGCCGGATTGATTGGCCGTCCACAGGGCACGGCAGTTCGGCCCGCACGAGGCGGTCAGCAGCGACACCGGATAGCCGGCGATCGAGATCGTGTCGACGACCTCGGCCGAGACCGGGTCGATGCGGTAGACCTCACCGGCTTCGGGCGCGGCGACCCACAACTGCTCGCCGTCGAACCACAAGGCTGTCGGGGACGATCCCAGATCGATGCGCCGAAGGGCCGACGGGTCCGCCGGGTCGAGCTGAATGATCTGGTCGACATCGCTCAGGCCGATCCACAACGTAGCTCCGTCGAGCGCCACGGCCGCCGGCACGCCGTCGAGCGCGATCGTCTCGAGTACACGAGCGGGGTCAGGCTCGATGCGAACCAGGGACTTGCCCTCCTGATTGATGACCCATAGGGACGCCCCGTCGAAGGCGATCGCCACCGGTCCCTTGCCGACCTCGATATCGGCCAGGATTTGCCCGTCCGAGGCGATCTTCGTTACCGTCCCGGCGATGGCGTTGGCGCTCCACAGCGACTCGCCATCCCAGACAAGCGCGGATGGGACGTGCGGGAGCGCATACCGGCCGATGACCTCGCCCGAAGCCGGACTGACCGCCGACACCGTCTGCTCGAGGGAGCTGGCGACCCACAGGTTGTCGCCGTCGAAGGCCAGCGCCACCGGCAAATCGTCCACCTCGATCGTGCCGAGACTCTGCCCGCAGACGTCCGGCGTAGAGCCGCAATCGGAGACAGCCAGCTTCGTCAGACTGTTGTCGAAGAAATTGGCGACCCACAACGAACTCCCATCGAACAACAACGCCCGCGGCTCGTCGCCCACGGGATAGCTCGTGGGGTGGTCTCCCAGGAGGCTGGTGCCGCCGACGAAGAGAACCACCGCCGCGATCGCTCCGACCAGCAATAGGAGCGCCCCGCCCGCCGTGGCGAGCGCCGGAAGCCTCCAGGCGGGCGCTGCACGTCGAGACACTGCGGAGCCCCGGGTGCCGGCGGCAGCGACGGGAGAAATCAGTCTGCCGCCGGCAGTCGAAGCGCTCACCGTCGCCCTCTTCGGCGCTCGAGCCGATGGTGATGCGGGGACATCGGCGCCGGCGGTCAGGCTCGCCCGCAGGGAAACCATCAGGTCGGTCGCGCGTTCCGGGCGCGCAAGCGGATCTTTGGCCAGACCGTCCGCCAGGACCGCCTCGACTGCCGGCGGGAGGTCGGGGGCATAACGGCGAATGGGAACCGGCTCCTCGCTCAGATGCGCCGTGATGAAACCCCAGGCGGTATCGGCCTCGAAGGGCAACCGGCCCGAGAGCATCCGGTAGACCAGGATGGAAAAGGCGTAGATGTCGCTCTGCCGGGTGAGTTTCTCGCCGCGCGCCTGCTCGGGAGACATGTACGCCGGGGAACCGAGCGTGCTCCCGGTGGCCGTGAGGTCCTGCGTGCCGCTGATCGACTTGGCCAGCCCGAAGTCGGCCAGGTAGGCGTTGCCGGCGTCGTCGACCAGGATGTTGGCGGGCTTGAGGTCGCGGTGAACGATCCCGCGGTCGTGTGCGAAATCGAGAGCCAGCGCCACCTGGTCGAGCAGGCGCAGCCCGTCGCTGCGCGTCATCGTACCGCCTTGCAGACGATCCTGCAGCGAGCCGCCGGTCATGAAGCGCATCACGATGTAGGGGCTGTCGTTGACTTCCCCGTAGTCGTAGACAGGGAGGATGTGAGGGTGCTCCAGCCGCGTGATCATGTCGAGCTCGCGGCGGAAGCGATCACGCGCATCGGGGGCCTCGGCGAAAGCAGACCCCAGAACCTTGATGACGACGGCGCGCGGAATGGACGGCTGGTCGGCCTTGTAGACCGCGCCCATCCCACCTTCGCCGATCTTCTGGACGATCTGGTACTGGCCGATCGTCTGGCCGGGAGTCAGGTCCATGGAGGTGTGTCCCTGCGATGGGCGGGAAGTATAGCCCGGCTGCCCGCAGGCCGGAGGGGCGGAGGTTTGAGTGAGGGGCCGGCAGTCTCAGACTATCGACGCCGGGATCGGCCAGAACGCGCTTCGCCGACGGCGCCAGCGGAGGTCGAACCGGGTTCTGGTTCAGGTGGAAGAAGTTGGTCGGATCGGAGCGGCTGTTGACGCCCGTCGGGCGGCGGCCGACGGGTGGTCGCCCTCTTCTTCCGGGAGGTAGATCTCGGGATACAGCATTGACCGAATCAGGTCGGCGATTGACGGGCCGAGGCGGCGGAAAGGGCCAGCATCGCTTCCCGGCCTCGCTGCGGTCGGCCTAAGCCAGCATAGCGGGGACCGCCAACCGGGCGTGGACATCGGCCGGCTTGGGAGCCCTCTGGTGCGCCTCCTGATCCGATCAGGGCACTTGACAACCGACCCCCGATGCCCTTATAGTTTCACTGTACGCAATGCCATTTCATAGAATGAAATGGCCATCCCGCGGAAAACGCCTTGCCGGCCCATACGGATCATCCGACCCCCAAATATCAGGTCCGCTCGGTCCAACGGGCGCTGACCCTCCTGCGCACGTTCCTGGCGCACGATGGCGAGATTTCGGCTGCCGAACTCAGCAAGGCGACCGGCCTCGATCCGAGCACCGTTTTCCGCTTGCTGGCGACGCTCGAGGCCCAAGGCTTCGTCGAAGCCAATCATGGCGCGGCGAAGTACCGCCCGGGCGTGGTCTTGCTGGAGCTCGGGTCGCGATTCCTCAAGAACAACGACATCCGCTCCCGCTCGATCGAATCGCTGGAGCGTCTTCGAGACGAGTTCGGTGAGACGGTTCATCTGACGATCCTCGACGGGAACGAAGTCGTTTACCTGGAGAAACTCGCCGGGCTCCACCCCATCGGATTCATGT
>CAZMVJ010000080.1:0-12268 GCA_964569445.1 uncultured Anaerolineaceae bacterium | reverse complement strand
AGGTCGTCATCACCTGGGAACCGGTCTGGATGACGACCGACGACGATCGCGGCTATTTCGTCGAGGCCACCGTCTGCCAGGGCGGCAGTCTTGTTTTTTACCCGATCGCTGTCAACGGCACGTCGCTGACCGTCACCGACGAATCGAGCTGCGAGGGCGAATCGAAAGCCAAGCTGTACACCGTCGAGAAGCACGGCTACACCGATCCGGTGGCGGTCCCGTGGCCGGACTAGTGGACAGTGGACAGGGACAAGTGACCGCTAACCGCCAACCGCCAACCGCCAACCACTAACCACTGACCACTGACCACCGACCACTGGTATGATAGGTGCCGGACCCGATGTTCCTCACTCTCCCCTGGATCGTTATCCTGGCCGGGTTGATCTATCTGGTGGCTTCCAAAGCCGGATGGCTGGAAGCCGTCGGTCGCTGGTCTCAGCGCCGCCGTGGCCCCGGCGGCGGAGGGCGTTTTCCGCCCTCGCCCCCCGAGGGCGGCGAAACCTCGCCGCGCCGGCTCGAGGTCTTCGAGGAGTTCCTGCGCAACCTCGGCCGCGACGACCCCAAGGACAGCTGAACTGGCGCCTCGCTTTCTCGGCGATCCCAAACCGTTGGGGTCGCGCCGAGGAGAATCTCAAGTCGCGGCGCCACTCGGGTTGGGGCGGCGTCTGCTTAGGCGACGAAGAGGCGATCGAGCGCGTGGGCTTGTCGGGGAAGGAACTGGCGCTGTTGCGGGGCGTCCTGGCGCGGGCCGATCGTAAGGCCGGGCCGCCGTCCCAGGGCAGCTAGCGCTTCGCCACCGCCAGCAGCGGCGGCGGAAGGCGGAACCAGGCCAATGCGCCGCTCGGGCTGACGAGTGACTGCTCCGGCAGGAAGCCGAGTTCTCCGGCCACTTCCGTTTTCCACCAATACGAACCATCGGTGAAAACGCCGAGCAGGCTTGAGGCGGTCTGGGCGATCCGGACGGTCTCTCCCGGCGCGGTGGTTTGCAATACCGGAAACGACGGCCCGGGTCCGGTGCGGACCTCGCCGGAGGCCTGGACGGTGACGTCGAAGCCCTCCGCGAAGCGGCCGGAACGCAAGGCCGGCTCGACCGCCACCATCATCAGACCGTTGGCCACACCGCGTTCCCGTCCATCAGAAGGCAGATTGACGATCGCACCGTCGACCCACATGGCCGACGACCCTCCTCCGTCCTGATTCAAACCCCAGCGCGCGGCAAGTTCGTCCCGGCAGAAGGCGGCCATGTTGTCGAGCGTCATTCCCACGCTGACCGAGTCCTGCCGTCCATCGACGACGACGAAGTAGACGAATTCGTCGTTGAGACAGACCGCCGTGCGCGGGTCGTGGACGAAGGCGCCGACCTCATCGCTCGACTGGACTTCGCCGTCCCTCAGGAAGACGAAACCGCCGCCGATCCCGGCGTAGGCATCGGTCCAGTCGAAGCTGCCTTCGGACCGGCATCCGAATCCGAGATCGGTGATCTCTCGCGACAGCCCCAACGGCTCGCCGGGCTGGAGCACTCGAAGGAAGTTCTCGGCATAGGTACCCTGGCCTGCCAGCACGACCTGATCGAAGAGGAGCGGCGTTCCGCCGTGGCCGTCGCGCACCTCGACCACTGTCCCGGTGGCGCTTCGCGGAAGGGGGACGATGCCCATCGGCTTGTCCACGCGCAGGACGGCCTCGATCTCTCTTTCTCCCTGTGGGGTGGAAGCGCCGAACTGTGGCGTGAACAGGATCAAGCCGTCGTCCCGGCGTTCGAGATTGATCGGGCCGAGATCGAATCGATCCCCGGTCGCCAGGCGCGTGACCACCTGGCGCCCATCCTCGTGGTTCACACACCCGCGCAGGACGCCCACCCCTTCCGTGGTCCAGACGAAACCGGTCCCGCCGGCCAGACTGCCGTACTCCTTGGCGTACCAGCCCGACTGAAACATGCCTCCGTACGGCTGCCCCGTCTCCGAGTCGTACGACGATCCGTTGATGGCGACCAGGACTCGAGCGCGCGGTCCCCACTCGCCGCCCCAGGCGATAAGCGATCCATCGTAGCGCCGGGCCATGCCGCTGACCGTTTCGAATCCCGTGCTGAGCTCGCCGCTGGCGATGCTGCTCTCGACGATGACATCCCGGGACGACTGGGAAAGGCGGGCGACGTGGACGCGGATCGGGCCGCGCAGGGAGTACAGTCGGTAGTCGACTCCCGGGGCGACGGGAATCCACTCTTCGCTTTGGGCGGGCCGGGACGATGGCAGGACTGCAAGGAGGAAGGCGAGCAGGAGCCCCAGGAGCGGTAGGGTCCGGTGGGCCCGCGAGCCGTAAGAGGACATGCGGCGGTTACCGGGCTGGTTCGACCGCCACGATGGCGCCCAGGCCGTTGACGGTGACCGTCCACTCGCTGCCAATGGCGAAGGCAGCAAACTCAGCCGCGCTCTCGGGGGCATACGAGAGGGCGTCGCCGTCGCTCCGGAGCGTGACCGTGTAGGACTCGTTTTCGGCCCCGAGGCGTTCGTCGTCGGCGGCGAGCCTGACCGCCGGCCATTGCGGGTTCAGATCGGCGCCGGAGGCTCGCCGGGTGTCGCTGACGGCCCACTCGTCTACCTTGTACTTGCACAAGTGCTCGTAGACCCGGTAGGTGCAATCCTGAACGACTTCGCCGAATCCGCTGCCTTCGTCGACGGTGTAGGGAGTTCCGCAGACCTCTGTCGCCACCGGCGCTGGGTCATCCTGGGTCATGCGGTATTCGATTTCGCAGGATAGAGCGGAGGCGTCCGCAGGCACCTCATCCTCCCAATCCTGGTGCTCGACCGGACCGTACCGCTCGATCTCGATCGTCCGTTCCCAAGCGACAGACTCCACGAGCCCCGACTGTTCATCTCGCTGGAAGAACAGGAAACCCAGGGCGGCCACCGCAACGAGGCACAACACCGCCACGCCGCCGATCAGGAGAGGCGTTTTCGCGGACGGCGCCCGCGCGGGCGCCGCGGGGGAGGGGGTTTCGGCCGCCGGCAGCGCCGAGCCGCAGTTGGAGCATTTGAGCGAGGTCAGCGGGTTCGGTGTCCCGCAGGCGGGGCAGAGGCGGATCGCCCCGCTGGGGGCGCGATACGCGCCAACCACGCGTCCCGTCTGCCGGGCCTTCCCTTGCGTGAGGTCCCCGCCGCAGGCGCCGCAGAACTTGACGCCCGCCGGGTTGCGGGAGCCGCAGTAGGGGCAGTGGATGTCCGGGCCGGCCTTGGCCCGTGCTAATTCGGCGGAGTCCTTGATGAGCTCGGCTTCTGCCGGCTGCTCGAACTGAACCTCCTCTGGCTGAGGCGCACCGCAACCGTTGCAGAACTTGTTCGGTCCGGGATTGCGCGTGGCGCAGCGCGGGCAGGTCCAGATCAGCTTGACATATCCTATGCTTTTCTTCGCCATGATCCAGTCTGCCTCCTCGAGGCCGGAGTCCAACGCAAGGATAGCCGTTGGAGGCCGATCGCGCTAGAAGTCCATCCGGGCCATCCCTGGGAGGGCAAGGGGTCGGCCGGGTGATACACTCGCTGCTCAAACCCCCGTCCCGACATCCTGCCAAGTGATGCGCGAACCGGCCTCGCATTCCAACACGGCGATCCGCGTCGGCGGCCTGGTCGCCGCCAAGGACCGATTCCTCGCAGAGATCGGCACCACCCTCCGTCGCGGGAGCCCGGCGGCTGAACCGCTCTTCGGATGGCAGGCCATCGAGACTCTGCGGAGACGGATGGGCGAAGTCGCGCGCCAGGCGGACGATGCCTGCGCCAGGCAAGGAGCAGAGCCGGCCGACCTGGCGGCCCCGTCGCGGCGGGCTTTCCAACTGATCAGCTATCTGGGGTCTGGGGAGCGTTTGGAGGAGCATCTGGACACGCTCCGTCGGCTGCATTCGGCGGAGCGGCGCGACGACCGCCTCGACGCGTGGCTCGACCACACGGGGAGCCTGTATCGCATCGAGCGTAGGCCGGAGTCGATTCGCCTGGTGGTGAGCGAGGGATTCGTCGGCGCCCCCGATGTCATCCTGCACGCCCTCACCCGGCTGGCGATCCCCTACGCCCGCAGGCGACAGCCTCGCCGCGATGTCCGCGAATACGCCGAAGGGACTCACTTCGCCGATGTTCTGCGGCAGGTCGAGGCGGCCGGCGGCGCCTATCAGAGTCGGCCCGCCGGCGCGGTCTACGATCTGCGCCAGTTGTTCGACCGTGTCAATCGGGAGTATTTCGGAGGAGGGCTGGCCCCGCCGCGGCTGTTGTGGTCGCAGCGGGTGGCCTCCGTCGAGTTCGGACACTACGAGCCCGCCACCGACACCGTGCGTCTCTCGCGCAGGCTCGACTCAACGGACGTGCCGCCCTTTGTGCTCGAGCACGTGATGCATCATGAACTGCTGCACCGAGTCCTGGGAGCCGAGCGGCGCGGCGATCGCCGCCGTTATCACTCCGCTCGATTTCGGCGCGAGGAGAAGAGCTTCGAGCGCTACCAGGAAGCAGAGGCCTTCCTCCAGACATTGGCAAGAAGCGGGGCGACCGCGAGGTAGTGGACAGCGTCGGGCTCCAGAAAGGATGGTTAGCCGTGGTAGACGGACGCCACCGAGCAAGCTACTTACGGCCTCACCCCCTACCCCCTCTCCGCCATGCAGCGGACGCCGCGACGAGGAGAACCTGGCGGAGAGGGGGAGAAATCTAAGAAGGGCGGGGGGGCTCTGCTTCCCCGCCCTTCTTAAGAAATCCTCCCCTCCCCCGGAAATGTCGCGCATGGCAGCGCCTCTTCGCCCGGGGGAGGGGTAGGGGTGGGGGGAAGCTGCCTGCTAGGCCGGCATGGCCGCCGCGGCCCGGTGCCCATCACCGCCATCCTCCGGCGCCTGCCGGCGGAATTGGCTCATATAGAGGTTGTAGTACGTCCCGCGCCCGGCCATCAGGGTCTCATGCGTGCCGCGCTCGACGAACTTCCCGGCCTCGAGGACCAGCACCTGGTCGGCGTGACGGATCGTGCTCAGCCGATGGGCGATGACGAAGCTGGTCCGATCCTGCAGCAAACTCTCCAACGCGCCTTGGATCAAACGCTCGGTGCGTGTGTCGACGCTCGACGTCGCCTCATCCAGAATCAAGATGCGCGGGTCGGCCAGCGCCGCGCGGGCGATCGCCAGCAGCTGCCGCTGCCCCTGGCTCAACCCGGTGCCGCGCTCGCCCAGTTTGGTCTGATACCCCTCCGGCAAGCGCTCGATGAAGGGGTGGGCGTTGGCCAGCTTGGCGGCGGCGATGACTTCCTCGTCGCTGGCGCCCGGCCGTCCGAAGCGGACGTTCTCCATCACGGTGTCGCTGAACAGGAAGCTCTCCTGCAGGACGACGCCGATCTGCTGCCGCAGGCTGGCGCCCTTGACGCGGCGCACGTCGTACCCGTCGATCGTCAGGGTGCCGCGCGAGACGTCGTAGAAACGCGGGATCAGGTTGATCAAGGTGGTCTTGCCGGCGCCGGTGGGCCCGACGATGGCGACCGTCTGGCCGGGCTTGGCCCGCAGGCTGACTCCGCGCAGCACCGCTTCGCCAGCTTCGTATTCGGCCCAGACTTCGTCCAAGACCACGTCGCCGTGGATCGGCGGCAGGTCGACGGCGTCCGCCGCATCCTGCAGATCGGGGACGACGTCGAGCAGACCGAAGATGCGCTCGCCGCCGGCGATGGCGCTCTGGATGTTCGTCCACAGCACGGCAATTTGCTGCACCGGCTGGTTGAAACGCTGGACATAGGCTATGAAGGTGATGATCAGCCCCAGGGTGACGGTCTCGCCCAGCAGCGCCTGTCCCTCGAGCAGGGCGTAGCCCCCGGCGACGGCCACCAGGGCCAGCGCCACGTAGCCCAGCGCCTCGAGGGTGGGCGCCAGCGCCGAGGTGTAGGCCACGGCGCGGATGTTGGCGTCGCGGTTGGAGGCATTCGTTTCGCGGAAGGAGGCGATGTTCTCATCCTCCCGGCTGAAGGCCTGGGCCTCGCGCACTCCGGAAATGCTTTCCTGCAGTTCGGCGTTGACCGAACCCATCTCCACCCGCGTTCGGCGGAAGGCCTTGCGCGCCTGGGCCGAGAACCAGGCGGTGGCGATGATCATGAACGGCAGCATCGCCAGGGCGACCAATCCGTAGGCCACGCTTTCGCTGAGCATCTTGTAGGCCACCCACACGATCAGGAAGGCGCCGCTCAGGACCTGGATCAAAGCGAAACTCACCGCCTGCTGGATCGTATCGGCATCGTTGGTCACCCGGCTCATCGTGTCGCCGGACTCGTGGGCCACGTGATAGCCGATGGGCAGACGCAGGATGTGATGGAAGACCTCCACCCGCAGCGTGCGCAGGACCTTCTGGCCGGAGGTGGTCATCCAGTAGAACATCAGGCCGGTCGTGATCGAGGCGATGGCGTACAGGCCGAGCAGCCGCAGCACCAGGCCGGCCAGTCCGGCGATCCGTTCTTCGGTCGTGGCCGTTAGCGGGACGGCGGCGTACCAACAGGCCGAATTAGTGGCCTGGACGGCGGCGCCCGGTTCGCCCGGCGCCGCCAGTGTGAGCGTCGGGGCCACACCTTCGAAGGCGGCGGTGGCCGCCGGGGGGATCAAGTAGCAGTCGACGGCCTGACCGAGCAATTGCGGCGCCGTCACCGCGGCCCAAGTGCTGACGATCATCATGACCAGCACACCGAAGTAACGCCGCCAGTACGGCTTGAAATAGCCGGTGAAACGTCGCAGCGTCTTGCCGACGTCCTGGGGCTTGGACGTTTCGGCCTCGAACAGGCGTCGCGGATCGTGAAACATCTCAGCTCTCCGTCATCAGCGCCGCAGCCCGGTCGAGCGGGACTCCGGCGGAGTCGTCGACCAACTGGGACGAGTAGATTTCGGCGTAGATCTCGCTGGTCTCGAGCAGCTCCTCGTGTCGGCCGCGGGCGACAATGGCGGCGTCATCCAGGACGAGGATCTGGTCGGCGTTGAGCACGGTGCTGATGCGCTGGGCGATGACGAAGCTCGTCCGGCCGTGCATCAGCCGGAGCAGGGCCTGCTGGATGCGCCACTCCGTCTCGAGGTCGACGCTGGAGGTCGAGTCGTCCAGGATCAGGATGCGCGGATCGAGCAGCAGGGCGCGGGCGATGGCCAGTCGCTGCCGCTGGCCGCCGGAAAGCGTGACGCCCCGTTCGCCGACGGGCGTGTCGTAGCCCTGCGGGAAGGTCTGGATGAACTCATGGGCGGCGGCGGCTTCGGCCGCCCGCAGGATCTCGTCCATCGGCGCGTCGCTGCGGCCGAAGGCGATGTTGTCCCGGATCGTGCCGCTGAAGAGATTCGTCTCCTGCAGCACGGTGCCGATCTGGCTGCGCAGCGAATCGAGAGTGACCTGGCGCAGGTCGATCCCGTCGATGCGGATGACGCCTTCGGTCGGGTCGTAGAAGCGCGGGATCAGGTTGATGATCGTCGACTTGCCCGACCCGGTGAGGCCGAGCAGGGCGATCTGCTGCCCGGGCTCGGCGGTGAAGCTCACCCGGTCGAGCACCGGCCTGCCGCCGCCGAAGTAACGAAAGGTGACGTTCTCAAACTCGACCCGTCCGCGAACGATCGGCAGCGGACGAGCATCGGGTGCATCGGTGACCTCGCTGCGGGCGTCGGTGATCTCGAAGATGCGGCCGGCGGAAGCCGAGGCCTGCGACATCTGGGTGATGATGAACCCCAGCTGGGCCACCGGGATGAAGACGAACATCAGGTACAGGCTGAAAGTCTGCCACTCGCCGAGAGTCAGGGTCCCCAGGATCATCTGGCGTCCGCCGAAGTAGAGGATCGCCGCCTGGCCGAGGTTGGCGATGAAGAACACCAGCGGCATGAGGAACGTCATCAGGCGCATGACCTTCAGGATCTGCGCCAGGAAGTCGTCGGCCGCTCGCCGAAAGCGAAGTTCTTGTTCGGGCTCGCGGCTGAAGGCCTTGACGACCTTGATCCCGGCCAGGTTCTCCTGCAAGATGGCGTTCAGCGCCGAGAGCCGCCGTTGGACGCGCTCGAACATCGGGCGGGCCAGCCCGCCCAATACCATGAACATCATCAGCGCCAGGGGCAGAATCGGCAGGACGACCAGCGTCAAGCGCGGGTTGATCGTCGCCAGGATGACGATGGCGCCGACCATCAGCATGATGGCGCCGGCCGCCATCAACAGGCCCTGCCCGATGAAGATGCGCACTTTCTCGACGTCGTCGGTGGCGCGGATCATCAACTGGCCGGTCTGGTTGCGATCGTGGTAGCTGAAGGACAGCCGCTGGATGCGGGCGAACAGATCGTTGCGCAGGTCGAAGGCGACGCTCTGCGAAACACGCTCGCCCATGTAGGCCTGGCTGAAGGAGAACAGGCCGCGAACGGCGGCGAAAACCAGGATCAGCATCCCGCTGACGACCAGGGCTTGGACCGGATCCTGGCCGGCACGGGCCAGCTCGGCCAGCGTGATCCCCATGCGCGAGGCGATCATCGTCCGCACGGTCTCGGGCAGGGAGGCCGTCTGCTGCGAGACGACGCCGCGCGTCACGCCGTCGATCATGCGCTGGATCAGCAGCGGCACCATCAACTGGGCCCCCGTCGCCAGGAGCAGCGCCGCATAAGCCAGCGCCGTGTCGCGGCGATAGTGCCCGAGGTAGCGGATGGCACGCGGCAGAACGCCGCGGGCCGGGCTTGCGCTTGATCTCTTCATTCGTTCGACCTCGTCAGGGAACTAGGCACCGCTTCCTCTCGGCCCATCGCGTCGGCGGCCTGCGTCAGCCGCTCGAGGTTTTGGGTGATGCTGCCCAGCTCGCGCGGCGGGATGCGGCGGGCCAGCTCGCGCGTCCAGGCCAGCCGGGCTTCGAGGCCGCGCGCCACCAGGCCGCGGCCCTTGGCCGTCAGGCGGACCTGGCGCACCCGGCGATCCTTCGGGTCTTCCGACCGTTCGATCAGCCCCATGCCGACGAGCCGATCAACGATCTGGCTGGCGGCCGCCGCCGTCAACCCCAGCTCATCACTGATCCCGGAGACCTGGCACGAACCCCGATAGTGCAGCCGCATCAGCGTGTTCAGTTGGCTGAGCGACAATCCGGAGTCCTTCATGGCCACGATGAATTCGTGGACCGACCTCCGCATGAAGACCGAGGCCCAGGCGCGCAAGGCGCTTTCGAACTCGCGGCTGGAGGTCATGCTGGCTCCTTCTCCCGATCAGGGGAGGGGCGTGCCAGAACAGGCGCTGACGGCCGTCCCGTGAATCCAGTTAAGTAGATTTGATTATATCAGGGAGTTGATTGTCAAGGACGGGGTGATCCGGACCCGGCCTCGTCTCCCGGACCGGTCAGGGCTCAGCACCGCGCCGAGGGCGGCGTGGGATTCCACCTGGTCGATTCGCCCCCGGGATTGGCTCAGTCGGAGGCCAGAGCCAGCAGCGCCTCCTGGACTTCGGCGATGTGCCCTTCGCCCAGGAAGACGGCGCGCACGATATGACCCTCGTCCAGCACGAAGATCGCCGGAACTCCCTCGAGCCCCCAGTTTTCGACGGCCTCGAGGGCGTCGTAGTCGATCGTCGGCAGTGTCAGACCGGCGGTAGCGACGAATGCCTGTGTGGTTTCGTAGGGCGGCTCCCCGGCGACATCGGGGTTGAGCATCCCGACGGTCAGGACGTTGGCCTGATCGGCGATCGCCGGCCAGGCTTTCTGGATCTCGGGCAGTTCGTTCTGACAGTGGGGGCAGGTGTTGAGCCAGAAGACGACCGCCGTCGGCTTCCCTTCGAGCGACGCCAGGTCCGTCACGCCGGCGCCGGTTAGATCGGGCCCCGCCAAGCCCGGGGCCGGCGAACCGACGAGCGTGCCGGCATCGCTGGCGGGGGTAGGGTTGCAGGCTGCCAGGCTGATCGCGGCCGCGATCCCGAGCGAAAGAGCGAATGACAGTCTTGGAATGGAGCGAACCAAGGCGAACCTCCCTTCGCGCCGCACCCGACCGGGGCGCGCCACGCAGGCGATTGTATCAGGCCGCTGTGGTCGATCGGCCTCGTGCATGAGCGAAGGATGAGAAGCGGGAGGGCGACCGACGGCGGGGCGTATAATCCCGCCGGCTCGGAGGCGCCTGGGTGGCCGTGCACCGTTCGCCGGAAGATACGCAACCCCGTAACACCCGCAACTCTCCCGCCGGTGCGCCGGCGAAGAGAGCGGCGAGGCCGCGGGCAGGCCGATCGCGGGCAGTCGTCGCCGCCATCGCCGGGGTGTTCGGCCTGGCTTTGTTGGCCAGCGCCGCGTTGGTCCACCTCGCCACGCGTGAACTGGCGATCGCGTGGACCTTCACCGGCCTCAACCCGTTCCAGCCCTCTCCCGGCCAAGGATCGTTTCCGGGCACGACCCCGGCGCCGGGCGAGACGCCGGCCGCGGCCGCTTTCGCCACGCCGGTGGCGTGGAGTGGGGCGGAGCGGGTCACGATTCTGCTGATGGGCCTGGACTACCGTGATTGGTCCTCGGGCCGCGGCTTCCCCCGCACCGACTCGATGATGTTGATTTCGATCGACCCCATCACGCGCAAGGCGGCGATGCTTTCGATCCCGCGCGACCTGTGGGTGGAAATCCCCGGTTTCGGACACGAGCGAATCAACACCGCCTATCCGTCCGGAGAAAACAACCGGCTTCCCGGCGGCGGGCCGGAGCTGGCGATGCGGACGGTCGAATCGGTCGTTGGGGTGCCGATTCAGTACTACGCCGTCATCGAGTTCGGTGCGTTCGAGGACATGATCGACGAGATCGGCGGCATCGATGTCACGGTCGCCGAACGGATGAAGATCTCGCCCATCGGCCGGCCCAGTTTCTGGCTGGAGGCCAAGCCGACGCATCTCGACGGCGCGCAAGCGCTGGCCTACGCGCGCATCCGGAAAGTGGCGGGTGACGACTTCGGCCGGGCCCAGCGGCAGCAGCAGGTGGCCTTCGCCGTTCTGGACCGTGTCGTCGGTTTCGACATGGTCCCGACGCTGATCACGCGCGCCCCGGCCTTGTGGGCCGAGCTCCAGAACGGCATCCGCACGAACATGACTCTCGAGCAAATGATCTCGTTTGGCTGGATGGCCGTGCACATCCCCAAAGCCGATATCGGGCGCGGCGTCATCGGACCCCCGAAGATGGTCGGCTTCCACACGCTGCCCAACGGCCAGCAGGTTATCCGGCCGGTACCGGACCAGATCCGCATTCTGCGCGACCAGCTCTTCACCCAGACCAGCGGCATCGGGCCATGAGCGGCTTCGAGGATCCCCTGGGCCCGACGCGACGCTCGGGGCGTGCCAGGGCCGCCGACGATACCCAGCCGGTACGGGTTGCCCGGCGTCCCGCCACCCGACAGTGGGCGATGCTGGGCTTGGCGGCGAGCGCCGCCGTCCTCATCCTGCTGGTCGCCGCGGGAACCGGCTACGGGTCCGGCATTCGCGCCGCTGAGGCGACGCTCGTCGGGCAGTCGGTCAACGCCGTCGAGGAACAGTTCAACCTGGGAGTGGAGGATTTGCTGGCTGGACGGTATGACCTCGCCAGCCAGAGATTCGAATATGTCCTGTCGCTCGATCCGTCGAACGCCGACGCCGCCGAGCTGCTGGAGCGGGCGCGGACGGCGCTCTTCGTCCCCACCAGTACACCCGGCCCGACGCCGACCCCGATCACCCCAACGCCGACGCTCGACGTCGGATCGCTGGAAACGTTGTTCTCGCAGATCCAGGCCTCCTATGCCCAGGGGGACTGGAACCGCGTGGTGGAAGCCTCGCTGATCATTCGGCTGCGAGATCCGGAGTACCGCCGGAGCGAACTGGACGCGCAGCTGGCCCAGGCCCTGCGCTCGCGGGGCGTGCAGCGGATCCTGGCGCGTGACTTCGAACTCGGGCTGTACGACCTGGCGCTGGCGGAACGCTTCGGTCCGCTCGACGGCGGCGCCAGCGCCTGGCGCAACACGGCTTCCTTCTACACCTTTGCCAACTCGTTCTTCGTCGTAGATTGGATTCGCGCGGCCGAGAACTTCGCCCAGCTGTGCACCGGAGATCTGTGGGACTCGTGCAGCAAGTACGCCCGCGCGGCGCTGGAAGTCGGGCACATCCTGCTCGCCTCGGCCACGCCGTGCGGGGCGATGGAGCAGTACGCCGCCTCGCTGCGGACGCGCTCCAACCCGGGCCTGGATCCGACGGCGACCTATGCCGCCGACCTGTGCGCCACCCAGATGGCGCCGACGCCGACGGCCACGATTTCACCGACGTGGACGCTCGGCCCCAGCGCCACGCCCGGGCCGACGGAT
>CAZMVJ010000079.1:0-12403 GCA_964569445.1 uncultured Anaerolineaceae bacterium | reverse complement strand
CGATCCCGTTGAGCAGGGGCTCGACAAGAGATGTCAGAACTGACTCCATTGGATGTAGCGCCAGCGCCTCCCGGAGCGTGGTGGAGGCGCGGCGATCGTCCAGGTGGAAAACAGCGTCGGTCAACTGAACCAGGAGACTGTTGAGGTCGAGCGGCGCTGCGTTGGAGGATGAAGACAAGCCCTTGATGGCGAGACCGAGGCGGACGCCGCCGTCCGTGTCTGCCTTGATCCTGTGGAGCACCTCGAGGTCGGCTCGGCTGTAGAGGCGATACCCGTTGGAGGCGCGCCTCGGCTGGGGCACGCCAAAGCGCCGTTCCCATGCGCGCAGAGTCGCCGGCTTCAGATCCAAGAGGCGAGATGCTTCCTGGATGCTGTACAGGCGATCGACCGTCATGGGATCCTGCATCTCGATGAAATCCATAAAGAAAGGGTATCCTATCCTTAGCGTCTGTTCAACCTTTTGTACAAGGTTTGTCGGGGCTACGCAGTGAGGGTCTCCGGCAACCCATAGTCCGCGATGGCATCCCAAAGGCGGCCCTGGGCTGGGAAAGGCCCACAGCCTGTGCGGACTCAGATGGGCAGGCGGCCCGATCCCTTCTCTCCATCACCTGCCGAGCAGGCGATAGAACTCCTCTCGCAGGTTACGGTCCTCCCGGAAATCGCCGCGCTGGGCGACCGTCACCATCTTCATCCCCTTCTTCTTGACGCCTCGCAGCGCCGCGCAGCTGTGCTCCCCCTCCAGCATCACCATCACCCCGGCGGGATCGATGGCCTTCTCCAGAGCGCCGGCGATCTCATTCGTCAGGCGCTCCTGGACTTGAAGGCGGTGGGCATACATGTCCACGATGCGAGGGATCTTGCTCAGGCCGATGACCCGCTCCTTCGGGAGATAGGCGACATGGGCCTTGCCGGTGAAGGGGAGCATATGGTGTTCACACATCGAAACGTAGGCAATGTCAGAGGCCAGCACCATCTCACCCACCTCATGCTCCACGTCGAAGCGCGCCTCGTTAACGATGGTATCGAGGTCGTCCTTGTACCCCCCCAGCAGCTCACCATACATCGCTGCCACTCGCCGCGGGGTGTCTCGCAGGCCCTCGCGCGCCGGGTCTTCTCCGATCCCCGCCAGGATTTGGGAAACCGCCTGCCGCAGGACCGCCTCCGGCGAGGGGGCTTCTGAGCGGAGCTTTTGTCCTACTAGCACCTCATCCGGCGCAAGCCTAGGCAAGCGGCGCGTCGGCGAAATCGTGAAAACATCGAGCGGTGAGCTAGCGGATCCCATTTCGAGTTCCTCCACGGGGAAACTAGGGCTGCGCTCCCAGGCACGCAGCGTGGCCGGCGCGAGTTCCAGGGCGTGCGATGCTTCCTTGTGGCTGTAAGGGCGCTCCGGCGGCCGGGTGTCGGACAGCGATGTAGATTCCATGCGCGTCAGGATAGCCCCCTTGCCCGGCATGTTCAACGTTTTGTATAAGGTTTGATGAACCTTGCTGGAGGGACCTAGGGCTTCTTCTTCAGCATCTGCAGAGCCGAGGCGGCACCCAGGGCGGCGTCCTCGCCGAGGAAGTGACCAGGAAGTCGCCGGCGCAGGCCGGGATCGAGGTTGAAGGCGCGACCCCCGAAGCCGAAGAGAGGCCTGGGGCGGAGCCGGGCCAGGCCTACCGCCGTCCGCTCCAACGCCAGCGCCGGGCCTTCGGTTGCCGCGGAGAGTGCAACCAGCGCCGGGCGCTGGTCGCGGACATAGTTGATAAGGTCGGCGGTGTCGAGATTGGCCCCAAGGTAGTCGACGCGGCAGCCGCCGCGGCGCAGGAACAGGGCTAGCATCAAAGCCCCTATCTCATGTTGTTCCGAGGGAGAGCAGCCGACGAATGCCCGCGGGGCGCTGCGGCGCAGGGGATAGGCCTGGTACAGCGACAAAAGGTAGCCTCGGAGGAAGGCAGAGGCGAAATGCTCCTGGGCCACACGGATCTCGCCCCGGTGCCAGGCCTCGCCGATCTCCACCAGGCACGGCGTCAGGATCTGTTGGCAGAGGCGGTCGAGATCGTACGTCGCCTCCGCCTGTTTTAGAAGGGTACGAGCGCGCCCCTCGTCGGCGGCGACCAGACGGTCGAACAGCCGGCGCACGAAACCGTCCGCCGGCAGGGTTGGCTCCCGCAGGGAAAGGAGAGAGGGCAGCGCTTGCGGCCAGTCACCCGCCGCGAGGCGTTGTTGAAGTTGCGCTGCCGCCTGGCGGATCGCCGTACCGGCGTCGACCTCATGTTTCAACCAGCGCAGCAGGGCGACGTCGCGGTCGGAGTAGAGCCGGTAGTTCCCGCTTGAGCGGGCGGGCCGCACGATGCGGTAGCGCCGCTCCCACATGCGCAGATTGACGGCGGGGACGCCGGTCATCTCCACCGCGCTGTGGATGGTGTGGGCTGGCGTTGCGGGCAACTCGTCGATGGCAGGCATTTGGCTCCGCCGCGGCTGGAACATGGCGATTATACGGGCGGGGCCCGACAAGCGCGACGACTACCCTCCCGTCGGCGGCTCGCCCAGAATCGCGCTCAGCGCTTCGATCGTCGCTTTGTCCTGACCGACGTACAGGACGATCAGCAGGCCCTTCGCCCAGAAGTTCGGCTTGTCGATCCAGGTGACCATCGTCGTGCCGATGGTGCTCCCGTCGGAGGTGATCTGCTCGGATTCGGCGCGGCGGACGGCGACATCCGAGTACTCGAGCGCCTGCGCGTCCTCCCCGTCGACGTAAGCCTTATGGATCTGTCTCCATCCACCAGGGCATGTGAGATCAGACGCCGGAAGACGGTCTGGAGTCCCAGAGAGATCAAGCAACCCGGCCGCAGATTCTGCGGCCGGGCCGATCATCGGCTTATTGGGCAACGCCGACGGCGAGGGACTACTTGTGGCCGCCTCCCTGGCCGCGCTCTCCGGCGGTCTGCTCCCGCAGCGTCGTCTGCACGCAGCCCCAGTCGCCGGCGCACGCGCCGTCGAAAAGCGCCTGGACTCGCTCCACGGCGATGCCATATCGCCTGGCCAACTGGGCCGCCGTGCGTGCGTCCTGTTCCGCCTGCGGCTGAGGTCGGTTCTGTTCCCGCTCCTGCTGGCGCTCCTGCTGCTCGAGACGCCGCGTCTCGCGCACACCGGCCTCCAGGATCGAGGGGAGATCACCGCCGTCTTCCGCCAGCCGCATCGCCTGGTTGATCTCGCCCCAGCTCAGGCCGCCGAGGTGGGCCTGGGTCGCCGTATCGAGATCGGACCCACCTTGCTCCGCCACGCGAGCAGCGTGGTTCAACTCGGCCAGCGACAGGCCCTGATCGAGATAGCCCTGCACGGCGGACAGGTCCAGACCGAGGTCGTCCGCCGTTCGGTACATCTGCCCCACTTCACCGGGATTGGCGCCGGCGTGCACCAGGGCCAACGCTTCGACGAAATCGGCGTCGTAGCGGGTCGCCATGCGCACGGCGGTGCGGATCTCCCCGACGGTGGCCTCTCCGGCGAGAACCATGTCGACCAGTTCACCCGGGCCGATGTCGCCCAGCGCCTCGGCGAAACGATCGAGCTGGACCAGCAGGCCCCAGCCCGTGCCGTCGAGATGCCATTGAAGGATTTCCTCCCAGGTCATGTCTTCCAGGGTGGCCGCCAGTTTGACTGCGTGCCACATTCGCCCAAAGCCCAGGTTGTGTCCGGTGAGCGAGCCCTCGAACATGGCGAAGATGTCCTCGCAGGTGTAGAGCTGCCCGGCCTGGGTGGGGAAGAGACGGTTGACCCCATCGGCGATGCGCTGGGCCATCGGATGGCAGGCTTGCGCCTCTGGGTCGACGACGACCACGGTCAAGACCGCTGTCGCCGAGAGCCCACAATGGTCCGTCACCTGGACCGCCGCTTGATACTTGCCGCCGGCGGTGTAGGTGAAAGCGGCCGTGTCGGCGCCGGCTTCGAACGCGCCGTCGCCGTCCAGGTCCCAGGCATAGGTGTACGGAGGCTCGCCCCCGGTCGCCTGCGCAGTGAAGTTCAACGTCGCCGCGCCGCTCTCCAGAGTCAGAAGCGGCGGGAAAATGTCGCTGGTCAGCGTGACCTGCGGTCCAAGAACGAGCGTTCCGCCGGCCTCGGCGCTGAGCGCCGGGTCGGACGAGTCCAAAACGGTCAGGGTCCAGGCGAACTCGCCACCCGTGGAATAGTCATGCGTCGTCAGGAAGGGGAACGCCGCGAGGCTGCCATCGACCTGGGCCTCGCCGTCGCCGAAGTCCCATTCCAGGGTGTACGGCGCCAGGCCGCCGGAGGCCTGGACTTCGAACGAAGCCAGGCTGCACGTCTGGCCGGCGACGACTTCAACGGTGAGCCCGTCCTGCGCCAGGGCACTCACCGGCGCCGCCAGCAGGCCGATCAGCAGGATCGCCGTGACGAGACGATGTGCTTTCATGCTCCAGCCTCCCCGGCATCGGCGGCAAGGCGTACCGCGTCTGCCTACACCGGGAAACGGGGAGGCGCGCCGGGCGTTACGCGCCCGGGGTAGGATACGAGTACCCCTGTCCGATGGGGTCCCCAGGGCAGTTATCCTTAGGAAGCGGGGGCCCGGCGTAACGCCAGCCCGTCCTCCCCGTTCTCATGAGCGAGCAGCCCATCGACGCCGACCTGGTTGCACGAGCCCGCGCGGGCGATGGCGAGGCCTTCGGTGAACTGTACCGGCGGTACTTCGACCCGATCTTCCGCTACCTGTCCGTGCGTGTGGAACGCGCCGAGGACGCCGAGGATCTGGCGGAGACCGTCTTCCTCAAGGCCTATCGGTCGCTCGATCGCTATCGCGAACGAGGCTGGCCTTTCTCGGCGTTCCTTTACCAGGTTGCCCGGAACGTCCTGGTCGATCACTACCGGAAGCGTCCGCGCGAAAGCGATCTGGCCGAGGCCGTCGAGCTCGGCACGGCGCCGCGGGCGCTGGACGATGAGCTCGTTCGAATGGAGCAGCTACGGGAGATGAAGCAAGCCATAGCCAGTCTCCCGCCCGATTACCAGGAAGTGATCCGCCTGCGGGTGCTGCTCAGCCTGCCGACGGCGACGGCGGCGCAGTGGATGGAGCGCAGCCCGGGCGCCGTACGCGTGCTGCTCTACCGGGCACTGACGGCGCTGCGAACCAGGCTCACCGGGCGGGACGAGGACGAAGCGTGACTAGCGACGAACAACGCCGAGCCGATGCTCTCGATCGCCTGATCGACGTCGCCGCTGCCGGGACAGCCGGGGGCGACTTGGATCCGCTGATCGCTGTGGCGGCGGAATTTCGCAGCGCCCTGGCCCCGGCGCCTGCCGCAGGGGCGGTGCGCGCTCGGGTACTGGCCCGCGTCACGAACCGCGTCGCCGCACCCCAGGCGGCTCCCCGACTCGGCTGGCGCACAATCCTTCGACCGGCGTACGCGTTGGCCGGTCTTCTTCTGGTACTGACGCTCACCTTCGGCGCGACGGCGGCCTATGCCTCCGAAGCCGCTCTTCCTGGAGACATGCTCTACCGAGTCAAACGGGGGCTGGAGGACGTACAGCTGGTCCTTTCCACCACGGCCGTCGGCGACTCCGCTCTGGTCGAGCATTTCGCCGATCGACGATTGGATGAGATCGAAGCGCTGACCGGGCGCGGCCGCTGGGACGATGCTGAACGCGCGCTGCAGGCGTACCCCGAGGTCGTCGACGATCTGGTGGCGCTCTCCCAGGGCGAGGCCGCCGACTCGCAGGCCGCTCGGTTAGCACATCACTTGGAAGTCCTCCTGCGCGTGGCGGAGAAGACACCGGCGGAAGCCCAACCGGCGCTGCTGCGCGCCCTCGAGCGAGCCGACCGCGGGCGCCAGGAAGTAGAAAGGCGTCGCCAGGACCCCAAGCCGATCCCGCCGGGTCAGCGAGACGCGGAGGACGACTCAGACCGCGGACCGAGGAAGACGCCGCCCGGGCAGGAGCGCAAGGATCAGGGCGGGGACTGACAGTTCGCCGGGCGCTCAGGCGCCGTCCGGGCGGACGGCGAGCGTGGCGATGAACGAGGCGATGTAGCGCGACAGGACGTGCTTGGGATCGACGTCCTCGTAGAAGCCGGTGAGGACGAAGCCGGCCTCGAGCTGGCCGGAGATCTGATCTTCCAGCGTGTGCCCGAACTCGAGCGGTTGGCCGGCGTCGATCCAGCGCTGTCGCTCGGTTTCCTCGAGGCTTGTCAAATCGGAATACGGGATGGCGTGTCGGACGATCAATTCGCCACGCTCCGAGCGTTCCCAATCGAAAATGTACTGGAGCGGGTTGACGAAGCCGGTCAGCAGGCGGCCGCCCGGCCGCAGGACCCGGAACGACTCGCGCCATACCGGATGGATGTCGGGAATGAACAGGTTGGCACACGGGTGAAATACGAGATCGAAGGATCGGTCGCCGAAAGCGGAGAGGTCGCGCATGTCGCCTTCGACCGTCGCCAGGTCGAGCCGGTCCCCTCCGGGATGCGAAGCGCGATCGCGTTCGGCCACCAGGCGGTCCTGACCGAGTTGTCGGGGGGAGTTGTCGAAGACCACCACGCTGGCGCCGGCCGCGGCCAGGATCGGCCCCTGCTGTCCACCGCCGGAGGCCAGGCATAAGACGCGGGCCCCGTCGAGTTCACCGAACCAGTCGTGCGGGACGGGGCGGGTGGGCGTGAGCACGACCTGCCACTCGCCGCGGCGGGCGGCGGCAATCACCTCGGGCGAGGCCGGGACGGTCCACTCGTTCCCCGAATCGACCTGGCGGTCCCAGGCCTTGCGGTTGTGGTCGCGAACGGGAAAAACCATGTCGGCCTCATTTTATCAGCCCGACCGGCGAGCGGGATGGCAGAGCGCACGCGCCGGCGCGGCGCAAGCGACGACCGACCCGTGATCCGGCCGAGACCCGCCATTCGGCGCGCCCCCGATCACGGCTGCAACCGGTAGAATTCGTCCGGAGTGAACGCGCCGAGCCTGCCTCAGGTCGTACGCGATGGTCGCCCGACAGGGCAGTCGGCCGTGCCCTCGCGCGACCATCTGTTCTCCCTCCGCCGGCTCTGGTTTCCCGCGGCGCTGCTCGTCGTCGGGCTGTATGCCGGCCTGCCCTGGCTGGCGCCCGTCTTCATGCGCCTCGGGTGGACCGCCCCCGCCCAGGTCATCTACGACATCTACTCGACGCAGTGCCACCAGTTGGCGCAGCGGTCCTACTTCCTCTTCGGATCCAAGATCATGTACGCTCCGTCCGAGCTTGAGATTCCCGACGCGACGGCCGGCTTCTTGGCCCTGCGGGCCTTCCGAGGCACGCCCGAACTCGGATGGAAGGTCGCCTGGTCCGACCGCATGACGGCCATGTACAGCAGCCTGTTTGTCTTCCTTATCGCCGCCCGGCTCCTCGGCGGGCGGATCCGACCGCTCCCGGTCTGGGCCTTCCTGCTCCTTCTCCTGCCGATGGCGCTCGACGGAGGGACGCACTTCCTCAGCGATCTCTCGGGCTTCGGCCAGGGCTTCCGCGACACCAATCTCTGGCTGGCAGGGCTGACCGGAGGCCGCTTGGCTGCGGGCTTCTACGGCGGCGATGCCTGGGGCTCCTTCAACGCTACGATGCGCCTCGCCACCGGGGTCTTGTTCGGGCTGGGCGTGGTTTGGTTCGCCGTGCCGCGGATCGAGGCCTCGTTCCACTCGGCAGATGAGGCCGAGGCGGCCAGCCAGCGGCGGAACGCGGCGCGAGCCGCTCTGCGCAGCCGCCTGGAGCCGGTCTACAATTCAAACGTCGCCGGAGTTCACCCGGGCGGCGAGCTCCCCGACCCGCCGAGCGACACGCCTCGCCCGGACGGAAGCCCGCCGGGTCGGTGAGACGGCCGGCGCGCGACCCTATGATGGAGGTAGGTAACATGGCGATCGACCCGGTTTGCAGCATGGAAGTGGAAGAGAAGACGGCCGTGCACAGGTCCGCCTTCCATGGGAAGGAGTACTACTTCTGCGCTGCCGGGTGCAAGCGGACCTTCGATCAGGAGCCGCAGAAGTATATTGGCCAGGCGAAACCGCCGGCGATGCCCACCCACCACACGGGCTAGCGGCCAGCGCTGTATCCTCCCGAGATGAATGCCTCCGATGACCTGATCCCCTCCGGGATCCGCAGCGCGATCCGCGTCGTCCTGGCGGACGACCATGCCGTCGTTCGCCAGGGCATTCGACAGTTCCTTGAGGCGAGCGGCCAGATCCAGGTCGTGGCCGAGGCCGGCGACGGCGACGAGGCGCTGCGCCTCATCCGCGCCCACCTCCCCGACGTGGCCGTCCTCGACATTCAGATGCCGCAGCGCTCAGGGATCGACGTGGCGCGTGCCATTCGGGCAGAGCGCCTGCCGGTCGGCGTGCTCATACTGACCGCTTTCGACGATGAGCCGTACGTGCGGGCCGTGCTGCAAGCCGGCGCCAACGGTTACGTCCTCAAGACGGCCGATGCCGAAGATATCGTCGAGGCGGTCCGCTCCGTGCGCGAGGGCAAGTCGGTGCTCGACCCGGCCATTGCTCGCCAGGTGATGCGGCGCTTCTCCGGCGAAGGACCGCTCGCGCTGGAGGCGCTCACCGAACGCGAACTCGAGGTGCTGCGGCTGGCCGCGCACGGTTACACCAACAAGGCCATCGGGGTACAGCTGTCGATCAGCGACCGGACCGTGCAAGGGCATCTGGCGAAGATCTTCGGCAAGCTCCACGCCGCCAGCCGGACCGAGGCGGTGATGCGGGGCGTCTCCCAGGGTATCATCCCTCCTGTGCTGGAAACGAACGACGACAGCTGAGACGAGGATGACAGCGCCTGCTCCCGTCCTCGCCCCCCGGCCGAAGGTCGGCGGGCGCGGGCTGACGCTACAGCTACTGCTTTTCGCCGTCCTTCCGTTGACCATTCTCCTGGTCGTCATCGCCTTCGGCAGCCTGGTGCTGCACTCCCAGGCGATGCGAACCCTCGTCGCCGAACGCGATGCCCGCGCCGGCCACGCCGCCGCCGATGCCATCTCCGGGCAACTTAGCCAACGCGGCCTCTCGATTCAGGGCCTGGCGGTGCTCGCCGGTCAGACGGCTGAACCGGAGGCGGCGCTGATGGCTTCGGCCTACCTCGACCCGGACTTCGAAGGCGGGTTGGCGATCGTCACCGAAGAAGGTCGGCTGCTGGCTTCCACCACGCCCGCCGCATGGTGGGACGGGCAGAACCTGGCGGGCTTGCTGGGGCGGAGCCGGGACTCGGGTGTAGCCGAGTTCTCCGAGGCCCGGCCTGTCGCCGACTCAGAATCGCCGCTGACCCTCGTCGCCTTCGCCCGCGGGGACCGATCCGCCGTCGGAGCCTTTCAACCCGCCCGCCTGGCCGGGAGAATTCTCGACGACGCGTTTCCGGAGGACAGCCGGTCCCAGGCCTGGCTCGTCGACTCCCAACGGCGGGCCTTGTATCGGAGCGGTTCGACCCCGTCCGGTCTGGACGTGACCGGCCATCCCGGCCTTACCGCGGCTCTGGCGGGGGAGGGAGGCGTGGCTTTCCTCGATCACAAAGGCGAAGAACACGTGGTGGCGTTCAATCCCGTTCCGCCGCTGGGGTGGGTACTGGTGATGGAAGAGCCGTGGGAGTCGGTCGACAATCCGCTCCTCCGGCAGACCCAGGCTGCGCCGCTCGTCCTGATCCCGGCCCTGCTGATCTCGTTGCTGGCCCTGGCTTTCGCCATCCGGCAGGTTGTCCAGCCGTTGCGCGCCCTGGAGAGCAAATCGGCCGAGGTCGGCCGCGGCGATTTCCAGGCGCTCGAAGATCCGGTAGGGGGCATCCGCGAAATCAAATCGCTGCAGCAGACCCTGGTGCAGATGGCTCGTCGGCTGCGCGCCTACCAGCAATCGATCCGGCGCTATGCCGGCGCCGTCACGCGCAGCCAGGAGGACGAGCGGCGCCGTGTGGCGCGTGAACTTCACGATGACACGATCCAGGCGCTGATCGCGCTCGACCAGCAGACCCAGCTGGCCCAGATGGCCGTCCGCCGCAACTCGGCCGACGCCTCCGAGCACCTGGCCGAACTGCGCCGCCTGACGCAGGGCCTCCTCAACGGCGTCCGGCGGGTCATTGCGGCGCTGCGGCCGATCTACCTGGAGGACCTCGGCCTGCCCGCCGCGCTTCAGATGTTGGCTCAGGATGCCGGCTCATCCGCCGGGATCCGGGTGGAGATCGTCTCCAATGGGGAGCCTCGGCGCCTGACGCCCGAGCAGGAAATCGCCGTCTACCGCATCGCGCAAGAAGCCCTCAGCAACGTCGTCCGTCACGCCCAGGCAGGCTCGGCCAGCGTGGAGGCACGCTTCGAGCCTCAGCGCTTCACCCTCGTCGTCCAAGACGACGGGGTCGGCTTCCCCGTTCCGGCGTCGCTGGCCGACCTCGACTCGTCGCTGCACTACGGCCTGATGGGGATGCAGGAGCGGGCGGAGCTGGTCAACGGCCGCCTGACGCTCGATTCGTCCCCCGGCAGCGGGACGAGGCTGAGCCTCGAAGTGCCGCAGTAGATACTTCAATTCCCACCGGCACCTTCCCTTCGCCCCAGCACGCCAAAATGCCTAGGGCATAACCGGCGTTTCCCCGGGTGGCCCGGGCCTTCTTTCCTCTTACAGTGCAACCGAAGGCAGGGATGAACCTAGTCGTTTCCTTTGAAAGCAGCGGCGAAAAGGCCGCCCAGTTGGCGCAACGGAGCCTGGGGCAACGAGGGCTGCAGGTGGTGCGCAGCTTCGACCTGCTGGGCTCGGAGTCGGACGCCTGCAGCTGCCAGTACCACGGCACCCCCCGCTGCACCTGCCAGTACTCGGTGCTGCTGGTCTATCCGGCCGCCGGGCCGCCTGCCGTTGTGACGGTGCACGGCCATGAGTCACACACCCGGCTCGAGATCGTTCTCGACGCGAACTCACCGCCAAACGCCGAGTTGATCGACCAGATCCTGGAAACGCTGGCCGAAACCAGTATGGGCTCATGGAGCCCGTCGCCTGCTCCCCTGCCGGAGGCCGGCGCTTCCACCGCCTGAGTCCTCGCTGAGCGGAGGGCTGACGCCGACCAGGCGTCAGCCCGCAGTCGAAGCGCGCTCTCAAACCGCCCTTCGACCCTTCGACGAGCTCAGGGCAGGCTTCGCCCGCATGGTCCAGCCTCCCGGCCGTCGCCGCGAGGCGGGCTCCGCTCAGGGAGGTTGCGGGCCTGACATCCATCCTCCTGCGCCTGACATATGACACGCGCCAAACGGCGGGCGCTCGCAGGGCGAAAACCCTCTCTGGCTCGTACCCCAATGCCCCTAAAGTTGTCTCGAAAACACAAGCACGTCCGGGAGCGACAAACTCCCAAGGAGAAAGCGTGATGAGTCGAACACTGCAGTGGGTTGTCGGGATCTCGGTGGTTGTGGTTTCTCTGGCGATCGTCCTGACTCTGGTCGTGCCCTGGCTCTCATCCTGGTTCGGATGGGGGAACGGGTACGGGATGATGGGTCCGTACGGCATGATGGGCGGCCGGTACGGCACGACGGGCAGCTCCGGCATGATGGGCGGCGGCTACGGGACGGCGGGCGGTGGCAACGGGATGATGGGCGGGTCCGGTAGTGGCTACGGCATGATGGGCGGGAACGGTATGATGCCGTGGAGTGGATCTCAGGGAGCCTTGGGCTCCGGCGCCCGCCTGTCGCTGGACCAGGCACGCACGCTGGCGCAGGAATACGCCGCCGCCGCCGGGGCCGATTTCGCTGTCGCCGAGGTGATGGAGTTCAACAACAACTTCTACGCCGTCGTCGAAGAAACGAGCACCGGACGAGGCGCCTTTGAAATCCTCATCGATCCGTACACCGGCGCCGTCGGTCCGGAGCCCGGCCCCGACATGATGTGGAACGACAAGTATGGACACATGTCCTTCGGCTCAGGCGGAGAAAACCAGCTTTCGATGGTTGAGGCACAGCCCAAGGCCCAGCAGGCGATCGAGGCGCAAATCCCCGGCGCCACGGTCCATGAAGACGGCGCATCGTTCTACGGCTACTACACCTTCGACTTCGACGGCCCCGACGGCGAGATCGCCGGCATGGTGAGTGTCAATGGCGACACCGGCGCCGCCTGGCTCCATACCTGGCATGGCGACTTCATCTCGGAGTGGGAGTCCGAGGAAGCGCCCTCGTGAGCTGGCAGGAACCCGCTGCCGACCAACCGATGACGAGGGCCGGGCGCAAGCGCGCCCGACCCTCGCTCCTTCTCGGGCTGAGTCTTGTCCCCGTCCTCCTGCTGGGGGTGAGCCTCGGAGGATGTACAGCCGGGGAGGGGATGGAAGGGATGCCGGCGGAGGTCGAGGCGGCGCCGCCCGTCGTCCGGGAAGCGTACGTTTTCGCCGCCGCCCACCCCGAAGTCCTGACGCAGATCCCGTGCTACTGCGGCTGCGGCGCCATCGGGCACACCTCCAA
>CAZMVJ010000078.1:252-12425 GCA_964569445.1 uncultured Anaerolineaceae bacterium | reverse complement strand
CGCAGGTGCGGTGCAGGTGAGCAGCCCGTAGCGGAGCGGAGGGCCTCCCCCTGCATCGGGTAGGTCCGGCTGCTGTGAGAGAGTCGGCAGGGGGAGGGGAAGAGATCTAGAGGGGCCGGGGGCTGCAGGCCCCGGCCCCTCTAAGACTCCAACCCCCTCTCCGCAAACGGTGTGGCAATCAGGGACCAGCTCTCCGCGGAGAGGGGGTAGGGGGTGAGGCATGAAGCCCGCGGCCGACTCGGCGAACAGCCGGTCCGACCATCGATTCATCGTGCGACTCAGGACCAAAGGCTGTCTCATATGTCCTGAACCCTCATAGTGCGTTGACTCGGGGAATGCGATGCGCCATAATCGATCGCCGGAGGAGAGGTCGGCATGAGCGCGTTGTTCCCCAGCCAGGCCTGGGTCGAAGCCCTGGTACGCGTCCTCAACGACGACTCCCGCTATGGCGAGATCGCCCGCAACTGGGAGGGCGACCTCCTGTTTGTCATCAAGGCGGACGGAGGCGCGGCGCAGGCCTCCGAGACCCGCCCGACTCATGTCTATCTCGATCTGTGGCATGGCAAGTGTCGATCGGGGCGCTATCTTCCGCCGGGCGTCGCGGATCTGCCCAAACCGGCCTTTACCCTGACCGCCGGCTTCACCCATTTCGCCGCCGTCCTGGGCGGAAGCCTGGATCCGATGCAGGCCATGCTCACCCGCCGGCTGCAGGTTTCGGGGAACATGGCCTACATCCTTCGGAACGTCCCCGTCGTCCTGGACTTCGTCCGCTGTTGCCGGTTGGCGGCTGGCGCCGAATAGCCGTCTGCCGGAGGGAGTGAGAGGGGCGATGAACCGTTATCTGGTAACCCACCGCATCAAGCGCATCTACGCCTCCCAGGACGATCTGGTGAATGATTGGCGCGGCCTGCGGCAGCGAACCCATGCCGAAGCCCGCTGGGTGAGAAGCTGGTACGCCGCCGCTAGCGAACGCCTGTATTGCGAGTGGGAGGCACAGTCCCCGGAAACAATCCGGGCTTGCTTCCTTCCAGTCGAACTGGAAATGGCGCCGATCGAGAAGGTCGAAGACGTCGTCGCCATCGATCCTGCTTGGCTCGACGAGTCGGCTTCCTCGGGAGCAGCCGCCGACGGCGGGGCGGCGGGCCCGCGCCAGGCGCCGGATCGGGTCGCGTGAGCAATCTTGCCGCACGACCTTCCCAGCAAAGCAAGGCGACACCGCGTGAAGTCTTCGACTACGTGATCGTTGGGTCGGGCTTCGGCGGGAGCGTCTCCGCTCTGCGGCTGGCTGAAAAGGGCTACCGCGTGCTCGTCCTCGAGCAGGGCAGGCGGTTTGCCGACCGCGACTTCCCCAGCAGCAATTGGCAGATTTGGAATTACCTGTGGCTCCCGGCCCTTCGCCTGCACGGTTTCATGCGCCTGACCTTCTTCAAGGAAGCCATGGTGCTGCACGGTTGTGGCGTGGGCGGTGGGAGCCTGGTCTACGCCAACGTCCTGATGGAGCCGGATGCGGAGCTGTTCGAGGAGCCGGAGTGGCGGCGTCTGGCCGATTGGCGGGCGATCCTGCGTCCCCACTACGCGACGGCGCGGCGGATGCTGGGTGTGACGGTAGCGCCGAAACTGGCGCGCGCCGACGAAATCCTGCGTGAGGTCGTCGTCTCCTACGGCTTGGGAGATACCTTCCGGCAGACGGAAGTCGGGGTCTACTTCGGCGAACCGGGGATCGAGCGCCCCGATCCTTTCTTCGGGGGCGAAGGGCCCGCCCGCGCCGGATGTGAGTTCTGTGGCGGGTGCATGGTAGGCTGTCGCCACAATGCCAAGAACACCCTGACGAAGAACTACCTGCATCTGGCGGAGAGGCGCGGCGCTCAGATCCGTCCCGAGTCGAGGGTGTTAGGGATTTACCCCGATGGCGACGGCCGAGGTGGGGCCCATTTCAACATCGAATACCGGCGATCGACGCGGCTGTGGCCGCGCCATCAGTCGGTGACGGCGCAACACGTGATCGTCGCCGCCGGGACGCTCGGAACGCTCGAGCTCCTGTTCCGCTGCCGAGAGGAGATCGGCTCGCTGCCGCGCTTGTCGCCGCGCCTCGGAGAACGGGTGCGGACGAACTCCGAGGCGCTCTTGGGGGCAGGGGCGCGACGCGCGACGGTCGACTTCTCGGAAGGCATCGCCATTTCGGCCGACGCGCGGGTGGACGAAGTCACCCACGTTCAGCCGGTGCGGTATCCGAAAGGATCATCGTTCATGCGCCTGCTTGCGAGTCCGCTGATCGAAGCGCGGCACGAGGCGTTCTGGCGAAGGTCGTTGAAGGCCGCCTGGGCGATCTTGAGGCACCCCTTGGATTTCCTCCGTTCCCTGATCGGCCCGCGCTGGGCAGAACGCACCACGATTCTGCTCGTGATGCAGCGGGTCGAGAATTTCATGAACCTGCGCTGGCGGCGTCGTTCGTGGCTCGTCCCCGGTGGAATGCAGGCCGAACGGGATCTGACGCGACCGGTGACGGGAGCGGCCGTGATTGGATCAACGCGTATACCGACCGGTGCCGGGGGAGATCTCCCAGGCCCATCGGGCAGTGCGGGATTTCGCCGAGCGCGCCGGGGCGGTCCCGATGGGGAACTTCCCCGAGACCCTCTTCGACATGGCCGCCACCGCCCACTTGATCGGAGGCTGCCCGATGGGGGTCTCGGCCGAGGAGGGGGTCGTCGATCCCCACTGCCAGGTCCACAACTATCCCGGTCTCTACGTGATCGACGGGACCGTGCTTCCGGCCAATCCCGGCATCAATCCGAGCCTGACCATCACCGCGCTGGCCGAGTACGCCATGTCGCTGATCCCGGCCAAGGACCATGCCCCGGAGGGGCCGGGTTGACGGCTGCGCCGCCTCTGCCTCCGTCTGCATGACCCCGATCGCATTCCGGCTGCTCGAGGTCGACCTGGGCGCGGGGTCGTGGCAGGGGCGCGCCATTCCGGCGTCGCTGGTGCACGACTTCCTCGGAGGCGCCAGCCTGGCGGCTCGCCTCCTCTACCGAGAGCTCTCGCCGTCGCTCGATCCGCTGAGTCCGGAGGCTCCGCTGCTTTTCATGAGCGGACCCCTGACAGGAACGGCTGGCCCTTCGGTCGGGCGTTTCGTCATTTGCGCCAAATCCCCGGCGACGGGATTCTGGGCCGAGTCCAACGCCGGCGGCTTCTTCGGCCCCGAGCTGCGCATGAGCGGCTGGGACGGGCTGCTGCTTCGAGGCCGCGCGCCGGAGCCGACCTACCTGTGGATTCGAGAGGAGACGGTCGAGCTGCGCCCGGCCGGCCACCTGTGGGGGAAAGCCGACACCTATGAAACGCAGGAGAGGCTGCGCCTCGAACTCGGCGACCCGCTGGTTCGGGTGGCATGCATCGGGGCGGGGGGCGAGGCGCGCATCCCTTTCGCCCTCGTCCTGTGCGACCACGGCCGCGTGGCCGGCCGGACGGGGATGGGCGCGGTGATGGGTTCGAAGAACCTGAAGGCCGTCGCCGTGCGCGGCCGGCGCGGCATCCCTCTGGCGGACGCCCCACGCTTCCAGATCACGCGCTCTCAAGCGAACCGCGATCTTCGGGGCGATACCGTAACCCTGAGTTTTAGGGCCACCGGGTCCGCCGGCGGGGCGGACTACTTCGACTATCTCGGCTCGATGCCGAAACGCTATTTCACCCGCGGCGAGCTCGCCGGCGCTTCCGTTGTGAGCGGGGCACACGTGGCCGAAACGATTCTGACCGGGGTCTCGACGTGCCACGGGTGCGTCATCGCTTGCGGGCGAAAGGTGCGGCTGGAAGACGGACAGACGCGCAAAGGGCCGGAATACGAGACGATGGTCGGATTCGGACCGAACCTGGAGATTCTCGACCTGGCGGCGATTACCCGCCTCGGCGAGTTGTGCGATCGGACCGGCCTCGACACGATCTCGATGTCGAATGTCATCGGGTTGGCCTTCCTGCTGCAGCAGGAGGGTCATCTGTCGGTGGCGGAGACCGACGGGCTGGTGCTGGCGTGGGGAGATCCGAACCCGGTGGAGGAACTGATCCGCCGCACCGCCCGCCGGGAGGGGATCGGCGCCTGGCTGGCCGAGGGGGCGCGGTCGCTGGCGGCGCGCTGCGGCGCGCCCGAGACGGCGGCGCAGGTGAAGGGTCTGGAGGTCGCTTATCATGACCCGCGCGCCGTCGACGGGATGGCGATCGTCTATGCCACCTCGCCGCGCGGGGCGTGCCACAACCAGAGCGACTATTTCATGGTGGAAATCGGGCAGACGGTCGAGGAGGTGGGCGTGGGATTGTTCGGCCGGCAGGAGGGGGCGGTGAAGGCGGCCAACGTCGCCAGACACCAGGACTGGCGAACGGTCGGGAACGCGCTGGTGCTGTGCCAGTTCGCCAATGTCCCTCCGGCGACGGTCGTCGAGCTGGTCAATGCCGCCATCGACGCGGACTACGACCTGGAGGGCCTGATGCAAGCCGGCGATCGCGGGTGGCAGTTGAAGCGCATGGTGAATCTGCGGCTTGGTTTGCGGCCGGCCGACGATCGACTTCCGGGACTGCTCCGACGCGTCCTGCCCGACGGAGGAGCGGCCGGGTACGATATCCCCTTCGAGCAGATGCTCCGGGCGTACTATGCCGCGCGGGACTGGGATCCCGGCACCGGATGGCCAAGTGACGACCGGCTGCGCCGGCTGGGGCTCTCGGATGTAGCGGCCCTCGAGACCGCCGCCATCTGAGGCAGGCTCCTCCTTGGGTTTGGACGATTCGAGGTCAGACGAACCGGGTGTCCAAGATCGTGACGATCGATCAAATGCGGCGGATCGAGCGAGCGGCCGATGCCGGCGGCTGGAGCTACGATCAGATGATGCTGCGCGCCGGCCAGGCAGTGGCCGCCGAGGTGCTGCGCCGACGACCGGAGGCGAAAGAGAACCGAGTTCTGATTCTGGTCGGTTCCGGCAACAACGGCGGCGACGGTCTGGTCGCGGGATGCCGCCTGCGAGAGGCGGGGTCGATCGTCACGGCCTATCAGGTGCTTCCGCGAAGAGACCCGGATCCGCATGCCGCGCGCCTGCGGGAGTTGGGCGGGGCCGTGGTCTGGCGAGCCGAGGATTCGGACTTTTCGGCGTTGGCGCGCCTGACGTCGGAGGCCGACGTCCTGATCGATGCCATTCTGGGCACGGGATTTCGCCTTCCCCTCAAAGAGGAAATCTCCGCCGTTCTCTTGCGAGTTGAAGCGGCTCGATCGACTCGCTTCCGTCGGCCGTTGTGCGTCGCCGTCGACTGTCCTTCCGGCCTCGATTGCGATAGCGGCGCACACGCCCCGGCGACGCTGGCGGTGGACGTCACCGTGACCCTGGCCGCGGCGAAAGCGGGCCTGTTGCGTTTCCCGGGGGCGAGCCTGGTTGGGGAGATCGTGGTTGGGGAGATCGGATTGAATCCTGGATTGAAGGAGCTGAGCGAGGTGCAGATGGAACTTGCCGATGCCAAGACAGTGCGAGCGTGGATGCCGTCGCGCCCGCCGGAGTCACACAAGGGGACGTTCGGAAAGGTCGTCATCGCGGCGGGGTCGGTCAACTACCCTGGGTCGGCCGGGCTGGCCGGGGAGGCCGCCTACCGGGTCGGCGCCGGGTTGGTCTCGCTGGCGGTACCCGGTGGGGTGCAGCTCTCAATCGCCGCGGCCCTGCGCGAAGCGACCTGGGTCATCCTGCCGCAGGAGATGGGCGTCATCACCGAGGCGGCGGCCGACGTGCTGCGCAAGAGTTGTGAGGATGCCGAGGCGCTGCTGGTGGGGCCGGGACTCGGCAGGGAGGACGTGACGCGGCATTTTCTGCAGCGGCTGCTCGGGCCCTCCGAGTCCAACCTGCGAGGCCGAATGGGATTCCTGCCGAGGGCCAGCGAGGCCGCGCCGGAAGCCATTCCGCTGCCGCAACTCATCATCGATGCCGACGGACTGCGGCTCCTGGCTGCCCTGGAGGACTGGCCGGCGCGCCTGCCGCCGGGTTCGATCCTCACGCCTCATCCCGGCGAGATGTCGGCGCTGACCGGCCTCGACCGCGAGACGATCCAGGCCAATCGAGAAGGCGTTGCGCGCGAGAAGGCGGCGGAATGGGGCCAGGTCGTCGTCCTGAAAGGCGCCCACACGGTCGTCGCGGCGCCCGACGGGAGAGGCTGGGTGATCCCCTTCGCCACGGCGGCCCTGGCTAAGGCCGGGACGGGCGACGTCTTGGCCGGAGCCATCAGCGGGCTGTGTGCCCAGGGTGTCGCCGCGGTCGAGGCCTCCGTCCTCGCCGCCTTCCTGCACGGGCGAGCCGGCGTCCTGGCTGCCGAGAAATCCGGTACGACGGCCGGTGTCTTGGCGAGCGAAGTCGCCCAGCTCCTTCCGGCGGCGATGGCGGAATTGGAACGGGGATAGGAGCCGGGCGTCGCCATCTAGCGTCCCGTTCCGGGGATAAGTTGACAAAGGCGTTCGAGCTTGGCGAGGAACGAGTTCGGCGGTGGTGCTCCACACGAAAGGGCTCCGCCCCAAGAACACCACGAACAGAGATAGTCCAGCTATTTACGGCACGGGACTCTAGCTCGGTGGAAAGTGCCGTATCCGCGGCCAAGCCTGGCAAAGCAAGCCGGAGGTTGGCCGATGAGAGAACGCGGCATGACTGGCGCCTGCGCAGGCGCCTTCCGACCCGTCAGGTGGCTTTCGATCGTAACGGTGAAAAACAGCGAGCACGCCGCGCGGCGTGCTCGCTGTTGAGTTTAGTTGGTCCGCAGAGCGGGAGGCTAAGACTTCTTGACGTGCGGAGAGGCCTTGGCGGCTTCGACGGCCGCGTCGAGCCGAGCCTTCTGCTCTTCCAGGACGACCTGGCCCCGTCGCTGCAAGTCTTCGGCCTTGGCCTTGGCGTCGCGCGCCAGCTCTTCCGCCCGGGCGCGAGCGTCGGCCGCCGATTCGCCCACCTTGTCGCGGATCTCGATGCCCTTGTCGCGGATCATCATCCGCGTTTCCTCGCCGGACTGGGGCGCGAAGAGCAGGGCCGCGGCCGCACCGACCAGTCCTCCCAGGATCGTTCCGAGAAGGAACGCACCGAAGTCGAGATCGTTATCGCTATTGCTCATTGCCGCCTCCGTAGAAGGGTCTATCGCACTCGGCCGAGGCCGATCAGCTCGATGGCCCGCCGCACCGCCGCCGCCGCTCCGCTGAGCCGCACGACCGGCCGGACCATGTTGTCACTCAAGAAGGTCGTCGTCCCGCGCACCGTGCGCAGAGTCTCATTCGAGGCCTCCAGCAGCGGCCGCACTTCGTTCTGCAGCAGCGCCGTCAGCCGGGCGACCTGGACGATCAGCACAATCACCGCCGCCCCGGTGATCAGCGACTCGAGGGCGATCATCACGATGACGGCGTCGCGTACGGCCTCCGCCTGCGCCGGGTTCCCCACCAGCCAGACCATGACGCCGACGACGACGGCCAGCCCGATCAGGGCAACGGCAATCGCCGCGACGACGACAAGGGTTCGGCGGGAGTCGGACGGTTCGGAGGGCTCTTCCGCGTCGGCGAAATCGAAATCGTCGGGTGCGGTGGAGCGACCTTCCACAACAACGAATTATACCACCGCCGACCGCGCTGAGCGTCTCGGAAGGGACTCAGGAAGGACGCGGCGGCGGTGCTTTGCGATCGCGCGGACCGGCTAGCAGGGAAGCCACCATCAGACCGATCACCGTGGCGACGATCGCCGGCAGCAGATTGAGGCCTCCCAGCCGGCCCGCATCCCATCCCATCAGCGCCGCCAGGGCATGACCCAGGAAGAAAGCCACCCAGGCCGTCACCAAGTAGAGCACGAGGCGTCCAAGCGTTCCGCCCCGCAGCGCATGGAAGGCAAGGCCGATCAGGCTGGCGATGAGGAAGCCGAGGTAGACGGTCGGCAGACTCATGCGGCGATCACGCCGCCGCCGAGGCAGACGTCGCCCTGATAGAAAACGGCCGATTGCCCGGGTGTCACGTCCGGCAGCGGCCGGTCGAGCACCACATCGCAAGTTCCGTCCGAGTGCGTCGACGCCCGACAGGGCACCCGGGCGGCGCGGTAGCGCACTTGCACTTCGGCCGGGAACGTCGCCGCCGGCGGCTTGCCGGATACCCAGCCGACCCGCTGGGTGAGAAAGCTCGTGCGTCCGAGCTCCGATCGACTCCCGACGATCAACGTGTTCGTCGATCGGTCCTTGCCGACGACGTAAAGCGGGTCGTTCGACGGCAGCCGCAGGCCGCGGCGTTGCCCGATGGTATAGGCGGCCAAGCCGGTGTGTTCTCCGAGTTGAACCCCGGCCATATCCAGGATGGGTCCCGGCGTCAGCCCGCCGGAAGCGTGCCGCCGAAGGAAATCGCGGTAGTCGTCTCCGGCAAGGAAACACAGATCCTGGCTTTCCGGCCGCTCGGCAACGGGCAGCTCTCGTCGGCGCGCGTACTCGCGGACTTCTGGCTTCGTGTGTTCGCCCAGCGGGAAGACGGCATGCGCCATTTCGGCCTGGCCCAGCACGCTCAGCACGTAGGACTGGTCCTTGTGGGGATCGATCCCACGCAGCAGGACCCATTCGCCGCCGCGCGCCTGGACCCGAGCGTAATGGCCGGTGGCGAGGTGAGTCGCTCCCAGGCTGAGGGCATCCTTCAGAAGATGCGTCCAACGGATCGTCCGGTTGCACTCGATGCAAGGATTGGGCGTGACGCCTTGCGCGTAGCCATCAAGAAAGAAGGAGACAATGTGTTCGCGGAAGACGGACTTCATGTCGACGACGTAGAAGGGAATGCCGAGCCTTGAGGCGACCTGCCGTGCGCCATTGACGTCGCTCGGAGAGCAGCAGCGATTGACCCGGCCTTCCTCGACCCATAGGCGCATCATCACGCCGAAGACTTCGACTCCCTGGTCGACCAGAAGGGCGGCGGCGACGGCGCTATCGACGCCGCCGCTCATAGCGACGGCGACACGCATGGGGGAGGTCATCCTGCGGCGGCCACCGTCCGGCGCTGCGCCTCGACCAGGCCCGGCAACGCTGCGAGGAATCCCAGGACGTCCTCGTCCGTCGTCGGCCGCCCGACGGTGACGCGCAGCGATCCAAGAGCCAGCTCTGAGTCCAGACCGAGCGCCAGCAGCGCCGACGACGGCGATGGGTCACCTGTCTTGCAGGCCGAACCAGACGAGCAGGCGTAGCCGGCCAGGTCGAGCGCGGCCAGGAGGCGATTGGCGTCCACTCCGGGAAACACGAAGGAAGCGTGGTTGGGAAGCCGATCTTGCCGGTGGCCGGTGACGCGGGCGCCGGGCACAGCGCCGACAACGCCGTCGAGGATCCGATCACGCAATCCGGCGAAACGGTGGGCATGTTGGGTCCGCTCGGCGGCCGTGATCTCGAACGCCGTCGCCAGGCCGACGATGAGCGGCACGTTTTCGGTGCCGGCGCGTCGGCCGGATTCCTGTTCGCCGCCGGGCTGCAGAGGCTCGAGAGCGATGCCGGCCCGGCAGTACAGCGCGCCGACGCCCTTCGGCCCGTAGAACTTGTGCGCGCCGATGGAAATGAGATCGGCGCCGACTTCGTCGACCTCGATCGGAAGCTGGCTGGCGGCCTGGACGGCGTCGGTATGGAAGGCAACCCCGCGGTGGCGACAGCGCTCGGCGATGGCGGCCACCGGATTGATGCTGCCGATTTCGTTGTTACCGTAGATCACGGAAACGACGGCCGTCTCGTCGCGCAGGCGGCGGGCAACGTCGTCGGGATCGGCCCGTCCGTCGGCGTCGACCGGCAGCCATTCCACCTGGAAGCCGTGATGGCGTTCCAGGTAGCGGCAGGCATTGACCACCGCCGGGTGTTCGACCGAGGTCGTCAGGATATGGGACGCGCCGCGTGATTCCCTCGCCGCCAGAGCAGCTCCCCAAATGGCGAGGTTGTCGCTCTCGGTGGTCCCCCTATCGATAACGATCTCGCCCGGTCGGCAAGCCATGACGTTGGCGACGGCGCGGCGGGCGTCGTCGAGGGCGGCTTCACCTTCCTGCCCGAACCGATGGATACTGGACGGATTCCCGAATTGGCTGCCGAAGAAGGGGAGCATCTTCTCGACGACGCGCTCGTCGACCGGTGTGCTGGCAGCATAGTCGAGGTACACGCGCGCGGCGGGCATGCGCGGATTCTAACATGGCGCCTTGTCGGTCGATTCGATGAGCATGTGCGCCGGCTTCGAATGGAGCGGCCGGTATAATCGTCCGGAGGATGCAACCATGACGGCTCCCACCATCGCCTCCATTCACGCGCGAGAAGTTCTCGACTCGCGCGGCAATCCGACCGTCGAAGCAGAGGTCCGCCTGAGTGATGGTTCGCAGGGACGCGCCATCGTCCCCTCGGGCGCATCGACCGGCACCCACGAGGCCCTCGAGCTGCGCGACGGCGACAAGGGTCGCTATGGCGGGAAGGGCGTGCAGCGGGCCGTCGCCAACGTCAACGGCCCGATTGCGGAGGCTTTGGCCGGGCGACTCCTGGACCAGGCCGAGCTGGACGCGGCGCTGATCGACCTCGATGGGCAGCCGAACAAGGGACGGCTGGGGGCGAACGCCATCCTCTCCGTCAGTCTGGCGGCAGCGCGGGCCGCCGCTTCGTCCTCCGGCGTGCCGTTCTACCGTTACCTCGGAGGTCCCTCGGCGGCCCTGCTGCCGGTCCCGATGCTGAACATCCTCAACGGCGGCGTTCACACCGGATGGCAGTCGACGGACGCCCAGGAGTTCATGGTCATGCCGCTGGGGGCCCCGAGCTTCGCCGAGGGCTTGCGCTGGGGCGCCGAGGTCTACCACGCCCTGCGAACGGTGCTCAAGCAGAGGGGCTACTCGACTCTGGTGGGCGACGAGGGCGGCTACGCGCCGGCGCTCAAGACGAACGCCGAAGCGGTGGAGGTCATCCTGGAGGCGATCGTCCAGGCGGGCCTCAAATCACCCGACCAGGTGGCCTTGGCATTGGATCCGGCGGCCTCCGAGCTCTACGACGCCGATCAGAAGCGCTACAACCTTCGCCGCGAAGGCAAACAACTCGACGGGGAGGGGATGGTGCGCTTTTGGGCCGATTGGGTGCGCCAATACCCGATCGTCTCCATCGAGGATGGCCTGGCGCAGGACGATTGGGAATCTTGGAAGCAGCTCACCGCCGAGCTCGGCGGCCGAGTGCAGCTCGTGGGCGACGATCTGCTGGTGACCAACCCCACACGGGTGCAGAGGGCCGTCGATGAGCGCGCCTGCAACGCGTTGCTGGTAAAGCTCAATCAGATCGGAACGCTGACCGAGACGCGCCGTGCGATCGACGTCTGCCGCCGGGCGGGCTGGCGCGCCGTCATCTCGCATCGTTCCGGCGAGACCGAGGATACGATCATCGCCGATCTGGCGGTGGCCCTCGAGCTGGGCCAGATCAAGACCGGCGCGCCGGCTCGCACCGACCGGGTGTCGAAGTACAACCAGCTGTTGCGCATCGAAGATGAGCTCGGATCGCTGGCGAGATATGCCGGATGGAAAGCGCTGGCCATCCCGGCCCCTCACGCCTGAGGCGACTCCGCAGCAGGATTGGACGAGTTGGGGTTCAGACCCCGGCCGGGGAGGGTTCTTCGGCCGGGATTTCGTTCTTGACGGCCTGCGCAGGCGTCCCGCAGTACGGGCACAGGTTCCACGGGAGCTCGAGCAGCCGTCCACAACGCGCGCAGGACTTGCGCAGCCGAGTGTGGCAGTGGGGGCAAAGCAGCCAATCGTTCTGAGTCTGCCGGCTGCAGCCCGGGCACGCCCGATGGGACTCGATGCCGCTGAGCAGGGCTTCCTCTTCCAGAGCCCGTTCGTACTCTTCTTCGAGGGTCAGGCGCGGGCGCAGGATCAAGTAGACGATCACGCCCGGCAGGTTGAGGAGAAGCACGAGCAAGGGGGCCAGCACGCGCAGGAAACGGTCCTGCGAGCGAGCCCGGATGTCGCGCCAGGTCCAGAAGACCAGGCTCAGCCACAGGGCGACGAGGAAGGCGCCGAATGCGGCGGAGAGATAGAGAAAAATCCCTCGAAATCCTTCAGCGCCAAGGCCGGGCATAGCGGCCGGGATTATAGCATGCGGTCCGTTCCGGCTTTGCGCCCCCTCCGACCGAGAACCGGTGAACATGTCATTCCCGCGTAAGCGGGAATCCA
>CAZMVJ010000078.1:0-152 GCA_964569445.1 uncultured Anaerolineaceae bacterium | reverse complement strand
GGCGACGTGCCTGGTCAGGACTGGACCCCCGCTTCCCCTTCGGGATGCGAAGCGCTATCCGCGGGGGTGACACTATTAGTGAGTCATTCCCGCGTAGGCGGGAATCCAGGCGACGTGCCTGGTCAGGACTGGACCCCCGCTTCCCCTTCGGG